>NZ_KB892206.1:0-407095 GCF_000373685.1 Streptomyces sp. PsTaAH-124 | reverse complement strand
GGTGTCGGGCTGGGATCTGAAGCCGCAGGGTATTTCGGGTGTGTTGAAGACGACGGGTGAGTCGGCGTCGCATCTGGAGACGTACGGGAAGGCGTTCGGGGAGCATCTGACGTCGGCGGCGACGTATGCGGGGACGATCTCGGCGGATTCCGGCGGGGGTAAGGACGGTAAGGGGCAGGGGGGTCTGGTGGCGTTGGCTCTGTCGCAGTGGGCGGAGCATGCGTCGAAGGATCTTCAGTTCGTGGCGGCGCGGGCGGGTAAGTCGTTGCAGGGTGTGGTGGATGCGACGACGGCGTATCTGAATGGTGACGAGGAGATGGCGGCGCGTGCGCAGCGTGCTGCGTTGAAGGCGCCGAAGCTGGATGCTCCTGGGGTGGGCGAGAGGTGATCAAGCCTGAGGAGATTCCGCAGTTCACGGGTGATCTGGGGCTGCTGGAGAAGGCGTACGGGAACCTGAAGGCGGATGCGGGCCATTTCCGTTCGACCGGTCAGGACGTTCATACGAAGTTCCAGGGACTGTCGGCGTATTACACGGCTCCGGAGGCGGAGCAGTTGTTCGCGTCGACCAAGCCCGTGAAGGACCGCGCCGACACGTTCGCCACCGGCCTGGAGTCCGTGTCGGGAGCCCTGTCGGGATACGCGACGGAGATCCGCCCGCTCGTCAAGAAGCTGGAGGACCTGAAGAGCGAAGCGACGACGTTCGTCAACTCGGTGAAGGATGACGACGACTGGCAGTACGACGGTGACAAGGTTGATCATCACAACCGGATCCGGGACGAGATCACGCGGACGGTCGCGGCGTTCTGGGCGGCGGAACGCACCTGCCACAACAAGATCACCGCGCTGTTCCACGGTACGCAGATGGTCGCGGGGGACGGATCCGACCGCAAGGACCAGTACGGGTTCAACGCGGATGACCTGAAGAACGCGAAGCTTCCCTGGGGCGACCCGGTCGAGGAGAAGCATCACTGGTACGAGGTGGGTCACTGGGTCAAGTCGTTCGTGTGGGACGGCCTGATCGTGGACGGTGTGTGGGGCACGATCAAGGGCCTGGGGACGCTGGTCGGTTTCGGCGGCTGGGAGGCGATGGGGCAGGCGTGGAAGGGCCTCGCGCAACTCGCCACCGGCCTGGTCCTGACCTCGTTGCCGGGCCTGGGCACCCTCTTCTGGGCACTGCCCGACGACAAACTCCCCTCCTGGATCCGTGATTCGCGTACGGCGATGAAGGAGACGGGCAAGGCGCTGGTGGCGTGGGACGAGTGGGGCAAGAACCCCGCGCGTGCGGCCGGTGCGGTCACCTTCAATGTGCTGACCACGGTGTTCACGGGTGGTGCGGGGGGTGCGGCGTCGGGTGCGGGCAAGGCCGGCGCGGTCGCGAAGGTGCTGTCGGTGGCGGGCAAGGCGGGCAAGGTCATCGACCCGATGACGTATGTCGCCAAGGGCGCGGGTGCGGGCCTGTCGAAGATCGGGGACATCACCAAGGCCCTGAAGGGCATCGGCAAGATCGATATGCCGACGCTGCCGGACGGCTCGGTCCACCTGCCCGACGGACGGCTGCTGGACCCGCACGGCAACATCACGGCCCCCAACGGCATCCCCGAGACCACACCGGTCCCGCACGAGACCGTCCCGAACGCCCCGAAGGTCCCCGGCCTTCCCGACAGCTGGACGATCCACGGACAGCAGCCCGTCCACGCGGGCGTACACACCGGCGCGGACGGCGTGTCCCACACGACCGACCCGGCCGCGCACTACGGCCACACGCCGTCACCGTCGACGTACGACCACACGGTCCCGCCGTCCGCGTACGACCACACGCCGCCGCCGTCGTCCTACGACCACGCCCCGGCCTCGTACGACCACACCCCGGCGCACACGCCGACCCACGACGTCCCCACGCACGACGTCCCGGGCAGCGGCGGGCACGGCCACACCTCGGACGCGCCGAACGGCCACGGCCAGGGGCATGGCCACGACGGCACGGGACACACCGAGCACGGCGGCGGTGACCACACCGACCACCACGGCGGCGGCCACCACACGGACGGCCACGCCGACGACGCCTCGCACGTGGGCGACCACGTGGACCTCGACCACCCGGTCCTCGACGCCACCGCGCACCACGGCGCCGACGCCCCGGCGACCCCGGTCCACGACCACCCGGACGTGCCGGGACACGGCACCGGGGAACCGTTCGAGTACAAGCCCCTCATGTCGGGGGACGAGTTCGACAACCTGGCCACCGACGCGGAGAAGCACGCGGTGGCCGCGGCCGAACTGACGCCCGGCACGAACCTGGAGCCCAGCTTCAGCGACGAGGCGGGTCAGGCGTACGGCGACAGTTACTGGAACGATTTCCTGGACGACCTCGATCCGGACGCCAGGGACGCGCTGTACACCTACAGCGATCATTACTACACACAGATCAACGGCCACCTCCGCTCCGGGATGGACGTGTCCCAGCACATCCTGGACACCATTGACAACATGGACGAGGTGATGGGCACCCGGCCGGTGCCCGAGGACGTCATGGTCATCCGAGGCACCGGCATCGACCACCTCAATTTGAGGTCGCCCCTCGAGATGGAAGGCCGTGTCTTCGGAGATCTCGCCTACACCTCCACGGCGTTCGGCGAGACGGTGCCGCCAGCGTTCAGGTACAAACCGGTGGTCATGCACTGGAGGGTCCCCAAGGGCACGCCTGCTCTCTGGATCGACCACATCTCAGCCAACCCGGGAGAGCGGGAAATCCTTCTTGCCCGCGGTACGGACTACAAGGTGACGCGGGTCTTCATGGACGACGCGGGCAAGTGGCATGTTTACGGTGAGGTCCTCCCGAGGCCGTAACCTCGTTGAGTGTCGGCACAGGTAAAGGAACGTGGACTTCATGAGCAGTGAACAGCCGGTCAACCCGCGCTTGGAAGACGACCTGAGGTTCGTGGAGAGGGCGGGTGGCCCGCCTCGCTATCAGGACTGGACCGAGAAGCCGGTGCGGTATTTCACGGTAGTCGACAAGCAGAGCGGAGCGATTCTCGGTTATGTGTGGGCCGGTGACGAGGATGACGCCGCCGCCTACGAGCCCCGGCAGGCGGCCGGTCCTCGTGGCGTGAACGAGGGCGGATCCTGGGGCCGTCGGCTGCGCGCGGCCAAGGAACGGGGAGCCCGCCCCTCCCAGGCCCTTGCGGAGCTGTACGGCGACCCCGAGCCGGGCGGCAAGGGCCGCCCCCTGTCTGGCTCCCTGGCGGATGCACCGAACGCAGCGGCCGTCGAAGCCCTCGCCAAAGGCGACTGAACTCCCGCCTCTCGACGGGTGAGCTGCCTTTGTGAAGGAACGTCCGCCCCGGCCGCCGGGCCCGGTCCGCCGGATGCCGTGGCGGTCTCGCCGGGTACGTGGCACGCTGCCCGTCAGGGCACGGGGGAAGGGGCCGCGGGGCTCCACCCCGGGTGTACGGGCGGCCCGTCCATGCCATATGTTGCGGAAGCGAAGTAGGGGGATCCGCGATGCCGCAGGAAAGGCCGCCCCGGACGGGGCGGGCGCAGGCGCCGGTGCGCGCCGGGGCGGTGATGAGCCCGGCCGAGGTCGAGGCCGTCGCCCGTGCCGCGCACGCCGGGCAGACGGACAAGGCCGGACGGCCGTACGCCGAGCACCTGTCGGCCGTCGCCGAGGGCGTCCGCGCCCGCGGCGGAGGTGACGACCTGGTCGCCGCCGCCTGGCTGCACGATGCCCTGGAGGACGGCGCGCTCAGCGAGGAGTGGCTCGACGCGGCCCCGCTGCCCGCCCGTACCAAGGACGCCGTACGGGCCGTGACCAAGCGGCCGGGCGAGGAGCCGGAGGCGTACGCGCGCCGGATCCTGGCCGTGCCCGGCGCCCGTCTGGTCAAGGCGGCCGACCTCGCGCACAACGCCGACCCGCGGCGCCTGGCCGCACTGGACGAGCCCACCGCACGGCGGCTCGCGCACAAGTACGCCACGATGCGCGGCCACCTCGGACTCGGCCCGGACGACTGACGGACGCGCGCACGACGGGCACCGGCACGGGCGACGGACACGGGCACGGACACGGGCGCGGAGCCACGAGACACGGTCACAGCAAACAGCTACTGCACAGGACGACGGGATGGCACGGGACTACGACAGCCAGCTGCTCGAGTCGGTGGCGGTGCGTCGGCGCCGGATGCGCGACGCCCTGCTGTTCGGCGCGCAGCGCGGACGGCGCACGGTCGACGAACGGCTCGGCAAGGTCTTCGCGGGCATCGCCATCGCCGCCGTCCTGTGCGCGGGCTGCGTCGGCTGGTCGTTCCTCCAGGCGACCCTGGCCAAGCAGAAGGCCGACCAGAAGAAGCAGCAGCAACAGCAGGAGCAGATGTACAACCCGTCGGGTACGCCGGCCCCTTCGGCGACCGGCGGCGCCAAGGCTACGGAGAAGCCGTGAAGACGATGTGCGTGGTCACCATGGTCACGTCACGCGGACCCGTGACGGAGAAGACGCGATGATAGGTTCCGGTGAGTGGTGAGCACAGCAACGACGTCCCGGACCCAGCTGAGCCGGGTCACCCTGGTCGGTGAACGCCGACGCGCCGACATCGTCCTGCCGTCGGACACCCCGATCGGCCAACTGCTCCCCGACATCCTGCGGCTGCTCGACGACCGGGCCTCCACCCGCCCGGCCACCCGGCAGCTGATCACCTCCGACGGCTCGGTCCTGCCGCACGACGCGACCCTGTCCTCGGCCGGGATCCCCGACGGCGCCGTCCTCCAGCTCGTGCGCGCCCACGCCGCGCCGCCGGCCCCGGTCGTGCACGACGTCACCGACCAGGTCGCCGACGACCTCGACCTGCGCGCCTGGCGCTGGCGCCCGGCCGCGCGCCGGGCCAGCGCCGGGGTCGCCACGGTCGGCTTCACGGTGGCCGCGGGTGTGCTCGCCCGGCGCGAGTTCGCGCTGGAGAGCGTCACCACCGCCCTCGCGGCCGTCACCGTGGTCTGCCTGGTCGCCGGTGCCCTGGTGGCCCGGATCGGCCAGGGCAACCGGGGGCTCGCCACCGCGCTGCTGCTCGCCACCGGCGGACTCGGGCTGCTCACCGCCTGGACCGCCGCCGACGCCTACGGCTGGTCCGGGACCGCCCGGCTGGCCGGTGTCGTCGCGGCCCTGGTGGTCACCCTCGTCCTCCTCGCGTACTTCTCGCCCCTCGGCCGCGGCGGGCTCGTCGGCGCCGGTGCGGCGGCCGCGATCGCCGTCGTGTGGGAGGCCGTCGCCGCGCTCCAGGACCGGCCGGACCGGCTCGGCGCGGTGATGGCGGTCTTCTCCGTCGTGCTGCTCGGCCTGCTGCCCCGCCTCGCGCTGATGGCGTCCGGGCTCACCGGACTCGACGACCGGCGCTCCTCGGGCGTCTCGGTCAGCCGGCACCAGGTCGCCAACGCGCTCGCCGCCACCCACCGCGGACTCGCCCTGGCCACGGTGGTCACCGCGGTCTCGGCCGCGGCCGGCGGCTGGCTGCTGACCACCGCCCACGAACCGACCGTGTGGACGGTGGCGCTGGCCGCGCTGACGGCCGTCGTCCTGCTGTCGCGGGCGCGGGCCTTCCCGCTGGTCGCGGAGGTCGTGGCGCTGCTCGCGGCGGCGGCCGTGCTCGTCGTGCGGCTGGCGGTGCTGTGGCTGCACCACGCGGGCGGCGCGGGCGCGCTGGTGCTGCTCGGCGCGGCCGGGCTGCTGCCGCTGCTCGTCCTCGCGGTGGAGCCGCCCGAGCACGTACGGGTGCGGCTGCGCCGGTTCGCCGACCTGATCGAGTCCCTCGGCGTGATCGGGCTCTTCCCGCTCGCCGTCGGCGTGTTCGGCATCTACGGGCAACTGCTCGACAAGTTCTGAGACTCACGGACCACTCACGGACGACGCGCCGGCGCTCCGGGCGGGACGACGAGGCGGGGAAGAAGGCGACATGCCCAACGGGGACAACTGGCAGAACGACGTGCTGCGCGACTTGAGGAACACCGCGCCCCGGCGCGGCCCGCAGGAGGAGACCGCGGCGCCGCGACCGGCGGGGCCGGAGGGCCATCAGCCCCCGGGGCCGGCCCAGGCGCCCGCACCGGCGTACGGCTACCCGCACCCGCAGACACCGGCGGAGGCCCAGGGCCCCGCACCGGCGTACGGCTACCCGCACGCCCAGGCCCCCGCCGACCCGCAGGCCCAGGCCGCCCCCTACCCGGCCCAGCCCCAGCCCGCCTTCCCCGCCGAGGGCCAGGCCCCGGCCGCCTTCCCGGCGCAGGCGCAGGCCCCGCAGCCGTACCAGCACCCGCAGGCCCAGCAGCCGTACCAGCCGCAGCAGGCCCAGCAGCCGTACCAGCCCCAGCAGCCCGCCGCACCCCACCAGCCCGCCGCCGCCCGCCCGGCCGCCGCCCAGTACCCCGGCTCCCCACAGCGCGGCGCCACCCCCGACTCGCGTCCCGTGGTCGACAAGCGGCTGGCCGCCACCGGGGGCAAGCCGCGCCGCGGCGAGCCGTTCGCGGCGCGGGCGCTGCGCGCGGTGCGCCGTACCGTGTCCTCCTCGGCCGCGCGCGAGGTCGCCGAGACCACCGCCGTCGCCGAGGTGCTCCAGCAGGCCGTCACCACCGGCCGGCAGATCGCCGTGACCTCCATCCGCGGCGGTTCCGGCAAGACCACCGTCGCCGCGCTGCTCTCCACCACCTACGCGCACTACCGGCAGGACCCGGTGCTGGTCGTGGAGGCCGACCCGGCGCTCGGCTCGCTGCCGCTGCGCCTGGGCGCCGAGAGCCTGCGCTGGACCACCGGCGACCTCGCCGGACTGGTCGAACCGCAGATGTCCCTGCTGGACGTGACCGGCTACCTGGTCCAGCTGCCCGACAACGCCTGGCTGCTGCCCGGCAGCCAGGGCCAGGTCGGCGCGATGCTCGACACCCGCGGCTACGAGCGCGTCATGGTGTCGCTGCGCCGCTACTTCGGCGTGACCGTCGTGGACTGCGAGACGCTGCCCGCCGAGGTCGCCCGCACCGCGCTGTCCGCCGCCCAGGCCCGGGTGCTCACCGTGCCCGCCACCCTGGAGGGCCTGGCCAGCACGCACGCCGTCCTGGAGTGGATGCGCGGCCTGCCCCGGTCCGTCACCACCTCCACCGTCGTCCTGCTCACCGAGACCGTGCCGCACACCGGGCTCGACCTGGACAAGGCGGCCGGGCAGCTGAAGGAGACCGGTGCGAGCGTGCGCGTCCTGCCCTACGACCGGCATCTGGCGGCCGGCGGCGCGATCCGCACCGACCTGCTCGCCCGCGCCACCCGGCAGGCCGCCACCGAACTGGCCGCCGAGGTCTTCCGGCTGTCCCAGACACGCCGCTGAACCCCGTAGCCGAAGGGCACTTGAGGACGACGAGGCACCCACGATGAGCACCCGACTGATCCACCGGCCCGCCCGGACCACCCGGCCCGCGGCGGCCCCCGAACCGCGCACCATAGAGGCGCCGCCCAACCTGCCCGAGGGCAAGGCCGGTTCCATCGCGACCTCGCTGCTGCCGGTGGCCGGTGTGATGTCCTCCGTCGTGATGATGACGGTCGTGCGCAACAGCCAGTTCGCCGGTCTGGGCGCGATCATCCTCGTCGTCACCCTGGCCGGTTCGATGACGCTGGTCTTCTCCCAGCGCGGCAAGGCCCAGCGCACCCGCCGCACCCAGCGCGAGGCGTACCTCGCCTATCTGGAGGACCTGCGCGAGGAGCTGTCCGGGGAGGAACGCGAGCGGCGCGAACGCGCCCAGGTGCTCAACCCGCCGCCGGACGCCCTCTACGACATCGTGCGCGACCCGGCCCGGCTGTGGGAGCGGCGCCGCGTGGACGGGGACTTCCTGCGGGTGCGGGTCGGCACCGGCGAGATGCCCGTACGGGACCTGAAGGTGGCCCAGCAGGGCTCCTCCGTGCTCACCCCGCCCGACCAGTTCATGCTGAACGAGGCGTCCGCGCTGATGTCCCGCTTCAGCAGCGGCACCGAACTGCCCCTCACCGTCCCGCTCGACCGGGTCGGCAACATCAGCGTCATCGGCCCCCGCGAGGACACCCTGCGGGTGGCCCGCGCCCTGATGGTGCAGACCGCCGCCACCCACGCCCCCGACGACGTCGCCATGGCACTGGCCGCCCCCGGCGACCGGATCGCCGACTGGGAATGGGCCAAGTGGCTGCCGCACCTGCTCGACCCCGAGCAGTTCGACGGGCCCGTCGCCGCCCGCCGCATCGCGCCCTCGCTGCCCCAGCTCGCCCGGCAGACCGGCGCCGAGCTGCGCCGCCGCGCCTCCTACGCCGCCGAGGTGCGGCGCGGACTGTCCGGCCCGGACGCCCTGGCCATGACCTCCCGGCTCCTCGTGGTCGCCGACGGACACGGCGCCGACGCCGTCGAACTGCCGCGCCCCGACGACGCGGTGGGCCTGCGCGAGATGGGCGTCACCGTGCTGCACCTGCTCGACGAACGCGTCCAGGAGCCCGGCAGCGTCGGCGTGCGCATCACCGTCGACGGCGACCGCATCCTCATCGAGGACCTGCGCGAGGCCGAACCGGTCAGCGCCCACGGCACCGTCGACGAGGTCGGCGTGCCCTTCGCCGAGGGCCTGGCCCGGATGCTCGCCCCGCTGCGGCTGTCCGCCGAGTCCATGGCCGACGCCCCGCTGACCGGGCCCGTCGACTTCGCCGAACTCCTCGGCATCGACGACGTCGCCCGCCTCGACCTGGACCGGCTGTGGGCGCCGCGCGGCGAACGTGCCTTCCTGCGCGTCCCGATCGGCGTCAGCGACGCCCACGAGCCGGTCCTGCTCGACCTCAAGGAGTCCTCCGAGCTGGGCATGGGCCCGCACGGCCTGTGCGTCGGCGCCACCGGCTCCGGCAAGTCCGAGCTGCTGCGCACCCTGGTGCTCGCCCTGGTCGCCACCCACCCGCCGGACGACCTCGCGCTCGTCCTCGTCGACTACAAGGGCGGCGCGACCTTCGCCCCGTTCGCCGACCTGCCGCACGTCGCCGGAGTCATCACCAACCTGGAGAACCAGGCCGGTCTCGTCGAACGCGTCCACGCCTCCCTCGCCGGTGAGGTCAAGCGCCGCCAGCAGGTCCTCAAGGACGCCGGGAACGTCGCCGACATCGGGCACTACGCCGCCCTGCGCGCCGAGAAGCGCCCCGACCTCGAACCGCTGCCGCACCTGTTCGTCGTCATCGACGAGTTCGGCGAACTCCTCACCGCCAAGCCCGACTTCATCGACCTGTTCCTGTCCATCGGCCGGATCGGCCGGTCCATCGGCGTGCACCTGCTGCTGTCCAGCCAGCGCATCGAGGGCGGCAAGCTCAAGGGCCTGGACACCTATCTGTCCTACCGGCTCGGCCTGCGCACCTTCTCCGCCGACGAGTCCCGTACGGTCCTGGACACCACCGACGCCTTCCACCTGCCCCCGCTGCCCGGCTTCGGCTACCTCAAGGTCGACACCAGCCACTACGAGCGGTTCAAGGCGAGCTATGTGTCCGGCGCCTACCGCGGCCCGGTGGAGCGCGAGACCGAGGACACCGGGCCGCTGGCCCTGGAGTACGCGGCGTACAACACCCTCGGCCAGGACGAGTCCGCCGGGGCCGAGGAACCGCAGATGCGGCGCCGCGAGACCGGACCCACCGAGATGGGCGTCCTGGTCCAGCAGATCGAGGACGCCGGGGCCCGCACCGTACGCCGGATCTGGCTGCCCCCGCTGCCCGACGCCGTCGCCCTCGACCAGGTCGCCGGACCCGTCGAGGTGGGCGCGCGCGGCATGCAGCTCGCCGGGCGGCGCGGGCCGCTCCGGGTGCCCCTCGGCCTGCTGGACGACCCGACCAAGCAGTGGCAGGGCCAGTGGTACCTGGACCTCACCGTCGCGGGCGGCCACGCCGCCGTCATCGGCGGCCCGCAGTCCGGCAAGACCACCCTGCTGCGCACCCTCGCCCTGTCCCTGGCGCTCACCCACACCCCGCAGGAGGTCGGCGTCTACGGCCTCGACCTGGTCGGCGGCGGCCTCCAGGCGCTCGCCGGACTGCCACACGTCGGCGGTGTCGCCGGCCGCGCCGACCGCGAGCGCGCCGCCCGCACCATCGACTCGGTGCGCGGCATGCTCGACCAGCGCGAGGAACTGTTCCGCGTCCACAACATCGACTCCCTGGAGCAGCTGCGCACCCTGCGCGCCGCGGGCCGGCTGCCCGAGCTGGCCTCCACCGAGATCGTGCTGCTCATCGACGGCTTCGGCGCCCTGCGCGACGACTTCGAGGACCTGGACGACGCGGTCGTCGACATCCTCAAGCGCGGCAGCGGCTACGGCATCCACGTGGTCGCGGGCATGCTGCGCTGGAACGACGTGCGGATCGCCACCCAGTCCCAGTTCGGCACCCGCGTCGAACTGCGGCTGAACGACCCCACCGAGTCCAGCGTCGACCGCAAGCTCGCCGAGACCCTCTCCCCGGAGGAGAAGGGCCGCGTCCTCACCGACGGCAAGCTCTTCGCGCAGGTCGCGCTGCCCCGCACCGACGGCCTCGGCGACAGAGCCGAACTCGGCGCCGTCCTGGAGCGCACGGCCCGTACCGTCCGCGCCACCTGGACCGGCGAGGTCGCCCAGCCCGTCCGGGTGCTGCCGCACCTGCTGGAACCGCACCTGCTGCCCGGCCCGGCCGCCGAACCGCGCCGCGTGCCCATCGGCCTGGACCAGACGAAGCTGGCGCCCGTCCCGCTGGACCTGTTCGCGCACGACCAGCACCTGATGATCATGGGCGACAGCGAGTGCGGCAAGACCAACCTGCTCAAGGTCGTCGTCGAGGGCCTGATCGAACGCCACGGCGACGACGAGCTGGTCTTCGGCGTCTTCGACCCGCGCCGCGGACTGCGCGGCGCCGTCCCCGAGGAGTACCGCGGCGGCTACGCCTACAACGCCAAGCTGGCCGGTGCGCTGGCCCACGGCATCGCGGGCGAACTGGACAAGCGGCTGCCCGACGAGAGCGCCGACCCCGCCGACCTGGAGCCCGGCAGCTGGGGCTCGGGCCCGCGCATCGTGATCCTCGTCGACGACTACGACGTCCTGACCACCGCGGGACAGCAGCCGCTCGCCCCCTTCGTGCCGTACATCCCCTCCGCCGTCGACATCGGCCTGCACTTCGTCCTCACCCGCCGGGTCGCGGGCGCCTCGCGCGGCCTGTACGAACCGCTGCTCCAGGGGCTGCGCGAGTCCGGCTCCACGGCGCTGGTGATGTCCGGCGACCGCAGCGAGGGCCAGCTCTTCCCCGGCGTGTACGCGAGCCAGCAGCCGCCCGGCCGCGGCGTGCTGGTGCGCAGGGGCGAGCCGAACCGGCTGATCCAGACCGTCTACGCCGGGAACAGGTGAACCAGCCATGACCAAGGACGTCGTCACCCTCACCCAGAAGATGCCCGATCCGCTGAGCGTGATCGCGGGCCTGCTCTCCGGCGGCCCCGACAAGCTGGTCGGCGCCGAGGACGGGGGCGCCGTGGTGCGCCTGTGCGACGAGCAGGGCCGCCCCCTCGTCACCGTGGAGGCGCCGCTGCTCGTCCAGGTCAGGGGCGAGGCGCAGCGGCTGCTCGGCGCGAGCGAGCCCGAGGTGCCGTACTGGTGGACCGAGGCCCGCGCCACCACCGGCGTCAAGGAGGGCGAGGAACTGGCCGGCACCTTCGCGGCCCGGCTCGCCACCCTCGTCGGCGGCACCGCCTGGCCGCCCCAGGCCGCCCGCTCGCTGGCCGTGGTGAAGACCGACGGGGTGAGCGCCGTCCCGGTGCCCGCCGCGGCCCAGCCCGCCGTGGACGTCCTCACCGACAAGGTCGCCGTGGTCATCCAGGACCGGCCGGTGGTCGCCCTGTCCGCCTGGCTCGCCGACGCCTTCCGCGCGGCGGCCGAGGCCCAGCTCGGCCTCCAGATCGTCACCCCGGCCGGCACCCGGCTCTCCCCGGCGGTCCGCAACGCCCTGCCCGGCTGGCCCTCGCGCTGGGTCGTCCAGGACGAGCGGGACGGCTACTACGACGGCCTGTCCGGCGCCGTACTGGAGTGGAACAACGGCCTGTTCGTGACCGTCGAGTCCCCGCAGGCCACCCCCGAGGACCCGCGTACGCCGCTGGCCGCCGCCTTCACCCGGGACACCGCCGACACCGGTGAACGCCAGCTCGCCGTCTCCTACCGGGCGATCCATCCCGCCGACGACCGGCTCGTCCTCGGCGGCGCCCTGGAGGCCGTCTGGCGCGAGATCACCGGCGAGCCGCCGGCCGGCTGGGGCACCGAGGAACCCGCCAACCTGCCGTGGTCGCTGCGCCAGTTCACCGACGTCGCCCACGAACGGGCCCCCGCGCCGACCTGGTTCGTCGTCGTCGGCAGCCCCGAACGCCCCGCCCTCGCCACGGTCCGGGTCAGCCGCACCAAGGGCGGCGTCGAGGAGGACGTCACCCTGGCGTTCGGCTTCGGCCCCGGCGAGGAGATCCCCCACGAGGCGGTGCCGCGCGCCGCCGAGATCCTCGCCACCCGGCACGACCTCCAGTCCATGCTGGTGCAGATCCGCAGGGCTCGCCGCGACCTGTCGGTGCCCCCGCGCTTCGAGGGCCCGGGAGTCCCGTACGCCTTCGTCCTGGGCGCCGAGGAGGTACGGGCCATGCCCGGCGACCGCGCCCGCAACACCCCGCTCGACCGGCGTCCGCGCGAACTGGGCCCGCGCACCCGTCCGGCGCTGTACTACCCCTTCCCCGGCGACCCGTCCGACCTGTCGGGCTGGCAGCACTTCGAGCGGCTGATGCGGCACCTGAAGGGCGAGCCGCCGGCCTGACGCCGGGCGCGGGGCGGACGGCTCAGCGGACCAGCGCGGCGCCGCGCCCGGCGGCACCGGCGGTTCCGGTGGGCCCACTGCCGTTGTCGCTGCCGCCCGGCCGCCCGCTGCCCCGGCCGTCCGTCGCCGTCCCGCTCCCGGCGGTGTCCCGGCGGAAGGCCCAGTCCATCCGCGGCTCCACGACACACCGGAAGACGCCGCGCACCGGCCGGGTGCACAGCAGCGTGACCCCGCCCGCCGCGACCACGGTGACCACGAGCGCGCCGAGCGGCCGGTGCAGCCACGCCGTCTCGAACCAGCCCGCGTACAGCACGCCCTTGATCACGAAACCGTGCAGCAGATAGCCGTACAGCGTGCCCGTGCCGAGGGCGGTGCACCACATCCGGCGCCCCGGCACCAGCGCCAGGAAGCAGCCGGTCAGCAGCACCGACCCGGCGAACAGCAGCAGCACCATCACCGGCCCGGCCCACCACGGCGCGCCCAGGTCCTGCGCGGCGCCGTTGCGGTAGACCCACGCGGTGTTGAGGTCCGGCACGGTCCACCAGCCGGCCAGGAGCGCCACCGCGAACACCGGGACCGCCACCAGCCGTGCCGCACGGCGGCGCACCAGCCGGAAGTGCTCGGGCCGCAGGCAGAGCCCCAGCACGAAGCAGGGCAGGAACTGGAGCACGCGCGGCAGGTCGAGCGAGCCGCCCATGGCCGGTGACACCGACGCCAGCATCGCGATCCCGAGGGCCACCGCCAGGGGGTGGCGCACCAGCTTCCACACCGGAGCCGTCACCCGCCAGATGAACAGCGCGCACAGGAACCAGGTCAGGTACCACGGTTCGAGAAGGCTGATCGCGTGGTCGCCGGAACGCCCGACGAAGACCCGGAAGAGTGAATACGCCGTCTCGAAGACGACGTAGGGCACGACGATCCCGGTGATCAGCCGTTTCAGCCGGCTCGGCCGCAGATCGAAATCGCGGGAGAAGAAGCCGGAAATGATGACGAACGCCGGCATGTGGAAGGTGTACACGACGTTGTACGCGCCTTCGAGGAACCGGTTGCCGCTCATGACCGGCGCCCAGGAATGCCCCAATGCCACCAGCACGATGGCCAGATACTTCGCATTGTCGAAGAACGGATCGCGCTGCTTTCCGGACCGCCCGGCACCGTCACCGGGTCTGTGCGGCACCGGAGCGGCGGCGTCCGGTGCCTGGGCCGGGGGGAGGGGGGTTCTGTTCTGGCCGGGGGAGGAGGCAGCGTGGAACATCTCAGGCACCTTAGCGTCGACCGTGCGCGATTCGCGGAACCTCCGTCGGCGATCCCGGCTCTGCGCGGCGGCTGCCCCGGATGCGGCCGGGAATTCCCGTCCTGCGGGGTGTCGCCCACCACATGACGACAGGGGCGTGAGCCCTTGATGTCGGGATCGTTCAGGAGGAGTTGACGCGCGGCCCACCGCCCGGCGACAACAATTCGAATTACCGGCGAACGAAATGTGCAGACATCGAAACGGAAACCTCCGCTGTCGCGGCGGCCGCACCGCCGGTCACCGCCCCGCGGCCCCATGGAGCCCGGCCCGCACCGCCGTCCCGGGTGCCGCGCGTGTCACAGACCCGGCCGATGATGCGTCAGGCACGGCATAGGCGGCCCGTGTTGGTGGCACGATGGTTCCAGCGGGGGCGTGGGACGGGCACCCGGCGGGAGAGCGGACCGATCGAAGGTGTGATCAGTTGTGGCCATTTCACTGTCAGTGGTGCTGCTGTTGGCGATCATCCTGGTGGTGCTGCTCCGGGGCGGCTCCATCAAGGCCGGCCCCGCCATCGTCGCCGTGCTCTTCGGCTTCTTCCTGGCCTCCACCGGCATGGCCCCGTCGATCAACCGCTTCATGAACTCGATAGCGGACACGATCAACTCGATCAACTTCTGAGCCGGTGGCCGACCGGTCCCACGGGGCCGGTCCCTGCCCGCGCCCACCGCACCCCGGCGGCGCACCCGGGAAACCACCTCGGGGCCGACCCGGGAAACGATCCCCGGACCGGCCCCGAGCCGTCCTGGAGCGGGCGACGGGAATCGAACCCGCGTAGCCAGTTTGGAAGACTGGGGCTCTACCATTGAGCTACGCCCGCACACAACACGCGCCGCCGGTCGGAGACCGACCGCGGCACACAGGCATCGTAGCGGGTCGCGCCCCGTCCCCGCACACCCCCTTGCGGAGCGGTCGCGCGCGCGGGCCGTCCCGAGGGGCGGTGTCCGCGTCCGGCCCGCCCGGCCCGCCCGTCCGGCACCCGGCCGGGCGTACGCGGTGGCCGGGAATCCAGCCCGGCGGAGCAGGCGCCCCGCGCGTCCGGCGGCCCGTGTCCCCCAGTCGCCGCCCTCCATGGGTACGTAAGGCGTATACGTACGGTCCGCGTACGTACTGTCCGCGCGCCGGGTGAGCGGGTGGGTGCGGCGGGTGCGCCGCCTGCCGGGGGAGGGCGGCTCGGCGGGCGGGAAATGCGGCGGCCGTACCGCCTGCGGGCATGTACCCTACGTGTCGCACCAGACGGGGTGTGGCGCAGCTTGGTAGCGCGTCCGCTTTGGGAGCGGAAGGCCGTGGGTTCAAATCCCGCCACCCCGACCACTCGCCGGCCGCAGGTCGGCGCCACCTCATGTGATTCCCGTGATCGCCTTTTGGGGCGCTGAGCGGCTGCGGTTACTATGCAAGCTGCGCGCCCGTGTGTCCGGCCCAAGTGGGCCTGCGAACTCCTCCGGGCGGCTAATCCGCCGGACCCCCTCTGGCTCCGGCGAAACCAAAGAAGTCAGCCACAAGGAGACCGAACCGTGAAGAGCGCCGTGGAGACCCTGAACCCGACTCGGGTTCGGCTCACTGTCGAGGTGCCCTTCGAGGAGCTCAAGGACAGCCTCGACGCGGCGTACAAGAAGATCAACCAGCAGGTCACGGTGAAGGGCTTCCGCAAGGGCAAGATCCCGGCCCGGGTCATCGACCAGCGGTTCGGCCGCGGTGCGGTTCTGGAGGAGGCGGTCAACGACGCGCTTCCGAAGTTCTACACCGACGCGGTCAACGAGGCCGAGCTGACCCCGCTGGGCCAGCCCGAGGTCGACATCACGGAGCTGAAGGACGGCGAGACGCTGAACTTCACCGCCGAGGTCGACATCCGCCCGGTCATCGAGATCCCGGACTACTCCGGCATCGAGGTCGAGGTGGACGCGGTCGAGGTGACCGACGAGGACGTCGACAAGGCCGTCGAGCAGCTGCGCGAGCGCTTCGCCTCGACCAGCCCGGTCGAGCGGGCCGCCGAGGACGGCGACGTCGTCACCCTCGACCTGGAGGCCAAGGTCGACGGCGAGGTGCTGGAGGACGGCATTGCCGACGGCGTCTCCTACACCATCGGCTCCGGTGAGCTGCTGGACGGCATCGACGACGCCGTGAAGGGCGTGGAGGCCGGTGGCGAGGCCACCTTCACCTCCGAGCTGAAGGGCGGCTCGGCGGCGGGCAAGGAGGCCGAGGTCACCGTCAAGGTCACCCAGGTCGCCGCCCGCGAACTGCCCGCGCTGGACGACGACTTCGCGCAGCTCGCCTCGGAGTTCGACACCCTCGACGAGGTCCGGGCCGACAGCCGCAAGCGCCTGGAGAGCATGAAGCAGTACGACCAGGCCACGCAGGCCCAGGAGCGCGTGCTGGACAAGCTGCTCGAGCTGGTCGAGATCCCCGTCCCCGAGAAGCTCCTCGAGGACGAGGTCAACACCCGCAAGCACAACCTGGAGCACCACCAGCTCGGCCAGATGGGTCTGACCCTCGACAAGTACCTGGAGATCCAGGGCAAGACCGCCGAGGAGTTCGAGACCGAGACCCGTGACGCCGCGGTCAAGGGCATCAAGACCCAGTTCGTCCTGGACGAGCTGGTCAACAAGGAGAAGCTCAACGTCAGCCAGGAAGAGCTGACCGAGCACCTCATGCGCCGCGCCGCCTCCTCCGGCATGTCGCCCGACCAGTTCGCGCAGGCGGTCGTCCAGAACAACCAGGTCCCGCTGCTGGTCGGCGAGGTCGCCCGCGGCAAGGCCCTGGCCGTCGTGGTCGAGGCCGCGACCGTGAAGGACACCAACGGCGAGGTCGTCGACCTGGAGGACGAGGAGGACGAGTCCACCGAGGGCGAGACCGCCGAGGCCGCCGCCGAGGGCGAGGGCGAGGAGAAGGCCGAGGCCTGATCCGCGCGGCGTCCCCGACGTACGTACGATGGGCCCTGGGGCATGTTCCCCGGGGCCCGTCGTCACACCTGGCCACCCCGCCCCACGGGCCCCGGACTACGCCCCCGGCGAACACTCCCCTTCGCGGGATTCCCCGAAGGGGCCCGCGCGTTAGGGTCCATGAATACGAGGGCAGGGGAGTCCCCGGAACCGGCCGGACGGCCCACGCCCCGGCAGTACACGTGAGACGGCCCGGCGCCGTCGTAAGACGAGCAGGTGGATACGTGACGAATCTGATGCCCTCCGCCGCCGGCGAGCCCTCCATCGGTGGTGGCCTCGGCGACCAGGTCTACAACCGGCTGCTCGGCGAGCGGATCATCTTCCTCGGCCAGCCGGTGGACGACGACATCGCGAACAAGATCACCGCACAGCTGCTGCTCCTTGCCGCGGACCCGGACAAGGACATCTTCCTCTACATCAACAGCCCCGGCGGTTCGATCACGGCCGGCATGGCGATCTACGACACCATGCAGTACATCAAGAACGACGTGGTGACCATCGCCATGGGCCTGGCGGCCTCCATGGGCCAGTTCCTGCTCAGCGCCGGCACGCCCGGCAAGCGCTTCGCGCTGCCGAACGCCGAGATCCTGATCCACCAGCCCTCCGCCGGCCTGGCCGGTTCGGCCTCGGACATCAAGATCCACGCCGAGCGGCTGCTGCACACCAAGAAGCGCATGGCCGAGCTGACCTCGCACCACACCGGGCAGACGGTCGAGCAGATCACCCGCGACTCCGACCGCGACCGCTGGTTCGACGCCCACGAGGCCAAGGAGTACGGCCTCATCGACGACGTCATCACGCACGCCGCCGGCATGCCGGGCGGCGGTGGCACCGGGGCCTGAGCCGACCGGCCCAGCCGGCCCCCAGCCGACCGTCCAGCCCCTTTCCAGGAGACATCGTGAACGACTTCCCCGGCAGCGGCATCCACGACCGCACGCGTGCCGAGTACACCGGCCCCACCGCCGAGTCCCGCTACGTCATCCCGCGCTTCGTCGAGCGCACCTCGCAGGGCGTCCGCGAGTACGACCCGTACGCGAAGCTCTTCGAGGAGCGCGTGATCTTCCTCGGCGTCCAGATCGACGACGCCTCCGCCAACGACGTCATGGCGCAGCTGCTGTGCCTGGAGTCGATGGACCCCGACCGGGACATCTCGATCTACATCAACAGCCCCGGCGGTTCCTTCACCGCGCTGACGGCCATCTACGACACGATGCAGTTCGTCAAGCCCGACATCCAGACGGTCTGCATGGGCCAGGCGGCCTCCGCCGCCGCGGTCCTGCTGGCCGCCGGCACCCCGGGCAAGCGCATGGCCCTGCCGAACGCCCGCGTGCTGATCCACCAGCCCTACAGCGAGACCGGCCGCGGCCAGGTCTCCGACCTGGAGATCGCCGCCAACGAGATCCTCCGGATGCGTGCGCAGCTGGAGGAGATGCTGGCCAAGCACTCCACCACGCCGATCGAGAAGATCCGCGAGGACATCGAGCGCGACAAGATCCTCACGGCCGAGGAGGCCCTGTCGTACGGGCTGATCGACCAGATCATCTCCACCCGGAAGCTGAACAACGAAGCCGTCCGCTGACGCGGAAGCCGTACCCCTGGCCGCCCCCCGGCACGGTCACGTCGAAGTGAACCGTGCCAAGGGGGGCCCGAACGGGGGGCCCGGCAAGGTACCGTCGACATAAGGCAGCACCAGGAGTCGCTGGACGAGCGCGTCCAGGCGGCCCCCAGGCGAAGGGGAAGCACACCGTGGCACGCATCGGTGACGGCGGCGATCTGCTCAAGTGCTCGTTCTGCGGCAAGAGCCAGAAGCAGGTCAAGAAGCTCATCGCAGGGCCCGGTGTGTACATCTGCGACGAGTGCATCGATCTCTGCAACGAGATCATCGAGGAAGAGCTCGCCGAGACGAGCGAGGTGCGCTGGGAGGAACTGCCCAAGCCCCGCGAGATCTACGAGTTCCTCGACGGCTATGTGGTCGGCCAGGAGGCGGCCAAGAAGGCCCTCTCCGTCGCGGTGTACAACCACTACAAGCGGGTCCAGGCCGGGGAGAACGGCGGCGGCCAGGGCCGCGAGGACGCCATCGAGCTGGCCAAGTCCAACATCCTCCTGCTCGGCCCCACCGGGTCCGGCAAGACCCTGCTGGCCCAGACCCTGGCCCGCATGCTCAACGTCCCGTTCGCCATCGCGGACGCCACGGCGCTGACCGAGGCGGGGTATGTGGGCGAGGACGTCGAGAACATCCTCCTGAAGCTGATCCAGGCCGCCGACTACGACGTCAAGAAGGCCGAGACCGGGATCATCTACATCGACGAGATCGACAAGGTCGCCCGCAAGAGCGAGAACCCGTCGATCACCCGGGACGTCTCCGGCGAGGGCGTACAGCAGGCCCTGCTGAAGATCCTGGAGGGCACCACGGCGTCGGTCCCGCCGCAGGGCGGCCGCAAGCACCCGCACCAGGAGTTCATCCAGATCGACACGACGAACGTGCTGTTCATCGTGGGCGGTGCCTTCGCGGGTCTGGAGAAGATCATCGAGGGCCGCGCGGGTGCCAAGGGCATCGGCTTCGGCGCGACGATCCGCTCCAAGCGGGAGCTGGAGGCCAAGGACCAGTTCGAGGACGTCATGCCCGAGGACCTGGTCAAGTTCGGCATGATCCCCGAGTTCATCGGGCGCCTCCCCGTCATCACCTCGGTCCACAACCTCGACCGCGAAGCCCTGCTGAAGATCCTCGTAGAGCCGCGCAACGCGCTGGTGAAGCAGTACCAGCGGCTCTTCGAACTCGACGGTGTGGAGCTCGACTTCGAGCGCGAGGCGCTGGAGGCCATCGCCGACCAGGCCATCCTCCGCCAGACCGGCGCGCGCGGCCTGCGCGCCATCATGGAGGAGGTCCTCCAGGGCGTGATGTACGAGGTCCCGTCCCGCAAGGACGTCGCCCGCGTCGTCATCACCGCCGACGTGGTCCTCTCCAACGTCAACCCCACCCTGATCCCCCGCGACGCCCGCGGCCGGGGACCGGGGGAGCAGAAGACGGCGTAGCCGCCCTTCGCCACCGCATACGGAAGGGGCCCCGGTCACTGGACCGGGGCCCCTTCCCTGTGCGTGCCGCGCCGCGCGGGCCGGATCAGATCTTGACCCGGACCTCCTTGCGGAGCTTCGCGGTGGTCTCGGCGGCGGCCGACGGCTCGGTGCTCTTGCCCGACAGGATGTCGGCCATGTCCATCGGGATGACGAAGCCGAGCGTGCTGTGGTCGCCCCAGACGCAGACCGTCATGTTCAGGATCTTCGGCGCGCCGGTGCTCTTCTCGGAGGAGTTGTCTATCTTCGCCTGCTGGCACTTGAGGACCGCGCCGTCGAGCCCGGCGGGCGAGTACGCCTTCGGCTCGCCGACCAGGGTGGTGTCCGCGTCGTCGCCGTCCTTCTTGCCGGACTCCGACTTCATGTGGGCGAACATCGCGTCCACCGTCTTCGCGGGGTCGTCGATGGTGCCGTAGACGCCGTTGAACTGGAGCTGCTTCATGGCCAGCGGCGCGCTCTTGTCGCCGGACTGGTAGGAGGCGCCGATGTCCTTGGGGTTGTGCACACCCCACTTCTCGGCGTCCTTCATGTCGTCCTTCGACATGGTGCCGCTCTCGCCGTCGGCCTTGGCGTAGTTCCCGAGCACCGTCGCCGGCGTCACCAGCTTGTGCGGGCCGTCGTCGGCCACCGAGCCGCTGCCGCCGCTCCCGCCGATCAGGAAGTACGCGCCCACCGCGATCGCCGCCACGACCGCGACCGCCCCGATGATCACCGCCGTCTTCTTGCCGCCTCCGCCGCCACTGCCGGCCGGGGGCTGGGGCATCCCGCCGTAAGGGGGCTGCTGGCCGTACTGCGGCTGCTGCTGCCCGTACGGGCCCGGCTGCTGGGGCTGCTGCGGGTAGCCGTAGCCCTGCTGGGGCTGGGGCGGCGGCGCCTGCTGCGGGTAGCCGTAACCCGGCTGCGGCTGCTGCGGCGGTGTCTGCTGGGGGTAGCCGTAGCCGGGCTGCGCGGGCGGCGCCTGCGGCGGCTGCTGGCCGTAGGGGCCCGGCTGACCGTACGGTCCGGGCTGCTGGGGCTGCCCGCCGTACGGGCCCGGCTGGTTGTGACTCATTACTGGGTTCCCCTCCAGATGCTTATGCGTACCTGACATCCTGGCCCAGCCGGACGCGGCCCAGGCCACCGGGGTGCGCACCGTTACAGAACAAATGCGGTTCGGGACACGGCCGTGACGCCTCTAAACTGGGCGCGTGACCGAGAACGCTCAGCAGCAGCCACCAGCGCCCGACACCGAACTGCCGACCCAGTACGCGCCGGCCGATGTAGAGGGGCCGCTGTACGAGCGCTGGGTGGAGCGGGGGTACTTCGAGGCGGACGAGAAGAGCGACAAGCCGCCGTTCACCGTCGTCATCCCGCCGCCGAACGTCACGGGCAGCCTCCACCTGGGCCACGCCTTCGAGCACACGCTCATCGACGCCCTCACCCGCCGCAAGCGCATGCAGGGCCACGAGACGCTGTGGCAGCCCGGCATGGACCACGCCGGCATCGCCACGCAGAACGTGGTCGAGCGCGAACTGGCCAAGGAGGGCAAGTCCCGCCACGACCTGGGCCGCGAGGCGTTCGTCGAGCGCGTCTGGCAGTGGAAGGGCGAGTCCGGCGGCCAGATCAGCGGCCAGATGCGCCGCCTCGGTGACGGCGTCGCCTGGTCCCGTGAGCGCTTCACCATGGACGAGGGCCTCTCCCAGGCCGTCCAGACCATCTTCAAGCGGCTCTACGACGACGAGCTGATCTACCGCGCCGAGCGCATCATCAACTGGTGCCCGCGCTGTCTGACCGCGATCTCCGACATCGAGGTCGAGTACCAGGACGACGACGGCGAGCTGGTCTCGATGACGTACGGCGACGGGGACGACACCATCGTCGTCGCCACCACCCGTGCCGAGACGATGCTCGGCGACACGGCCGTCGCCGTCCACCCCGACGACGAGCGCTACAAGCACCTGGTCGGCAAGCTCATCAAGCTGCCGCTGACCGACCGCTCGATCCCCGTCGTCGCCGACGAGCACGTCGACCCGGAGTTCGGCACGGGCGCCGTCAAGGTCACCCCGGCCCACGACCCGAACGACTTCGAGATCGGCCGGCGCCACGACCTGCCCGCCATCACCGTCCTCGACGAGCACGCCGTCATCACCGCGCACGGCCCCTTCCAGGGTCTGGACCGCTTCGAGGCCCGTTCCGCCATCGTCGCGGCCCTGCGCGCCGAGGGCCGGATCGTCGCCGAGAAGCGGCCCTACGTCCACTCCGTGGGCCACTGCTCGCGCTGCAAGACCACGGTCGAGCCGCGCCTGTCCATGCAGTGGTGGGTCAAGGTCGGCCCGCTCGCGAAGGCCGCCGGTGACGCGGTCCGCGAGGGCAAGGTCAAGATCCACCCGCAGGAGATGGAGAAGCGGTACTTCGACTGGGTCGACAACCTCCACGACTGGTGCATCTCGCGGCAGTTGTGGTGGGGCCACCGCATCCCGGTCTGGTACGGGCCGAACGGCGAGACCGTCTGCGTCGGCCCCGGCGAGGAGCCGCCGTCCGGCGAGGGCTGGCACCAGGAGACCGACGTCCTGGACACCTGGTTCTCCTCCGGCCTGTGGCCGTTCTCCACGCTCGGCTGGCCCGAGCGGACCGAGTCGCTCGCGAAGTTCTACCCGAACTCCGTCCTGGTCACCGGCTACGACATCCTCTTCTTCTGGGTCGCCCGGATGATGATGTTCGGCCTGTACGCGATGGACGGCACCCCGCCGTTCCACACCATCGCCCTGCACGGCATGGTCCGCGACCAGTTCGGCAAGAAGATGTCGAAGTCCTTCGGCAACGCGGTCAACCCGCTGGACTGGATGGACAAGTACGGCTCCGACGCGCTCCGCTTCACCCTGGCGCGCGGCGCCAACCCGGGCGTCGACGTCCCGATCGGCGAGGACTGGGTCCAGGGCTCGCGCAACTTCGCCAACAAGATCTGGAACGCCACCCGCTTCGCGCTGATGAACGGCGCGACGGTGGAGGGCCCGCTGCCACAGCCGTCGGCGATGTCGGCGACCGACCGCTGGATCCTGTCCCGGCTCAACTCGGTCGTCGCCGAGGTCGACGCGTACTACGAGGACTTCCAGTTCGCCAAGCTGTCCGACGCGCTGTTCCACTTCGCCTGGGACGAGGTGTTCGACTGGTACGTCGAGCTGTCCAAGACCACCTTCCAGGCGGGCGGCGAGGCCGCCGAGGTCTCCAAGCGGGTCCTGGGCGAGGTCCTGGACGTGACGCTGCGGCTGCTGCACCCGGTCGTCCCGTTCGTCACCGAGACGCTGTGGACGACCCTCACCGGCGGCGAGTCGGTCGTCATCGCCGCCTGGCCGGCCGACAGCGGCTTCCGGGACGCGGACGCCGAGCGGGAGATCGAGACGCTCCAGGCGGTCATCACCGAGGTCCGCCGCTTCCGCGCCGACCAGGGCCTCCAGCCGGGCCAGCGGGTCCCGGCCCGGCTGACCCTGGACGGCACGGCGCTCGCCGCGCACGAGGCCGCCGTCCGCCAGTTGCTGCGGCTCCAGCCGGAGGGCGAGGCGTTCACCGCCACGGCCACCCTGCCGGTCGCCGGGGCCGAGGTCGCCCTCGACCTGTCGGGCACCATCGACGTCGCCGCCGAGCGCAAGCGGCTCGCCAAGGACCTGGCCGCCGCCGAGAAGGAGAAGGCCCAGGCGAACGGCAAGCTCGGCAACGAGGCGTTCCTGTCGAAGGCACCCGAAAAGGTGATCGACGGCATCCGCGCCCGGCTCGCCAAGGCCGAGGAGGACATCGCCCGCATCACCGCCCAGCTGGAGCGGCTGCCGCAGGCGTGACATCCCGTACACCCGAAGGCCCCGGAGTCCTCGAGACCCCGGGGCCTTCGGCCGTCCGTGACGTGAGGTGACGTGACGGGGCGGGGGCCTGACGGGGCGGCGCGGGGGCGGGGCGGGCCGGGACGCGGGTCTCCGTGGGGGAGCGGCCCCGAACCCCACCCCCTGAAAGCGGCCGCCCCGCCCCCGCCCCCGGCCTCGCGCACCCCCACGCCGAACCGGCGCCGCGCCTCGTCCCGGTGCTCCGTAGACTGAACCCGTGAGCGACCTCCCGCACGAGAACGACCGGCCCGACCCCCTCGACTCCTTCGACGAGATCATCGAGGCCGAGACCACCCGTGACCCCGATCTCGCGGTGATCGAGGCCGGCAGCCGCACCCTGCGCACCCAGGGCGGGCCGCCGCAGGCCGACGTGCCCGGCCGGCCCGAGGACCCCGAGGTCGACAAGGCGCTGCGGGAGGTCGAGGCCGAGCTGGCGACGCGCTGGGGCGAGACCAAGCTGGAGCCCTCGGTCAGCAGGATCGCCGCGCTGATGGACGTCCTGGGCGAGCCGCAGCGGTCGTACCCCTCGATCCACATCACCGGGACCAACGGCAAGACCTCCACCGCCCGCATGATCGAGGCGCTGCTCGGCGCGTTCGAGCTGCGCACCGGCCGCTACACCTCGCCGCACGTGCAGTCGGTGACCGAGCGGATCAGCCTGGACGGCGCGCCGGTCTCCGCGGAGCGGTTCGTCGAGACGTACCAGGACATCAAGCCGTACGTGGAGATGGTCGACGCCGCGCAGGAGTACCGGCTGTCGTTCTTCGAGGTGCTGACCGGCATGGCCTACGCGGCCTTCGCCGACGCGCCGGTGGACGTCGCCGTGGTCGAGGTGGGCATGGGCGGCACCTGGGACGCCACGAACGTCATCGACGCGGATGTCGCCGTCGTCACCCCGATCGGCCTGGACCACACCGACCGGCTCGGCTCGACCACCGGGGAGATCGCCGGGGAGAAGGCCGGGATCATCAAGCGGGACGCCACGGTGATCATGGCCCAGCAGCCGGTGGACGCGGCGCAGGTGCTGCTGAAGAAGGCCGTGGAGGTCAACGCCACGGTGGCCCGCGAGGGCCTGGAGTTCGGCGTCGTGGCGCGGCAGCCGGCCGTGGGCGGGCAGCTGCTGACGCTGCGCGGCCTGGGCGGCGAGTACCCGGAGGTGTACCTGCCGCTGCACGGCGCGCACCAGGCGCACAACGCGGCCGTGGCGCTCGCCGCCGTGGAGGCGTTCTTCGGCGTGGGCTCGCAGCGCGCCGAGTCGCTGGAGCCGGAGACCGTCCGCAAGGCGTTCGCCGCGGTCAGCTCGCCCGGCCGGATGGAGGTCGTGCGGCGCTCGCCGACCGTGGTGCTGGACGCCGCGCACAATCCGGCGGGCGCACAGGTCACGGCGGAGGCGGTGCAGGAGGCGTTCGACTTCAGCCGGCTGATCGGCGTGGTCGGCGCCAGCGCTGACAAGAACGTGCGCGGGCTGCTGGAGGCGTTCGAGCCGATCTTCGCGGAGGTCGTGGTCACGCAGAACTCCAGCCACCGCGCGATGGACGCCGACGAGCTGGCGGGGATCGCGGTGGAGGTGTTCGGCGAGGAGCGGGTCCAGGTGGAGCCGCGGCTGCCGGACGCGCTGGAGGCCGCGATCACGCTCGCCGAGGAGGAGGGCGAGTTCGCCGGCGGCGGTGTGCTGGTCACCGGTTCCGTCATCACCGTGGGTGAGGCCCGACTGCTCCTCGGGAGGGGCTGACTCTCGTGCGTACGCTGTGTTCCTCGACCCTGATCGGCGAGTTCTTCGTCATCGGTTTCGCCGCGCTGGTCGCGATGAAGGACCCGGACCTGTCCATGGGGACGGTGTGGACGGTCAGCGGCATCGCGATGGTGCTGTGCGTGCTGCTGTGCGGGATGCTGGGCCGGCCCGGCGGGGTGGCCCTCGGCTGGGCCCTCCAGATCGCACTGGTCGCGTCCGGCTTCGTGGTGCCGGTGATGTACTTCCTCGGCGCGGTGTTCGCGGGGCTGTGGTGGGCGTCGGTGCACTTCGGGCGGAAGATCGACGAGGCGAAGGCGAGATTCGCGGCGCGGGCCGCCGAGGCGGAGGCGGCTTCCGCGCCCGCCGCCTCGGCTGACGCTGTGTGACCGCGACCTTGTAGGGTCGTGCCACCGCACATCTGTACAGCAGAAGGAGTCCACCGTGACCCAGCGCACCCTCGTCCTCCTCAAGCCCGACGCGGTCCGTCGCGGCCTGACCGGCGAGATCATCAGCCGTATCGAGCGCAAGGCCGGCTGGCAGATCACCGCGCTGGAGCTGCGCACCCTGGACCAGGACACGCTGGAGCAGCACTACGGCGAGCACAAGGGCAAGCCTTTCTACGAGCCGCTGATGGTGTTCATGGCCTCGGGCCCGGTGGTCGCGATGATCGTCGAGGGCGAGCGGGTCATCGAGGGGGTGCGCGCCCTGGCCGGTCCGACCGACCCGATCGCCGCCGCGCCCGGTTCCATCCGCGGGGACTACGGTGTGATCGTGCGGGAGAACCTGATCCACGCCTCCGACTCCGAGGAGTCCGCCGAGCGCGAGGTGAAGATCTTCTTTCCCGGTCGTGGCTGAGACGTCGGAGCCGCTTTCTGACGTATCGTCAGTTCATCAGCCCGCCTGACCTGGGCGGCCGTGGACATGCGGCCGCCCATCGGCATACCCGAAGGCGATCGGGGGAACGCGTGCCCCCGATGGACCGTCTCCACAAGCGAGGCGGTACGCCATCTGCTGACAATGGCGAAGACCCTCGCGCGGTGTTCGTGCAGGCGCGTTTACGATGGAAGCCTTCACGTCACAGCACCCACCTCGCCGTACCTGAAATGCCCTCAAAAGCTCCCAGGGAAGGCCAGACGAATCCTGATGGGGAACTCAATGTCGTTCATCGGCCGTGACATGGCTGTCGACCTCGGGACCGCCAACACGCTGGTGTACGTCAGGGGTCGCGGGATCGTACTCAACGAGCCGTCCGTCGTCGCGATCAACACGAACACCGGTGGCATCCTCGCCGTCGGCGCCGAGGCGAAGAAGATGATCGGGCGCACGCCCGGCAACATCGTCGCCGTGCGCCCGCTCAAGGACGGCGTCATCGCGGACTTCGAGATCACCGAACGGATGCTCCGCTACTTCATCCTGAAGATCCACAAGCGGCGCTATCTGGCTCGTCCGCGGGTCGTGGTCTGCGTGCCCTCCGGCATCACCGGCGTCGAGCGGCGCGCTGTCATCGAGGCCTCCTCCCAGGCCGGCGCCCGCCAGGTGCACATCATCGAGGAGCCCATGGCCGCGGCCATCGGCTCCGGCCTGCCGGTCCACGAGGCCACGGGCAACATGGTGGTGGACATCGGCGGCGGCACCACGGAGGTCGCGGTCATCTCGCTCGGCGGCATCGTCACCGCCCAGTCCATCCGCGTCGCCGGCGACGAACTGGACAACGCGATCATCCAGTACGTCAAGAAGGAGTACAGCCTTCTGCTGGGCGAGCGCACGGCCGAGCAGATCAAGATCACGATCGGCTCCGCGTACGAACTCGACGCCGACGAGCACACCGAGATCCGCGGCCGGGACCTGGTCTCCGGCCTGCCCAAGACCGTCGTCATCTCGGCCGCCGAGGTGCGCAAGGCGATCGAGGAACCGGTCAACGCGATCGTCGACGCGGTCAAGACGACCCTCGACAAGTGCCCGCCGGAGCTGTCCGGCGACATCATGGACCGGGGCATCGTGCTGACCGGCGGCGGCGCCCTGCTGCGCGGCCTGGACGAGCGGCTGCGCCGGGAGACCGGCATGCCGATCCATATCGCCGAGGACCCGCTGGACAGCGTGGCGCTCGGCTCCGGGAAGTGCGTCGAGGAGTTCGAGGCGCTTCAGCAGGTGCTGGACGCCCAGCCGCGCCGATGACACGACGTTTCGATTCCGCCGTACGAGATGATCTCCTCTCGTACGGCGGATCGTTGATATAGAGGCATAAGCTCCCACAAACGGCCCCCGAGGGTGTGCGCTTTCCCACCGGCGCTCACCGGGGGCCACCCGAATTCCTACGAGGAAGGGCACGGCCGCCGCACGTGAGGGACACGAAAGAGAGCCGGCTGCTCCTGGTGCTGCTGATCGCCGTGGCGTTCGCGCTGATCACGGTCGATATCCGCGGCGGGGAGAATTCCCCGGTGGACGGCGCCCGACGCGGCGCCGCCACCGTCTTCGGCCCGATCGAGAACGGCGTGTCGGGCGCGGTGGACCCGGTCGGCGACGCGGTCTCCGCGGTCCGCGACTCCGGCGGCCGCCACGACCGGCTCGCCGCGCTGGAGAAGGAGAACGCGGCGCTCAAGGCCAAGCTCGGCAGCGACGACCGCAACCGCAGCCGCCTGAGCCAGCTCGACAAGATGCTCAAGCTCGCCGGCCAGGGCCAGTACGGCATCAAGGGCGCCCAGGTCATCGCCATAGGAGCCGCGCAGGGCTTCTCCTGGACCATCACCATCGACGCCGGCGCCGACGACGGCATCCGGCGCGACATGACCGTCCTCAACGGCGACGGCCTGGTCGGCCGCGTCACCACCGTCGGCCCCGGCACGTCGACCGTGCTGCTCGCCAACGACCCCGACTTCACCGTCGGCACCCGCATGGAGGGCACCGACGAACTCGGCTTCGCCTCCGGCCAGGGCGACCGCCCGATGCGCGTGCAACTCCTCAACGGCAAGGCGGAGGTGAAGAAGGGCGACCGGCTGATCACCTTCGGCTCCCAGGCCGACAAGCCGTTCGTGCCCGGCGTCCCGGTCGGCGTCGTCTCCCGCGTCGACCCCTCCGGCGGCGACCTGACCCGCACCGTCTACGTCACGCCGTACGTCGGCTTCACCAAGCTCGACGTCATCGGTGTCGTCGTCCAGGCCCCGAAGAAGGACCCGCGCGACACGGTCCTGCCGGCCAAGCCCAAGCCGGCCCCGACGCCCACCGTGACGGTCACGGTCACCCCGACCGGCGGCGCGAACGACACGTCCGGCCGCTCCGGGGACGGCGCGGGCCTGCCCGACACCCGGGGCACCGGGGCGCGCGACAGCCAGGGCACCGGGGAGCCCGATCCGCAGTCCACCGACGACCAGCAGCCGTAGGAGCGAGAAAAGTCCCCATGCGTCTCAACCGGATCCTGCTCTCCACCGTGCTGGTCGTCGTCGCCCTGGTGATCCAGGTGAGCGTCCTGGCCCGGCTGCACCTGCCCGGCGCCGTGCCCGACCTGCTGCTGCTCACCGTGCTCGGCCTGGCCATGGTCTACGGGCACGTCGGCGGCTGCCTGGTCGGCTTCGGCGCCGGACTCCTCGCCGACCTCGCCCCGCCCGCCGACCACGCCGCCGGCCGCTACGCCCTCGTGCTCTGTGTCATCGGCTATCTGGCCGGGCTCATCAAGCCCGAGACCGGCCAGGTCAAGTCGGCCACCGGCCCGATGGCCGTGGTGGTCGCCGCCGCCCTCGGCTCCACCCTGCTGTACGCCGGTGTCGGCGCCCTCGTCGGCGACACCGCCGCCCGCCACGTCGGCCTGCCCGGACTGCTGATCAGCGCCGCCGTCTACGACCTGCTGCTCGCCCCGTTCGTGGTGCCCGGCATCATGGCGCTGGCCCGGCGCGCCGAGAACGACCCGCTCGCCGAGGCCGGTTCCGCCGCCAAGAAGGCCGACATCTCCTCCGGCTGGCTCTCCTCGGGCACCGGACTGCGCATCGGCGGCCAGCGCGGCGCGCTCGGCTCACTGAAGACCAAGGCCCGCTCCCGCTCCACCCGGGTCGGCCGCATCAAGGGGGTCAAGCGCCTGTGACAGGCCCGCACGCACACGACTCGTCCGGACACTGAGAGGGGGAGGCAGCACCAGTGACCAACATTCCCGAGACCGGTCGGACCCCACGCGTCCAGACCCGGCTCATCGTCCTCCAGATCCTCGTCCTCTCCCTGCTCGGCACCCTCGGCGGCCGGCTGTGGTACCTCCAGATCCGCGAGGGCGCGCAGTACCAGAAGGAGGCGTCGGGCAACCACGTCCAGCAGGTCGTCCAGCCCGCCGTGCGCGGCTCGATCCTGGACGCGCGCGGTGTCCCGCTCGCCGACAACGAGACCCGGCTCGTGGTCTCCGCCTCCCGCACCGACCTGCTCAGGCAGAAGGACGACGGCAAGGCGGTCCTCGCCAAGCTCGCCGGGGTCCTCGGCATGGACCCGCAGGAGATCCAGCAGAAGGTCCGGCTCTGCGACGCCAAGACGCCGCAGCCCTGCTGGAACGGCTCGCCCTACCAGCCCATCCCGCTCACCGACGAGGCCACCCCCAAGCAGGCCCTCCAGATCCGCGAGCGCGCCGAGGACTTCCCCGGCATCACCGCCGAGCCCGAGGCCGTGCGCCGCTACGCGGGCCCCGGCAAGTCCAACACCGCGCAGGTCCTCGGCTACCTCTCACCGGTCACCGACGACGAGATCCAGCAGGCCAAGGACACCTCCTCGCCCTATCTGCGCTCCGACATGGTCGGCCGCTCCGGTCTGGAGCGCCAGTACGACAAGGAGCTGCGCGGCAAGGCCGGCGTCACCCGCTACGAGGTCGACAACCTCGGCCGCGTCATCGGCAAGGCCAAGTCGGACGCCGCCCAGCCCGGCTCCAACCTGGTCACCAGCATCGACGCCCGGGTCCAGCGGGTCGCCGAGTACGAGCTGGACAAGGCGATGAAGGCTGCCCGCCAGCAGTACGACAGCATCACCGGCACCAACTACAAGGCCGACTCCGGCGCCGTCGTCGTGATGGAGGCCAAGACCGGCCGGATCGTCTCCATGGCGTCCGCGCCGACGTACGACCCGAACGTCTGGGTCGGCGGCATCTCCGCCAAGGACTACGCGAAGCTCACCGGCAAGAACTCCGACTACCCGCTGCTGAACCGTGCCATACAGGGTCAGTCCGCGCCCGGTTCGACCTTCAAGGTGGTCTCCACGGCCGCCGCGGTCGAGGCCGGCTACGACTTCAACGGCAACTACCCCTGCACCAGCTCGTACTCGGTCGGCGGCCAGGTCTTCAAGAACTTCGAGGGCGAGAACTTCGGCAACATCTCCCTGGGCCGGGCCCTGGAGGTCTCCTGCGACACCGTCTTCTACGGCCTCGCGGACAACGAGTGGAAGAAGGACGGGGGCATCAACCCGAAGAAGGGCCAGCCCAAGGACTACTTCTTCAAGGCCGCCCACCAGTTCGGCCTGGGTAAGGAGACCGGCCTCGACCTGCCCAACGAGGTCACCGGCCGCGTCCCCGACCGCCAGTGGAAGCAGAAGTACTGGGCGGCCAACAAGGACGCCTGGTGCAAGTCCGGCAAGAAGAACGGCAGCTACGTCGAGAAGATCGCCTACGAGAACTGCCTCGAAGGCAACAAGATGCGCGAGGGTGACGCGATCAACTACTCCATCGGCCAGGGCGACACCCTGCTGACGCCGATCCAGGAGGCCGTCATCTACGGTGCCATCTCCAACGGCGGCACCATGTACACCCCGACCATCGGCAAGGCCGTGGTCAGCCCCGACGGCAAGCACGTCACCGAGATCAAGCCCAGGTCCCACGGCAGGCTGCCCATCACCAAGGCCACCCGCGACATGATGGACCAGGCACTCGCAGGCGTCGCCACCCGCGGTACCGCCGCCTGGAAGTTCAACGGCTGGCCGCAGGACAAGTTCCCGCTGCACGCCAAGACCGGTACCGCCGAGGTCTACGGCAAGCAGACCACGTCCTGGCTCGCCACCTACAGCAAGGACTACACGGTCATCATGACCATCGCCCAGGCCGGTACCGGCTCCGGCGCCTCCGGCGAGGCCGTGCGCAACATCTACAGCGCCCTGTACGGCGTGCAGGCCGACGGGTCCGTCGACAACAAGAAGGCCCTGCTGCCCACCCCGATGAAGGGCCTGCCGAAGATCCAGGCCGACGGCACCATCCCCGCCCCGAAGATCAACGGCGACCCCGCCAAGGACCAGGAGAAGGTCGCCAAGGAGGTCGCCCAGCAGGGCACCACCACCGCCCCGGACGGCGACCAGGACACCCCGGCGACCACCAACAACACGGGGGCGGGCAACCGCGACACCCGAAGGCGCCCGCGCAGGCGCCCGCAGCGCGGAGGAAGGCGGAGGACGACCGCATGACCGGCGCGAACAACTTCTCCGTCTCCGGGTACGGACCCGAGCGGGCCGGCTGGACCCGGCTGCTCGCCCGCGACTCGGTCACCCGCCGCCTGGACTGGCCGATACTGCTGTCGGCGCTCGCCCTCTCCGGGATCGGCTCCCTCCTGGTCTTCTCGGCCACCCGCAACCGCACCGAGATCAACCAGGGCGACCCGTACTACTTCCTGCTCCGGCACCTGATGAACACCGGCATCGGGCTCGCCCTGATGATCGGCATCATCTGGCTCGGCCACCGCACCCTGCGCACCGCCGTGCCGATCCTCTACGGCGCCTCGGTCTTCGGCATCCTGCTGGTGCTCACCCCGCTCGGCTCCACCGTCAACGGCGCGCACTCCTGGATCGTCCTCGGCGGCGGCTTCTCCATCCAGCCCTCCGAGTTCGTGAAGATCACGATCATCCTGGGGATGGCGATGATGCTCGCCGCCCGGGTGGACGCGGGCGACAAGGAGCACCCCGACCACCGCACCGTCCTCCAGGCCCTGGGCCTGGCCTCGGTCCCCATCCTGATCGTCCTGCTCATGCCGGACCTCGGCTCGGTCATGGTCATGGTGGTGATCATCCTGGGGGCGCTGCTCGCCTCCGGCGCCTCCAACCGCTGGACCCTGGGCCTCGTGGCCACCGGCACGCTCGGCGCCGTCGCGGTCTGGCAGCTGCACATCCTCGACGAGTACCAGATCAACCGGTTCGCGGCCTTCGCCAACCCCAGCCTCGACCCGGCCGGCGTCGGCTACAACACCAACCAGGCCCGAATCGCCATCGGCTCCGGCGGACTGACCGGCTCGGGCCTCTTCCACGGCTCCCAGACCACCGGCCAGTTCGTGCCCGAGCAGCAGACCGACTTCGTCTTCACCGTCGCGGGGGAGGAGCTGGGCTTCGCGGGCGCCGGGCTGATCATCGTGCTGCTCGGGGTCGTCCTGTGGCGTGCCTGCCGCATCGCCCGCGAGACCACCGAGCTGTACGGCACCGTCGTCGCCGCCGGGATCGTCGCCTGGTTCGCCTTCCAGGCGTTCGAGAACATCGGCATGACACTGGGCATCATGCCGGTCACCGGCCTGCCCCTGCCGTTCGTCTCCTACGGAGGCTCGTCCATGTTCGCGGTCTGGGCGGCGGTCGGACTGCTCCAGTCGATCAGAGTGCAGCGGCCCATGTCGGCGTAGCGCACGCCTCCTGCGCACCGGATCCGTGCGCAGGAGGCGCCCCCGGCGGCGCGGACCACTACATTCGGTGCATGGCGGCCGTCCGGCGCGAGATCGAGCGGAAGTACGAGTCCGGTACAGGCCGACTGCCGGACCTCACCGGCGTCGGCCCGGTCGCCGCCGTCGCCGACCGGGGCACCATGGCCCTCGACGCCGCCCACTACGACACCGCCGACGCACGCCTGGCCGCCGCCGGACTCACCCTGCGCCGCCGCACCGGCGGCACCGACGCGGGCTGGCACCTGAAGATCCCGGCCGCCCCCGGCGTACGCGACGAGATCCAGGCCCCGCTGTCCGACGAGGTGCCGCCCGCCCTGGCCGCCCTGCTGCGCTCCCGGGTCCGCGGCGCCGCGCTGCGCCCCGTGCTCCGGCTGCGCTCCACCCGCGCCGTCCGCCACCTGCTCGACGCCCGCGGCACGCTGCTGGCCGAGCTGAGCGTGGACACCGTACGGGCCGACCGGCCGGCCGACACCGCCGACGACCGCGGGAGCCACGGCGGTCGCGCCGCCACGGCCCGCTGGACCGAGATCGAGGTGGAACTCGCCGAGGGCGGCGACCCCGCCCTCCTCGATCTGCTGGACGACCGGCTGCGCGCGGCGGGCGTACGGCGCTCGGCCGCCCCCTCCAAGGCCGCCCGCGCCCTGGCGGAGACCGCCCCGCCCGGCCACCGCCCGCTGCCCGGACCGCCCGCCCCGCCGGTCACCGCGGGCGACCACGTCCTCGCCCGGCTGCGCGCCCAGCGCGATGCCGTCGTCGCCCTCGACCCGGCGGTCCGCCGCGACCTGCCCGACTCCGTGCACCGCATGCGCGTCGCCACCCGACGGCTGCGCAGCGCCCTGCGCAGCCACGGCCGGGTCCTGGACCGCGCCGCCACCGCCCCGCTCGCCGCCGAACTGAAGTGGCTCGCCGGGGAACTCGGCCTCGACCGCGACCACGAGGTCCTCGCCGAACGCCTCACCGCCGCCCTCGACGCCCTCCCCGAGACCCTGGTGACCGGGCCGGTCCGCACCCGGCTGCGGCTGTGGTCCGCGAGCCGCCGCGCGGGCGCCCGCAGCCGGGTGCTGGCCGTCCTGGACGGCGGCCGGTACCTGGCCCTGCTCGACGCGCTGGACGCGCTGACCGCCCGGCCGCCGCTGCGGCCCGCGGCCGGCGGCGACCCGGCCGAGGTGCTGGGCCGGGCCCTCGGCGAGGAACACGCCCGGCTGGCCGCCGCCCTCGACCGGGCGCTCGCCCTGCCGCCCGGACCCGCCCGCGACCTCGCCCTGCACGAGGCCCGCAAGCAGGCCAAGCGCACCCGGTACGCGGCCGAGACCGCCGCCGGGGCCCTCGGCGCGGCGGCCGGGCCGCCGGGCGCGGACGCCAAGGCCCTCCAGACGCTGCTCGGCGACCACCAGGACGGCGTGCTGGCCCGCCGCGCCCTGCGCGAGCTGGCCGGGCAGGCGCAGGCGGCCCGGGAGAGCTCCTTCACCTACGGGCTGCTGTACGGGCGCGAGGAGCACCGCGCGGCCGTGCTGGAGGCGGAACTCCCCCGGCTGCGGGCGGGGCTGCGGCCGTTCGGTACGGGCCGCGGAGCGGGTTAGGCTAGATGGTCACCCCTGTCAGCTGACGAAAGTTCCCGCGATGACCGTCGAGTCGGTTTTCCCGCAGCTCGAAGCCTTGCTCCCGCATGTGCAGAAGCCGATCCAGTACGTGGGCGGCGAGCTCAACTCCACCGTCAAGAGCTGGGACGAGTGCGACGTCCGCTGGGCGCTCATGTACCCGGACGCGTACGAGGTCGGCCTGCCCAACCAGGGCGTCATGATCCTCTACGAGGTGCTGAACGAGCGGGCGGGCGTCCTCGCCGAGCGCACCTACAGCGTGTGGCCGGACCTGGAGGCGCTGATGCGGGAGCACGGCGTCCCGCAGTTCACGGTGGACAGCCACCGCCCGGTGAAGGCGTTCGACGTGTTCGGCCTGTCCTTCTCCACGGAGCTGGGCTACACCAACATGCTCACCGCCCTCGACCTGGCCGGGATCCCGCTGGAGGCCCGCGACCGCACGGTCGACGACCCGATCGTGGTGGCCGGCGGCCACGCGGCCTTCAACCCGGAGCCGATCGCCGACTTCATCGACTGCGCGGTCATCGGCGACGGCGAGCAGGCGGTCCTGGAGATCACCGAGATCGTCCGCGCCTGGAAGGCCGAGGGGCGCCCCGGCGGCCGCGCGGAGGTGCTGCTGCGCCTGGCGAGGACCGGCGGGGTCTACGTCCCCGGCTTCTACGACGTCGAGTACCTCCCCGACGGCCGGATCGCCCGCATCGTGCCCAACCGCTCCGGTGTGCCCTGGCGGGTGTCCAAGCACACCGTGATGGACCTGGACGAGTGGCCCTACCCCAAGCAGCCGCTGGTCCCGCTCGCCGAGACGGTGCACGAGCGCATGTCGGTGGAGATCTTCCGCGGCTGCACCCGCGGCTGCCGCTTCTGCCAGGCCGGCATGATCACCCGCCCGGTGCGCGAGCGCTCCATCACCGGCATCGGCGAGATGGTCGAGAAGGGCCTGAAGGCGACCGGCTTCGAGGAGGTCGGGCTGCTCTCCCTGTCCTCCGCGGACCACAGCGAGATCGGTGACATCGCCAAGGGCCTGGCCGACCGCTACACGGACGACAAGATCGGCCTGTCCCTGCCCTCCACCCGCGTGGACGCCTTCAACGTCGACCTGGCCGACGAGCTGACGCGCAACGGCCGCCGCTCCGGTCTGACCTTCGCCCCCGAGGGCGGCTCCGAGCGGATGCGCAAGGTCATCAACAAGATGGTCTCCGAGGACGACCTGATCCGCACCGTCGCCACCGCGTACGGCAACGGCTGGCGCCAGGTCAAGCTGTACTTCATGTGCGGCCTGCCCACCGAGACCGACGAGGACGTGCTCCAGATCGCCGACATGGCGACCCATGTCATCGCCAAGGGCCGCGAGGTCTCCGGCTCGGGCGACATCCGCTGCACGGTCTCCATCGGCGGGTTCGTGCCCAAGCCGCACACCCCCTTCCAGTGGGCGCCGCAGCTGAGCGCCGAGGAGACCGACGCCCGCCTCCAGAAGCTCCGGGACAAGATCCGCGGCGACAAGAAGTACGGCCGCTCCATCGGCTTCCGCTACCACGACGGCAAGCCCGGCATCATCGAGGGCCTGCTCTCCCGCGGCGACCGCCGCACCGGCGCGGTGATCCGCGCGGTCTACGAGGACGGCGGCCGCTTCGACGGCTGGCGCGAGCACTTCTCCTACGACCGCTGGATGAACTGCGCCGCCAAGGCCCTGGCCCCCTACGGCGTCGACGTCGACTGGTACACCACCCGCGAGCGCTCCTACGAGGAGGTCCTGCCCTGGGACCACCTCGACTCCGGGCTCGACAAGGACTGGCTCTGGGAGGACTGGCAGGACGCCCTCGACGAGACCGAGGTCGAGGACTGCCGCTGGACGCCCTGCTTCGACTGCGGGGTGTGCCCGGCGATGGACACCAGCATCCAGATCGGCCCGACGGGCAAGAAGCTGCTGCCGCTGACGGTGAAGCAGCCCGCGGGCAGCGGGCACGCGCACTGAGCAGCCGCCTGCACCGAGCCGCCGGGCGGCCGGGCGGGATGTGACGGGAGCGGGCCGGGACACCACGAGGGTGGCGTCCCGGCCCGCTCCCGTCGTCGGGCGGCGCTCTGGGCTCTGGGCCCGGCTTCCGCGCCTCCTCGTCGGCAGGGACGCCGGGGAGCCCCGGCCGGTGGCCCGGCGGGAACCCGGGACGGCCGGGACGCGTACTCTAGACAGAAGGAACGGGCCCGAGACGCCCCCGCGCGCGGGAGGCGGTCCGGACCGGCCGGCACCGGCAGGACGCCGGCCGGAAGGCTCCCCGGCCGGGGAGCGCGCCCGGTACCGCCCGCCGTACACAAGGAGAAGTTCCCCTGGGCAAGCGACAGCCCGAAGGCCCGCCGCCCGCACCCACGGTGCAGCGCATCCGACTGCGCTACACCAAGCGTGGCCGCCTCCGGTTCACCAGCCACCGTGACTTCCAGCGCGCCTTCGAGCGCGCGCTGCGCCGCGCCGAGGTGCCGATGGCGTACTCGGCGGGGTTCACTCCGCACCCCAAGGTGTCCTACGCCAACGCCGCGCCCACCGGCACGGCCAGCGAGGCGGAGTTTCTGGAGATCGCGCTCACCGCGCCCCGTGACCCGGAGCGGCTGCGCGGTCTCCTCGACGAGTCGATGCCCACCGGACTCGACATCGTCGACGCGGTCGAGGCCCGTACCCCGGGACTCGCCGACCGGCTGACGGCCTCCGTCTGGGAACTGCGCCTGGACGGCGTGGACCCGGCCGAGGCGGACCGGGCGGTCGCGGCCTTCGACGGCGCCGAGACCGTCGAGGTGCAGCGCCAGACCAAGAACGGCGTCCGCACGTTCGACGCCCGCTCCGCGGTCGTGCGTCTGGCCCGCGTGGAAACGCCTGGTGCGGCGGCCGATAGGCCGAGCGACCGGCCCTGTGCGATACTGCGGCTGGTTGTTCGGCACGTGACGCCTGCCGTACGACCCGACGACGTCCTGTCCGGTCTCCGCGCCGTGGCCGACCTGGCGCCGCCGGTCCCCGCAGCGGTGACCAGGCTGGCGCAGGGGCTGCTCGATGAAGAGACCGGCACGGTGACCGACCCGCTCGCGCCCGACCGCGAGGCAGACCCGGCCGCCCCGGCCGCTTCAGAAGGGGCCGCCGGAGCCGCCGCCGCGAAGGTGCCTGCTTAGGGAAGGTTCCGTAGGGACGGACGTCGAAAGCGCCGCCCTCGTACTCGGGAGCCACCTGGGTCGGGCAGCGCACCGACCACAAGACTTTCGCCAGGCCGTACGCGACAAGGCGTACGGAACCGGCGAGACAGGACACAGAGAGCTCCCGTGCGGCGCCCGCGCCCCGGACGGCGGCCATCGCGCAACCGCGAGGCCGCGGACGTCAGCGGTGTCCGATCGACGCGATCGGACACCGGACCAGCGCGGCGCCCGGGAGCCTGACGGGAGATTCGCCCGCATGCTCGAACCGACCGAGCCCACCCAGGGTTCCGAAGAACTGAACACCCCCAGCGACACGCTGCCGCCGCGCCGTCGGCGCCGCGCCGCGTCGCGTCCGGCGGGCCCGCCCGGCGCCGCCGAGGCGCCGGCCGAGGTCACCGCTCCGGCCGTACCGGCTGCGTCCGCCGAGGACATCGCGGACGCCGAGGCCACCGAGGACACCGAGGACGCCGTGGACACGGCCGCCGGGACCCCGGCCGCCGAGGAGCCCGCCGCCCCCGCGCGCCGCACCCGCCGCCGGGCCTCCGCGCCCTCCGGGACACCGAAGACCACCGAGGCCCCGGCCGCCGAGACCGTCGTCCCGGCGACCGCCGCCGAGGAGACCGGGACGGTGGACGAGACGTCCGCCGGGACCGTCGAGAGCGGCGAGGCCGCCGCTCCGCGCCGTACCCGCCGCCGCGCCACGCGCAGCGTGTCCGCGCCCACCGGTGGCGCCGACGAGGCCGCCGAGAGCGGTGCCGTGAGCGGTACGCAGGAGTCGGCCGCGCCCGTGGAGGCCGCCGCCGAGGCGCCCGCGCCCGTCCGCCGGACCCGCCGCCGCGCGTCCGCCGCCGCCGGTGCGCCGCAGGCCGCCGAGACCGCCGCGCCCGCCGCTCCCGCGGAGCAGCCCGCCGCAGTCGAGGCCGCCGAGGAGCCCGCGCCGCCGCGTGCCCGTCGCCGTGCCACGCGCAAGGTGTCGGCGCCCGCCGCCGAGGCAGCCGTGCAGACGGCTGCCGAGGTCCCGGCCGCCGAGGAGCCCGCTCCCGCTGCCGAGGCCGCGGAAGAGCCCGCGCCGCCGCGTGCCCGTCGCCGTGCCACCCGCAAGGTGTCGGCGCCCGCCGCCGAGGCGGCCGAGGCCCCGGTCGCGGAGGAGCCCGCTCCCGCCGCGGAGGTCGCGGAAGAGCCCGCGCCGCGTGCCCGTCGCCGGGCCACCCGCAAGGGTGCGGCGTCCGCCGCCGAGGTGGGCGAGCCCGCCGCCGCGGCTCCCGCCGCCGAGCCCGCGCCCGCCGCCGAGGAGGCCGCGCCGCGCCGTGGCCGCCGCCGGGTGGAGCGGCGCGCCGCGACCGGGTTCTCCGAGCCCGCCGCGCGCTCCGGCGCCGGGGACGACGCGCCGCGCAAGCCCGCGCGGCCCGCCGTCGCGGTCTTCCAGCCGCCCGTCTTCGCCGAGCCGAAGTTCCAGTTCCAGACCCCGCAGCGGGCCGCCGCCGAGGCGGCCGCCGAGGCCGCGCACGAGGAGGAGCCCGACGGGACCGAGGCCCCCGCGGCGGAGCAGGCCGCGCGGACCGAGCCGGCCGAGCAGCCCGGAGCGCGGCGCCGCCGCCGTCGCCGGGGCGCCGCCGACGAGGAGCCCGAGGCCCGTACCGCCGAGGACGCCGTCGAGGCGCCCGCCGCCCCCGCCGCCGACGACGAGGCGGAGGACACCGAAGACGCCGAGGACACCGCGGCCGCCGAGGATCTCGCGGACGGCGACGACGGCGAGGAGTCCGGCTCGCGGCGGCGCCGCCGCCGCGGGGGCCGTCGCCGTCGCCGCGGCGAGGCCGCCGAGCACGGTGACGAGGAGCCGGAGGAGAGCGGCGAACTCGCCGCCGCGCAGGCCGCGCAGGACGTCGAGGACACCGCCGAGCAGGTCGAGGAGGACGCCGAGGACGCGTCCGAGGAGAGCGACGAGGGCGAGGAGCACGCGGGCGCCGCGGGCGGCAACAGCAGCAGCCGCCGCCGTCGCCGCAGGCGTCGCCGGGCCGGGGACGGCGGCCAGGACGGCGAGCCGTCCGCCGACGACCCCGAGCGCACCGTCGTCAAGGTCCGCGAGCCGCGCGGCAAGAAGGACGAGCGGCCCGGCGGCGGCAGCGACGAGGTCCAGTCCATCAAGGGCTCGACCCGCCTGGAGGCGAAGAAGCAGCGCCGCCGCGAGGGCCGCGAGCAGGGCCGCCGCCGTGTGCCGATCATCACCGAGGCCGAGTTCCTGGCCCGCCGCGAGGCCGTCGAGCGCGTGATGGTGGTCCGGCAGAACGGCGACCGCACGCAGATCGGCGTCCTCGAGGACGACGTGCTCGTCGAGCACTACGTCAACAAGGAGCAGGCCGTCTCGTACGTCGGCAATGTCTACCTCGGCAAGGTGCAGAACGTCCTGCCGTCGATGGAGGCCGCCTTCATCGACATCGGCAAGGGCCGCAACGCCGTGCTGTACGCGGGCGAGGTCAACTTCGAGGCGCTCGGCATGGGCAACGGTCCGCGCCGCATCGAGTCCGCCCTGAAGTCCGGGCAGTCCGTCCTCGTCCAGGTCACCAAGGACCCGATCGGACACAAGGGCGCCCGCCTGACCAGCCAGGTCTCCCTGCCGGGCCGCTACCTCGTGTACGTCCCCGAGGGCTCGATGACCGGCATCAGCCGCAAGCTGCCCGACACCGAGCGGGCCCGGCTGAAGACCATCCTCAAGAAGATCGTCCCCGACGACGCGGGCGTCATCGTGCGCACCGCCGCCGAGGGCGCGAGCGAGGAGGAGCTGCGCCGCGACGTCGAGCGGCTCCAGGCGCAGTGGGAGGACATCCGCAAGAAGGCGAAGAACGGCAACTCCAGCGCGCCGACCCTGCTGTACGGCGAGCCGGACATGACCGTCCGCGTGGTGCGCGACATCTTCAACGAGGACTTCTCCAAGGTCATCGTCAGCGGTGACGAGGCGTGGGAGACCATCCACGGCTATGTCGCGCACGTCGCCCCGGACCTCGCCCCGCGTCTGTCGCGCTGGACGAGCGAGGTCGACGTCTTCGCCACGTACCGGATCGACGAGCAGCTCGCCAAGGCGCTGGACCGCAAGGTCTGGCTGCCCAGCGGCGGTTCGCTGGTGATCGACCGGACCGAGGCGATGGTCGTGGTCGACGTCAACACCGGCAAGTTCACCGGCCAGGGCGGCAACCTGGAGGAGACGGTCACCAGGAACAACCTGGAGGCGGCCGAGGAGATCGTGCGCCAGCTCAGGCTGCGCGACCTCGGCGGCATCATCGTGATCGACTTCATCGACATGGTCCTGGAGTCCAACCGCGACCTGGTGCTGCGCCGGCTGCTGGAGTGCCTGGGCCGCGACCGCACCAAGCACCAGGTGGCCGAGGTGACCTCGCTGGGCCTGGTGCAGATGACCCGCAAGCGGGTGGGCCAGGGTCTGCTGGAGTCCTTCTCCGAGACCTGCGTCCACTGCAACGGCCGCGGTGTCATCGTGCACATGGAGCAGCCCACGGCCGCCGGGGGCGGCGGCAAGCGCCGCAAGCGCGCCCGCGCCGGTGCCGAGCAGCCGCACGAGCACGAGCACGAGACCGCGGCGGTCCAGGCCGCCGTGCCCACCGCCGAGGAGGAGGCGGAGGCCGAGGCCGACGTCGTCGTCGAGGCGCAGGCCGAGCCGGTCGAGGTGCCCGCGTTCGAGCTGTCCCCGGACGAGGAGCTGTACAGCTCCGTCGCCGAGGCGGAGGCCGCCGCGTCCCGTGGCCGCGGCCGTCGCCGGGCGAGCCGGCGGGCGTCCGCCCCGGCGGGTGCGCCGAAGGCGGCGGCGGACGGCGCGGCCCCGGCCGCTCCCGAGGTGCCGACCGCCCAGCAGGTGACCGCGGAGCAGGAGGCCGGGCGCCCGGTGCGTCCGGAGCCCGCCGCCGCGGCGCAGGCCGAGCCGGTGGCCGCCGAGGACCCGGTGGTCCCGGCCGCCGAGCCCGAGGCGCCGGTGGCCGAGGAGGCCGCGCCGAAGGGCCGTACCCGGCGCCGCGCGACCCGCAGGGCGTCGGCTCCGGCCGGTTCCCCGGCGGGAGCCGAGACGGCCGTGGTGACGGTCGCGGAGACCGCGTCCGAGCCGCGGCCGGTCCCGGCCGAGGAGGCCGCCCCGGCGGCTGCTCCGGCCGAGGCCGAGGCGCCCGCGGAGGAGGCCGCTCCGGCCCGTCCGCGCCGCCGTGCGGTGCGCAAGGCCACCGCGCCGACCGCGTCCGAGGAGGCGGCCGTCATGGTCGTCCCGTCGGGCCAGGCCGGTGCGGAGGAGCCCGCGGCGGCCGCGGAGACCGAAGCGGCCGGGGAGGCCCCGGCCAAGAAGACGGTCCGCAAGGCCGCCAAGAAGGCCACGGCGAAGAAGGCCGCGACCAAGAAGACGGCGGCCAAGAAGACCGTCGCGAAGAAGGCGACGGCCAAGAAGGCGACGAAGACCGCCAAGACGGCCGGCGCCGCGAAGAAGTCGGCGGCGAAGAAGACCGCGGCGGCGTCCCCGGCCTCCGCCGCGGCCGACGAGAGCTGATCCGCATCCGCGGGACGGTCCTGGTACGTGTACCAGGACCGTCCCGCGGGCCGGTCGCGGCCGCCGCCGTGACCGGCCGCCCTTGCGCGGGCCCGGCCTGGTTTGACCCCTTCGGCCACGGCCCGTAACCTTGACCGTCGACGTGCCGACTGAGCACGTCACATCCCCGTAAACCTCTTCCTCCCGGTCACTGGGTTGGCCGGGAGAGGTCCGCCCGTCGCCGGGCGGCTGGCCTGCGGGGGTGCCGTTTCCCGAGCGAGAGAGTGAGATCCGCGTGTACGCCATCGTGCGCAGCGGTGGTCGCCAGCACAAGGTTGCTGTCGGCGACATCGTTGAGGTTGACAAGATTTCCACTGCCCAGGTTGGCGACACGGTCGAGCTCTCGACCCTGCTCGTTGTCGACGGCGACGCTGTGACCAGCGACCCGTGGGTGCTGGCCGGCATCAAGGTCCAGGCCGAGGTCGTGGACCACCACAAGGGGCAGAAGATCGACATTCTGCGCTACAAGAACAAGACCGGCTACCGCCGTCGTCAGGGCCACCGCCAGCAGTACACGGCGATCAAGGTCACTGAGATCCCCGCGGCTGCGAAGTAAGGGACTGAGGAGACATGGCACACAAGAAGGGCGCATCGTCCACCCGGAACGGTCGCGACTCGAATGCCCAGCGGCTCGGCGTGAAGCGCTTCGGCGGTCAGGTCGTGAACGCCGGTGAGATCATCATCCGCCAGCGCGGCACCCACTTCCACCCCGGCGCGGGCGTCGGCCGTGGCGGCGACGACACGCTGTTCGCGCTCCAGCCCGGCGCGGTGGAGTTCGGCACCCACCGTGGCCGCAAGGTCGTGAACATCGTCCCGGTCGCCTGACCGGAGGCTTTCGCGAGGCGGACCTCACTTCCCGGTCGGGAAGGCGGGTCCGCCTTTCGCGTGTTACCCAAGAGATATTCCCGTAGTTTCTGGAGGCACCAACATGACCACCTTCGTGGACCGCGTCGAACTGCATGTCGCCGCGGGTAACGGGGGCCACGGCTGTGCCTCCGTGCACCGTGAGAAGTTCAAGCCGCTGGGCGGCCCGGACGGCGGCACCGGCGGACGCGGCGGGGACGTGATCCTCACCGTCGACCAGTCCGTCACCACGCTGCTCGAATACCACCACTCGCCGCACCGCAAGGCCACCAACGGCAAGCCCGGCGAGGGCGGCAACCGGTCCGGCAAGGACGGCGAGGACCTGGTGCTGCCGGTGCCGGACGGCACGGTCGTGCTGGACCGGGCGGGCAACGTGCTGGCAGACCTGATCGGCCACGGCACCTCCTACGTCGCCGCGCAGGGCGGCCGGGGCGGTCTGGGCAACGCGGCGCTGGCCTCGGCCCGCCGCAAGGCGCCCGGCTTCGCGCTGCTCGGCGAGCCCGGTGACCTCGGGGACATCGTCCTGGAGCTGAAGACCGTCGCCGACGTGGCGCTGGTGGGCTACCCGAGCGCCGGCAAGTCGTCGCTGATCTCCGTGCTCAGCGCCGCCAAGCCGAAGATCGCCGACTACCCGTTCACCACCCTGGTGCCCAACCTCGGTGTGGTGACGGCGGGTTCGACCGTGTACACCGTCGCCGACGTGCCCGGTCTCATCCCCGGCGCCAGCCAGGGCAAGGGGCTGGGCCTGGAGTTCCTGCGGCACGTGGAGCGGTGCAGCGTCCTCGTGCACGTACTGGACACCGCGACCCTGGAGTCGGACCGCGACCCGGTCTCCGACCTCGACATCATCGAGGAGGAGCTGCGCCAGTACGGCGGCCTGGGCAACCGGCCGCGCATGGTCGTCCTCAACAAGATCGACGTACCCGACGGCAAGGACCTCGCCGAGATGGTCCGGCCCGACCTGGAGGCGCGCGGCTACCGCGTCTTCGAGGTGTCGGCGGTGGCGCACACCGGTCTGAAGGAGCTGTCGTACGCCCTGGCCGAACTGGTCGCCACGGCGCGGGCCGCCCGGCCGAAGGAGGAGGCGACGCGCGTCGTCATCCGGCCCAAGGCCGTCGACGAGGCCGGTTTCACGGTCACCCGCGAGGACGAGGGCCTGTTCCGCGTGCGCGGCGAGAAGCCCGAACGCTGGGTGCGGCAGACCGACTTCAACAACGACGAGGCCGTGGGCTACCTCGCCGACCGGCTCAACCGGCTCGGTGTCGAGGAGCAGTTGCTGAAGGCGGGCGCCCGCTCCGGCGACGGCGTCGCCATCGGCCCCGAGGACAACGCGGTCGTCTTCGACTGGGAGCCGTCCGTGATGGCGGGTGCCGAGATGCTCGGCCGCCGCGGCGAGGACCACCGCTTCGAGGCGCCCCGCCCGGCCGCCCAGCGCCGTCGCGACCGGCAGGCCGAGCGCGACGAGACCGAGCAGGAGTACGACGACTTCGAGCCGTTCTGACCGGCACGGCTGCGCGTCCGGAAGCCCCGGTGGCTTCCGGACGCGGCTGGTGTCCGCGCGGTTCCACGCTGTGATTTATGTCAACACTCGTGACCGATCGGCCCGGTATGTCGCCTTTGCTGACGGTTGCGGTTGTGGCACGGCCATGGGGACGTGGGGTAAACACACTGCATACTTGTCTCGCCGTGTTTTTACCGGATCACCTAGTGGGAGCGTGCCGTTCACCCAGCCGTTCCCGTCGGAGGAGCTCCCGCAGTGCGAAACCCTGAAGCCTCCCGGTTGGTTGGCGTATACCGCCGCGCGGTGCCGGTCGGCGCTCGGCGAGTGATCGCCGAACATGTGGGGACCGACTTCCGCGAGCAGCTGAAGTCGGGGATCGCCGCCGCGGCCGAGGTGCGCAACCAGGTCAAGCGTGTCCGGGTGGTACGCCGTCACCGCGCGCTGCTGGCGCGGCACGACCGGACCGTCGTCAGCGTGGACGGGACGCCGCGCATAGCGCATGTCGTCCCCGACATCACCCCGCTCCAGGCGCGCCGGGCCAACCTCGACGAGGTGATGGCCGCGCTGCGCGGGGCGGGCGTCGACCACTTCTGCGTGCGCTCGGACTCCGAGACCTCCGCGGCCGTCGCGGTACGCCGCGAGGACCGCGAGCGCGTGCTCACCGCGCTGCGCCAGGCCTGCCGGATCAGGCCCGGTTACGTGGTGCCGGTACGGGGCCGCCAGCCCCAGGAGGAGTCCGCGCTGCCCGGCTACGGCGCGGGCCCGTGGAAGCGGGTCGCCGGTGCCGACGTGCTGCGCTGCACCTGGTACCTCACCGACCAGACCGGCCGTCTGGTGCTGGGCCTGCGCTACGGCTGCGACATCGAGTTCTGGCGCCAGGAGGGCGGCGAACTGGTCTCCCCCCGGCGCAACGTTGTCGCCGAGGCCGTACCGGTGGCCGAGCCGCTGGTGGAGGCCGACGAGAGCCTGTTCACCGAACTCGCGCCGCTGCCCGCCGAGCAGGAGCAGGAGCCGGTACGGGTGCCGACCCGGCCGGCCTTCGCCGCGGTCGCCGTGGGCAGCCGCACCTTCCCCGTCGACGTGGTCTACACCTGGGTGGACGGCTCCGACCCGGACTGGCTGCGCCAGCGGGCCGCCTTCTCCGACCGGCCCTACCACGAGGAGGCCGCCAACGCGGCGCGCTACCTCAGCCGCGACGAACTGCGCTACTCACTGCGCTCCCTGCACCTCTACGCGCCCTGGGTCCGCAACATCTACCTGGTGACCGCCGACCAGACCCCGGAGTGGCTGAACACCGACCACCCCCGTATCAAGGTCGTCAGCCACAAGGAGATCTTCAAGGACCCGGCCGCGCTGCCGACGTTCAACTCGCACGCGATCGAGAGCCAGCTGCACCACATCGACGGGCTCTCCGCGCACTTCCTGTACTTCAACGACGACGTCATGCTCGGCCGGGAGGTGCTCCCGCAGCACTTCTTCCTGCCCAACGGCCTCGGCAAGTTCTACCTCTCGCCCGCCCTGGTGCCCTTCGGCGAGTCCTCCGCCGAGGACCCGCCGGTGGCGGCGGCCGGCAAGAACAACCGCAGGCTGATCGTCGAGCGCTTCGGCGACAACATCTTCCGCAAGATGAAGCATGTGCCGCACGCGCTGCACCGTGACGTCCTCGACGAGATCGAGCGGGAGTTCCCCGAGGAGCACCGGCGCACCGCCGCCAGCCGCTTCCGCAGCGTCGACGACATTTCCGTCGCCTCGTCCCTGCACCACTACTACGCGTTCCACACCCAGCGTTCCTTCTCCGGCGAAGGGCTCGTGTACCGCTACTGCGACGTGGGCAGACCCGGGGTCGAGCGCGTGCTCGGCCGACTGCTCGCCCAGCGTGACGCGCACGTCTTCTGCCTGAACGACACGACCTCCACGGAAGCCGAACTGGGCCGCCAGCAGGCCCTGATGAGCCGCTTCCTGGACGAGTACTTCCCGTACCCCAGCCCCTACGAGCGTGGTGCAGACAACCGATGAGACAACTCCCTACCCCGCACAAGGTGATGCGCAAGGGGTACGACGTGGTGCGCTCGGCACGGTCGCGACTGGACAGTCTCGTCCTGGTCCCGCCGAGCGCCGACGACTGGCCGCGCGTCACCGCCGAGCATCTCTCCCTGCTCGACGGCCGGACGCTGAACTTCTGCGTCCGGGTGCCCGGCGAGGTGACCGCCTCGTCCGCCTCCCTGCTGCTGGGCGGCTCCTCGTCCCCGGTGGTCGTCCCGCTGACACTCGTCCAGCGCGGTGACGGCCAGGTCGAGGCCCAGGGCACGGCCGTCCTCGACCTGCTGGAGGCCGACGCCGACACCCACCCGCCGGTGCCCGCCGGAATGCGCAGGTTCCTGCTGGGCTCGGGCCAGTGGCGGCTGTCCGTCGTCTTCACCGACCCCGCGGGCACCGAGCGCCGCTTCGCTCTCGCCAAGGCACCCCGGCTGATGGCCGACGGCCCCACCGTCCCCGAGCCGGTGCGCCCGGACGGCACCTACTGCCGGCTCATCGCCTCCGGCACCGGCCGCGCGTACGTGTCCGTGGGCCGCGACGACGCCGAGGCGGAGATCCTCTCCGTGAAGATCGGCTGGTCCGAGGTGACGCTGGAGGGCCGGCTCGTCAACGCGTCGGCCGGGGAGTGCACCGGTGACGTCGAACTCGTCCGCCGCAGCGGCAAGGCGGCCCGCACCGTCCCGGTGACCTGGCACGGCGACGTCTTCACCTGCGCGCTGCGGGTGGCCGACTTCGGCGACCTCGGCACCAAGGAGCAGATCTTCGACGTACGGCTCCAGCGCCCGCGCCGCCGCGCGCTGAAGATCTCCCGGCAGCGCACCGACGTGCGCAGCCCCCGGGACGTCTTCCGGATGCCGCACCGCCTGCTGACCGCCGACGACGACTCCGTGCTCAGGATCAACCCGTACTACACGCCCATCGGCAGTCTCGCCTTCCGAGCGGCCCACCTCCCCACTGGATGTTGACACCAATGAAGATCACGTTTCTGCTCACCTGGGGCGACGAGATGGGCGGCACGGAGCAGGCCGTCTACACCCAGGCGACGCATCTGGCGCCCCGGCACACCGTCGAGGTGCTCAGCGTCTTCAAGACCCGCGAGAGCCCCTTCTTCTCCGTGGACGAGCGGGTCCCGGTGCGCTACCTCGTGGACCGCACGGGCAAGACGGAACGTCCGGTGCGCGAGAGCGACATCGGCGCCGAGGAGTGCCGCCGGCTGGCCGGGCTGCCCAGCGACCTGATCAGCTCCAAGTGGGAGGCGACCTTCGACGCCCTCTCCGACGTCGAGATGAACCGCGCCCTGCGCACCCTCGACACCGACATCCTCATCACCACCTCCCCGGCGCTGATGTCCGCCGTCGCCGACCTGGTGCCCTCCCGGGTGATCACCATCCACCAGGAGCACCGGCCCTCGCAGCTGCGCGGCGGCACCGGCGAACCGCTGCTGCTGCGGGCCCCGGAGATCGACGCCCTGGTCGTGCTCACCGAGCGCACCAAGCAGTGGCTGGAGGAGTCGCTCGGCAAGGCCGCACCGCGCCTGGCGGCCATCCCCAACGCCATCCCCGAGGGCTTCCGGCCGCGCTCCAGCCTCACCGGCAAGAGCATCGTGATGCCGCGCCGGCTCGTGCCCGACAAGCAGGTCGACCACGCCATCCAGGCCTTCGCCAAGGCACTGCCCGAGCACCCCGGCTGGCGGCTGCGCGTCTTCGGCGACGGACCGCAGATGTCCCGGCTGCGCAACCTCGTCCAGGGCCTCGGCCTGCACGACGCCGTGGAGATACTCGGCCCGAGCCAGCACATGACCGAGGAGTGGGCCAAGGCCAGCCTCACCATGCTGCCCTCGCAGGACGGCGAGGCGTTCCCGCTGGTGCTCCTGGAGGCGTTCGCCGCCGGTGTCCCGGCGGTCGCGTACGACATCGTCACCGGGCCCGCCGAGATCATCCGGCACGGCGTGGACGGGCTGCTCGTCGCGCCCAACGACATCGAGGGCCTGGCCGAGTCCATCTCCCGGCTGATGGGCGACGAGGAACTGCTGCGCTCCTACGGGGAGAACGCGCACGAGGGTTCCGCGCGCTTCGCCGCCGACGTGATCGTCAAGCAGTGGGAGGAGCTGTTCACCGAGCTGCTCTACCGCCGCGACGACCCGCAGCGCATGGCGCAGCGCGCCGACCGCATGGCCCACCGGGTGGCGCACGGCGGCGCGGGCCGCTTCCACGCCGCGGTCGCCGCGGACCGCACGGCGCCCTCCTCGGGCGACCAGCGCGCCCGCGAGCTGATGATCGGCGCCGCCAACCGCGCCCTGGTCCGCGCCAGCGGCCGGCTCTCCGAGGTCCACGACGACCTCCAGGGCACCGACATAGTGCAGCGGAACTTCGAGACGGTCGTCGCCGCGCTGGAGAAGCACGACATCCCCTTCGTGCTGCTGCGCGACCGCGAGGACTCCCCGCGCCGGCGCCTGGCCGTGGACACCGTCCACCAGACGGCGGTCCGCAAGGCGCTGGCCACCGACTACGAGGGCAAGGCGGTCTACGCCGAACTCCTCAAGCCCCGTACGCACGCGCCCGGTGTGCTGCTCGCCGAGCGGCTGGAGGGCGCCGGAGAGGTCGCCGGACTGCGGGTCTTCCGTCCCGTGGTGACCTCCAGCCGCACACTGCGCTTCGGCCCCGCCTACGGCTGCGACGTGGAGTTCTGGCGGCAGGTGCCCGAGGAGGAGGGCGGCGACGGCCAGTACGTCACGCCGCTGCGCGCCAGCGCCGTCGGTCCCAAGCTGCCGACGCTGACCGCCGACGCCCGGCTGCGGGTGCGCGACCGCGAGTACCCGACGCTGGAGCCGTTCACCAAGAAGCTGGTCAGCGACATCACCTTCCCGGTGGACGTCGTCTACACCTGGGTCGACGACGCGGACCCGAGCTGGCAGGAGCGGCGGACGCGGCGGCGCGCGGAACTCGGCTTCGCCGCCGAGACCGCGGGTTCCGGTGACGAGGCGGCGCGGTTCCGCAACCGCGACGAACTGCGCTACTCGCTGCGCTCGCTGGCGATGTTCGCGCCCTGGGTGCGCAAGGTCTACCTGGTCACCGACGACCAGACCCCGCAGTGGCTGAACACCGAGCACCCGGACATCGAGGTGGTGTCGCACCGCGACATCTTCACCGACCCGTCCTGCCTGCCGACGTTCAACTCGCACGCCATCGAGAGCCAGCTGCACCACATCGACGGCCTGTCCGAGCACTTCCTGTACATGAACGACGACGTGTTCATCGGCAGGCCGCTCACCGCGCAGAAGTTCTTCCAGCCCAACGGCACCAGCCGCTTCTACTGGACCCCGACGACCGTGCCGATCGGCGAACCGGCCGAGACGGACGAGGGCTACTTCGCCGCCGCGAAGAACAACCGCAAGCTGCTGGAGGAGCGCTTCGGGGTGACCGTGGCGAACAGCTTCGCGCACGCCCCGCACCCGCTGCGCAGGAGCGTCCTGGACAGCATCGAGGAGGACTTCCCGGAGAGCGTGGCCCGCACCGCCGCCAACCCGATGCGCGGCTGGCAGGACATCTCGATGGTCTCCTCGCTGCACCACCACTACGGCTATCTGACGGGCAGCGCGGTGCCCAGCAGCATCCGCTGCGCCTACATCGACGTCGGCACCTACTCCCGGCACCCGGAGCTGACGCGGCTGCTCGCGATCCGCGGGCACGACGTGTTCTGCCTGGGCGAGTCGCAGGACGCCGAGGTCCCGGACCAGGAGCAGGCCCGCATCATAGGCTCGTTCCTGCGCGCCTACTTCCCGGTGAAGAGCCCGTACGAGCGCTGATCCGGCGGGACGCGGAAGGGGGGCTTCCCCGGCACCAGGTGCCGGGGAAGCCCCCCTTCGTCCGTACCGGCCGGGTCCTAGCGGACCACGTAGCCGAAGCGGCCGCCGGCCGACGGCAGGCCGTCCTTGCCGGGCTGGTACGTGGTGATCGCCGTGTTGGAGCCGCCGGCGGTCACGTTGGCCAGCGGCAGGGCGTAGACCGTGCCGTAGCTGCCCGGACCGTAGGGCATGCCCAGGTACAGGTGGGTGCCCGTGTAGTGGATGCTCTGGCCGAGGTGCTGGTTGGCACCGGCCGGGCCCGGGATGCCGGAGGTACCGGCCTCGATCCAGCGGTTGTTGGAGCCGGGCGAGCCGATCAGCGAGAAGGTGGTGAGGGCACCGGCCTTCGCGGTGGTGCCGATCGCCTCGTCGGTGATGCCGACGGCCAGCTTCATCGTCGCCGTGGTGCTCACCGCGCGCGGCGCGGTGTTCACGGCGGCCAGGGCGGTGCCGAAGCGGTCACCGGCCTCCGAGGTACCGGGCACGGCGTCCGAAGCGGTGCCGGACAGGTAGGTGTTGAGCTGGGTGTACTTGCCGTCCGCACCGATGCGGAAGCTCTGCGCCATGCCCGCGTCGGTCTTGTCGACGCCGTCGACCGACACGTCCTCGCCCGGGGAGCCGACCACGAGGATCGACTCGTTCGCGCTCGCCGCGCCCGAGGGGCGGTAGGGAACCATGGCCAGGGACTTGCCGAACAGGTCGCCGGGCTCGGCGGCGCCGGAGACGGTGTCCAGGTCCTGGTCGAGGCCGAACAGCGGGGTGGGCCGCTTCTCGGAGTTCAGCTGGTGCGAGAAGACCGCCAGGTTGCCGGCGTCCGCGTCGGTGCCGATCGTCTCGTTCGGCGCGGCGATGACGATGTGGTTGGCGTCGGCCGCGACCGCGCCGCCGAAGCCGTCGTTCGCCTCCACGGCGCCGGGTACGCCGGTGCTGTCCTGGCTGATGGCGACGTTGGTGTCACCGTGCACGTAGAAGGCCATGCCGGCCTTGGCGACCTTGCCGATGGCCTCGCCCGGGGAGCCGATCACGACGAACGGCTCGCCCGCGGCGGTGACGCCGGCGGCGACGGCCTGGCCGGTGCGGTCACCGGCCTCCGGGCTGGACGACTTGAAGGAGCCCGTGCCCATGCCCTGCTCGAAGTGGGTGTCCTTCAGGGCGCCCGTGCCGATGCCGCCCGGGGCGCCGTACAGGATGTCGGCCATGCCCGCGTCGGTGGCGGTGCCGAGGTCCTCGGAGGGGGTGCCGACGACCAGGTCGGTGCAGCCGTCCTCGTTGTAGTCAACGGTGTCGACGGCCTCGCCGAACCAGTCGCCGGGCTCGGAGCCGCCGGGCACCCAGTCGAGGTCCTGGTTGATCTCGGCGGTGCCCTTGCCGCCGCCGTAGACGATACGGACCACACCGGCGCCGTCGTCGCCGCCCACGGCCGCCTTCGGGTCGGCGATGGCGACATCCTCGACGCCGTCGCAGTTGAAGTCGGTGATGCGCGGGGCGCCGGTCTTGGAGGCCACCCAGGAGGCGAGGTCGTCGACCCGGGCGCCGATGCCGCCGGTGCGGGTCTCGGCCGGGTCGATGCCGAAGCAGCCGCCCTGGTAGGAACGGCTGTTGAGGGCGACCAGCTGGGGCGTGCCGCCCGCCGTGCGCACCACGGGACCGCCGGTGTCGCCCATGCAGGCGGCGGCGCCGTCCTTGCCGGTGACGGTGGCGGTGGTGGCGTCGGCGGAGTCCACGGTGAGCGCGCCGGTGTGCAGCTTCAGGGGCGCCCACTCGGTCTTGTCGCGTCCGTACCCGGCGAACTTCAGCTCCTCGCCGGCGGCGGGCGCGGTGGCGGCCAGGGCGACGGGGGCGACATTGGTGACCGGGCGGTTCAGCCGGGCCAGCACCACGTCGCGGTCGGCGCGGGGGACCAGCTCGACGATCTCGCGGACGGCGCCGTCGGTGCCGCTCAGGTCGGCACGGCCGACGGTCGCGGTCGTCTTCGCCTTCGGCTTGCCCGCGGGCACGGTGAGGTCGCTCGCGGGGTTGTCGGCGAAGCAGCTGGCCGCGGTGAGCAGCCATTCGGTGTCGACCAGGACGCCGGAGCAGCCCCGGTCGTGGTCACCGACGACGACCTGCGCCGTGAAGGCGAAGGACGCGTCGGTGACCGGGGTGCCGGTCACGGCGGACGCGGGCGCGGCGCAGACCGCCAGGGGGCCCGCGATGAGTGCGGTGGCGAGTGCGGCGAGACGCACGTGTCGGGTATGTGGCATGTGGTGAGTCCTTGGAACGTGGTTTCCGCGGGCCCTCGGCGGCCGGCGGATCGGCTGGCGGAACTGCGTGGAGCGCGGGCGCAGGCGCGGGCGCGGGCTACTTGGAGGTGCGGATCTCCACGAGCATGTGCTCCCGGCCCTGCGGGTCCGCGCTCTCGCCGACCGCGGTCCAGGTGTTCTTGGCGATGTCGAAGCTCTTCTCCTCCGAACCGACCGTCATGTCCACCTGAGCCGCGTAGTCGTTGCCGCGCACGGCGTAGACGGAGGGGATCTCCAGGGTCAGCCAGCCGGAGTTGCCGCTGACCTGGAAGCAGATCTTGTCCTTGCTGCGGGCCCAGACCTCCAGGAAGCCGGTGCCGCTCGCACAGTCGGCGAGGGTGATGTGCCCGTCGCCGCGCTTCAGCACGATGTTCTTCTCCGCGAGGATCTTGTCGGCGCCCGGGTAGTTGAAGTCCTCCACGGCGTATCCGGGGGCCTCACCGGCGACGGAGGTGACCGAGTCCGCCGTGTCACCCCGCGCGGCGGAGGCTCCGCCGCTCAGTGCCGTGAACGCCAGGGCACCCGCGGCCGCGGCCGCCAGGACGGTTCCGGCGATCCTTTTCTGGTACGGCTTCGCCATAACGGTACGTGCCTTCATCGCAGTCCTCACTCGTCGGCTCCGGACCGGACGAACCGGAGCGCATTTCATGCAGCGGCGTGAAGGCAACCGGAAGTGACGTGCAGTGCCCCCACTCCCGGCCGTCGGGGAAAAGGGCCGCTGCCAAAGGGGGCCGCCGACTGCCGGGAAACTGCTCGAACTTGGCTATGAAACCCTCTGAAGTGAACCCTTGTCCACTTCGCAAGCTACTTAAATGGGGCGTAAAGTGGATCCCTTGATGTGAGGTGGATCACAACTTGGGGATGTTTCTCGGACGGATCCCTGCGTCATTTGTCGCACTGCTCGCGCAAGGGATGGAAGGCGATTCCTTCCGGGTGTCCTGCACTGTTCCCGATTTTACCCGTACCGCCTCTGATCAGGCATGATGGGATGAAAAAGCGAACCGGGAAATGGCGAAAGAAGCCCTGTGCGGAAATCGGGAAACAAGGGGCCGCCGGGCGTGGACGGACCTTTCAGGAAATCCCGGCGAGGGTCGACGGGAGAAGTGCCCGCCGACCCTTGCCGGGATGAGGAGACAGAACCGTCAGAAGAGAGATCCCAGCAGTCCGGTGACCGGCGAGATCAGATCATGTCCCGCCTGGGTGAGTTTGGTCGCGACCTTCGCCCCGCCGAGCGCGCCGATCCACTTCGACTGACCGAACGTGATGACGCTCAGCGCGGCACTTCCCAGGGAGGACTGGAACTCGCTGCTGCCCCAGCCGTAGCCGATTCCGGTGAACAGGACGTTCAGTCCCGTGAATGCGAGAGACGCATATCCGAAACCGGCCGCGATGCCTTCGAGGGCGACTCCGGCCGGCGGGAAGAAGACACCCACCCCGAGCCCGACCAGACCGATGCCCACCGAGGCGAAGCCGGTGCCGATGCTGGCCCAGTTCGTGGCGTTGGCCAGCCATCGGGCGTCCTTCTTCCACCAGGGAAGTCCGCCCTTGACATCGTCGTTGTCGGGGGTGTCGGCCGGGTTCTTCCCCGCCTCCTTGGCCTTGCGCGCCTCCTCGGCCGCCTTCTTGGCCGCCGCGGCGATCTCGGCCTTCCGCTTGGCCGCCGCGATCTGGTGGGCCTGGCTGGCCGCCGCCGCCGCGGTCTGCGCGTCCTTGCCCGCCTGGACCGCCGAGGCGCGCGCCGATGCCGCCGACGCCTGCGCCGAGTTGGCCGACGCCACCGCGCGCTGCGCGGCGTCCACGGCCCGGTTGGCGGAGTAGTTCGCCGAGCGCGCCGCCGTACGGGCGGTGGCCGCCGCGGCCTTCGCCCGGTCGGCCGACGCCTGCGCGTTGCGGGCCGACTGCTCGGCGGCGTCCGCGTTGCTGTCCGCCTGCTTGGCGGCCACGGCGGCCTGGTCGGCGGCGGCCTTCGCCTTGTCCGCCCACTTCAGGGCCTCGTCGGCCGCGTTACGGGCCTTGGCCGCCGCCTCCTGGGCGCGGGCGGCGTCCTCCTGCGCCTTGTTCGCGATCTTCGCGGCGGCGGCGATGGCTCCCTGCACCGCCGCGATGTGGGCGGCCGAGTCGTAGTCGAGCTGCGCCGTCTTGTACTGCACCGAGGCGACGAAGTTGCGGCGCATCCACGTCGGGCCCTCCATCGCGGCCTGCGCGTGCGCCTTGGTGTAGGGGCCGCCCGTCTGGATGAGGGCGGCGGTGGCCACCGCGTCGTCCTCGCGCTGCGCCGCCTCGTGGGTGACGCTCAGGAACTCGTACAGGGCCTCGGCGGTCCCGGCGTTCAGCGCGTCGTCGGCCGCCTTCGTCACCGCGCTGCCCGGACCGGCCGAGAGCACCCGGGAGACCGCGACCCGGTTGTCCGTGGCGGCGGCCTCGACGACACCGGTGGCCAGGAACGAGGTGCCGGCCTCCGGGTCGTCGTTCTCCAGCGCCCTGGTCGCGGCGTCCGCCACGTCCGGGCTGGTGATCTGCGCCAGGTACAGGACGGTCTCGCGGTCGTCCTGCTTCTGCGCCAGCGCCCGGTCGGTGTCGATCCAGCCGTGCACGTCCGCCTCCGCGCCGGACAGCGCGAACCGCGCCGCCTCGCGCGACCAGGAGCCGCGGGACTCCAGGTGGGCGAGGGCCGCCTTGCGGCCCAGGGTGGCGGCGAGGCCCAGGTCGTTCGCCCTGAGTGCCGCCTCGGCCCGCGCGACGAGGTCCTTGGTGGCCTGCTCGGCCTGCGAGGCCTGGGTGCGCTTCTCGGCGTACTCGGCCCGCTCCTGGTCCTCGATCTGCGCGAGGTCGCGGGCCTCCTCCAGCGCCTGCTTGACATCGTCGTCAAGACGCTGCCATTCGGCGTCACGGGCCTGCTTCTCCACCGCCACCGCCTGGTTGACGGCGGCGGTCGCGTTGTTGGCGGCCTCCGTGGCCGCGTTGGCGAACTCGGTGGACTTCTTCGCGTACTCGACGGCCTGGCCCGCGTACTTGACGGCCCACTCGGCGGCGTCCGCGGCCTTGTCCGCGTGCCCGGCCGCGCTGTTGGCGGCGTCGCGCGCGGTGCGCGCGGCACTGGCGGCGGTGTTCGCCAGCGCCTGCGCGGTGCCGGCCGCGTTGGTCGCGATCTGCGCGTTGGCGCTGGCGATCCGCGCCTGCCGCTTGGCCTCGGCGGCCTCGGCCTGCGCCTTGCCCGCGGCGGACGCGGCGGTCGCGGAGGCGTTCGCGGCGGACGCGGCGTTGCGCGCGGCCGAGGCGGCGGCGGAACCGGCGCTCGCGGCCTGCGCGGAGGAGGTGGCGGCGTAGTCGGCGGCCTTCGCGGCGCTGCGGGCCTTGGCGGCGGCGTTGCGCGCGGCGACCGCGGCGTCCTTGGCGACGGACGCCTTGGAGGCGTCCTTGGAGGCGGCGATGGCCGCGTTGTACGCGCGGGCGGCGGCGGAACCGGCGGTGGCCGCGGCCTGGCTCGCGGCGGTGGCGGCGTAGGCGGCCCGGCGGGACGCCTGTACGGCGGCGTGCGAGGCCCGGATGGCGACCCGGGACGAGTCGGCGGCCCCCTGCGCGGCCTGCGCCGCCTTGCGGGCGGCCTTGCCCGACTTGACCACGTCGTCCTGGGCGGCCTGGGCCTCGGCGGCGGCCTTCTCGGCGGCCTCCTTGGCCTTCGCGGCGGCCTCGACGGCGCGGGCGGCGGCCTCCTCGGCCTCCTTCGTCTTCGCGTCGGCCTTCTTGCCCTCGCGCTCGACGACCGCGACCAGTTCCTCGATCTTGGCGGACTCCTGGTCGCGGGCGCGCGCGATGTGCTGGCCGGTGTCGAGGAACCACTCGACGTCGTCGGCGGTGCCGTCCAGCGCCCGGGTGGCGTATTTCCGCACCTCCGGGCCCGCGTTCACGGTGAGCGCGGACACCTCGAAGCGCATGTCCTCCAGGCGGGCGCTGTACTGCCCCTCGGTGAGGAAGTCCTCCAGGGCGCCCTGGGTGCCCGCGCCCAGGGCGGCGTCGCCGTCCCGGCGCACGGCCTTGGCGCCGGTCGCCATCACGGTGGAGGTGGCGACGCGCAGGTCCTCGACGATCGCGGTCCTGAAGCCGGTGTCGAGGTAGGCGGCGACGGCGGCGTCGCCGCCGTCGAGCGCGGCCGCGGCCGCCCGCCGGGTGCCGGCGCCGCCGGCGGCCAGGGAGGTCAGGATGGCGACGCGGTTGTCCTCGGCCGTGGCCGCGGGCAGTTCACCGGTCAGGAAGGTGCTGATGTCCGCGTCGGTGCCGCTCAGCGCCAGCTCCGCGGCGGCGCGCACGGCCGGGCCGCCCAGCAGCCAGGCCTTCACGGCCTTGGCCCGGTCGGTGTCCGGCAGGTCGAGCGGGTCGCCGTCGTCGTCCGCCGGGGGCGTGTCCGCGGCCCAGGCGGCGACGGGGTTGAGCACGAGGCTCGACGTGGTCGCCACGGCCGCGGTGGCGGCGAGGGTGCCCAGAACGCGGCGTCTGCTCCAGTAGGTGGTGTCCAAAGCGGTCCTTCGTTGTCGGTGCCCGACGGCTGCGCGAAGACGGCGGAACGCCGCCGGACAGACTGATGTCCGCCGCGCGCATGTCCCCCCGTTGGTGCAGAAGTTGAGCAGGGACACGACAGAGCGCCACGTGAACATACGCACTTTGAAGGAGTTGTTGAACACCTGTGGAGGTCTCGTTGGCCAAATGAAAGCGCTCACAGAAGGCTTTGAGCCATCTTTCGTTCAACCGGCCGTTGCCATGAGCGGCTTGGACGCCACTTGAGAGACACCTCACGTTTCAGACACACCCCGGGGCGAGAACCGGTCATTCGTCCGCGTACTGGACGAACGAGCGGCGGCCGTCCGCCTCGCGTAGATTGCGAGGCGGATCACCGGCACGCGAGGGGACGGACAGCAAGGTGGCAGGGGCAAGGCAGGCCGTGCGCGAGGCCCGCAGGATCGTCGTCAAGGTGGGCTCCTCCTCGCTGACCACCGCCACCGGCGGCCTGGACGCCGACCGGGTGGACGCCCTCGTCGACGTCCTCGCCAAGAGCAGCGGCCCGGGGAACAAGGAGGTCGTCCTCGTCTCCTCCGGTGCCATCGCCGCCGGACTCGCCCCGCTCGGCCTGGCCCGCCGCCCCAAGGACCTCGCCCGCCAGCAGGCCGCGGCCAGCGTCGGCCAGGGGCTGCTGGTCGCCCGCTACACCGCTTCTTTCGCCCGCTACGGCATCCGCGTCGGCCAGGTCCTGCTGACCGGCGACGACACCAGCCGCCGCGCCCACCACCGCAACGCCTCGCGCACCCTCGACAAGCTGCTCGCCATGGGCGCCCTGCCGGTCGTCAACGAGAACGACACGGTCGCCACCGACGAGATCCGCTTCGGCGACAACGACCGCCTCGCCGCCCTCGTCGCCCACCTGGTCCGCGCCGACCTGCTGGTCCTGCTCTCCGACGTGGACGGCGTCTACGACGGCGACCCGAGCCGGCCGGGCACCTCCCGCATCACCGAGGTGCGCGGCCCGGCCGACCTGGCGGGCGTCGAGATCGGCAGCGCGGGCAAGGCGGGCGTCGGCACCGGCGGCATGGTCACCAAGGTCGAGGCCGCCCGGATCGCCGCCGCCGCGGGCATCCCCGTGGTCCTCACCAGCGCGGTGCACGCCGCCGACGCCCTGTCCGGCGAGGACACCGGCACCTACTTCCACCCCACCGGGCGGCGCTCCGCCGACCGGCTGCTCTGGCTCCAGCACGCCTCCGCGCCGCAGGGCGCCCTCACCCTCGACGACGGCGCGGTGCGCGCGGTCGTCCAGGGCCGCAAGTCGCTGCTCCCGGCGGGCATCGCCGCCGTCGAGGGCGACTTCACCGCGGGCGACCCCGTCGAGCTGCGCGACGCGGGCGGCCGCGCCGTCGCCCGCGGCCTGGTCAACTTCGACGCCCGGGAGATCCCCCGGCTGCTCGGCCGCTCCACCCGGGAACTCGCCCGCGAGCTGGGATCGGCGTACGAACGCGAGGTCGTACACAGGGACGACCTGGTGGTCCTGGAGCCGTAATGGGCCGAAACGTCCGGCCGGCCGGTCCCTGAAGGTGGGGGACCTTCCGCAAAACCGCCCCACAGACCCGTACGGCCTGCTGCACTTTGTCCCAGGGACATATTCCGCACGAGCACTGGGTGAAGGAGGCCGTCGTGAGACGAGTGCGCCCTGGGGCGGCGGGGTCCCGCGGTGGTGGCGGCCCGTCCCCCTCCCGCGTACCCGGTGAGGAGCGGACCCTGACCAGCGTCGCGGCCGGCGACCGCTACGAGCGCGAGCACCGGGAGCACCGGGAGCACGACGGCGCGGAAGGCGGGCGGGAGCACGGCACGCACCAGGCGCACGACGGGCGCCCGGAACAGGCGGAGCAGCCCCGGCTGTGGCACATCACCCTGCGGGTCTCCGGGGCCGGGACCCCGCTCCAGGAAGTACGGCGCGGGCTCGAACAGCTCGCCCACGACCACCCCTTCCTGCTGACCAGCCGCTACGCCGACGACCACGCCGAGATCCGCTACTGGGAGGAGGCCCGCGACCTGCACGACGCCGCGGCCGTCGCCCTGCGGCTGTGGGGCGAACACCGCCAGAGCGCTCAGCTCCCGCCCTGGGAGATCGTCGGCCTGGAGGTCATCGACCGCGAGACCTACCACCAACGCCTCGCCGAGGGCTACGGCCCACCCCCGGCGACCCCGATCGGCGTCCACCCCTTCTGAGGCGCCGCGCCCGGTCCGCGGACCTACGCCCGTCCGAGGCCGATCCGATCCGGTCCTGGCCCGTCGCCGGGCGTCTCGTCTCGTCAGGATCGTCGGACCCGCCGCCCCCCGGCCCCGGCCGGGGCGGGACTGCTCCGGGGAGCGAGGCGCGGGCCAGGAAGAGACGGCTTCCCCGATCGAGGAAGGCTGCGCCGGTCCAGCCGATCGGCCGCCCGGCCCAGGAGGAGCCGCCGGTCCGGTCCGGGCCGGGCCACCGACGGGCCCGGCGGCGGCCGGGACCACATCGTCGGCCATCGTCGGCTTCTGCCTGCCGGCTTCTGCCCGTCGGACCCCGCTGCCGGTCCCTGCCCGCCGGGCCGGGGACCGACGTGCGCTGCGGCCTCCGGCCGGTCCGGGGTACGGCGGGCAGGGACCGGACGGGCTGTCCCGGGCCCCGGGGGAGCAGGAGTCGCACCCTGCGGATTGCGCCTCCGGCGCCCTGACCGGTCCGAGTCCCGGTGCTGGGGCCGCACGGGCTGTCCCGGGCACCGGAGGAGTGAGACCCGTGTCCCGGCGGACTGTGCCCATGGCATTCGCACCAGGCCGGGCGCCTGCTCAGAGCCGGGTCCGCTCCGGGGAGCGAGGCGCGGGCGCTCCCCGGTCTCTCCGGCCGGTCCGGACCCGCTGCCGGGGCTGCACGGGTCGTCCCGGGCTCCGGGGGAGCAGGAGGACCCGCGTCCCGCGGATTGCGCCCCCGCCGTCCGGACCGGGCCGGGACCGGCGCCGGATGCCCGTCCAGGGCCGGGTCCGCTCCGGGGAGCGAGGCGCGGGCCCGGTCGCGGCCCGGCCGGTGTCTCTTCCCCGGTCGGGGGGAGGGGCGCCGGACCGGTAGGTCGGCCGCCCGGCCCAGGAGGACCCGTCGCTCCAGCCCGCCGACCGGCCGGAGGCGCGGCCGGGACCACATCGTCGGCCTCCGCCTGTCCGGGCTGCCGGTCCCTGCCACCCGGGCCGGGGCCTGTTCCCCGGCTCCGGCCGGTCCGGGCCCGGGACCGGGACCGGGTTCCCGCGGGCCGCCCCCGCCCCCGCCCCCGGCCCCGGAGGCGCAAGGCCCGCCCCCAAGCACCCACGCCCCCCGCCCCGCCCACGTCTCGCGCTGTGGAACAGCGCGTGAACGCCGCAGCACGGCGCACTACGCTGCCCCCATGACCACGCTCTCGCCGTACGACTCCATGTCCCCGGTGACCCAGGCCGCCTACCGGGCCAAGGCCGCCGCCGCCGACCTCGCGCCGCTGCCGCGCGCCGAGAAGGACGACGCGCTGCTCGCCGTCGCGGACGCCCTGGAGGTCCGTACCAGCGAGATCGTCGAGGCCAACGCGCAGGACGTCGCCAGGGCGCGCGCCGCCGGGACCAGCGAGGCGATCGTCGACCGGCTCACGCTCACCCCGGAGCGGGTGCGGGCCATCGCCGCCGACGTACGGGACGTGGTCGCGCTGCCCGACCCCGTCGGCGAGGTGGTCCGCGGCTCCACGCTGCCCAACGGGCTCGACCTGCGCCAGGTCCGCGTCCCGCTCGGCGTGGTCGGCATCATCTACGAGGCCCGCCCCAACGTCACCGTGGACGCCGCCGCCCTCTGCCTGAAGTCGGGCAACGCCGTGCTGCTGCGCGGCTCCGCCTCCGCCTACGCGTCGAACACCGCCCTGGTCCGGGTGATCCGCGACGCCGTCGGCGGCGCCGGGCTGCCCGCCGACGCCGTCCAGCTCGTGCCCGGCGAGAGCCGCGAGAGCGTACGCGAGCTGATGCGTGCCCGCGGCCTGGTCGACGTCCTCATCCCGCGCGGCGGCGCCTCCCTGATCCGCACCGTGGTCAACGAGTCCACCGTCCCCGTCATCGAGACCGGCACCGGCAACTGCCACGTCTACGTCGACGCCCAGGCCGACCTCGACATGGCCGTCGGCATCCTCATCAACTCCAAGGCCCAGCGCCCCAGCGTCTGCAACGCCGCCGAGACCCTCCTCGTCCACCAGGACATCGCCGCCGAGTTCCTGCCGCGCGCCCTGGACGCCCTCGCCGACGCCGGGGTCACCGTGCACGCCGACGAGCGCGTCATGGCGTACGCCAAGGACTCCCGCGCCACCGTCGTGGAGGCCACGCCGGAGGACTGGGACACCGAGTACCTCTCCTACGACATCGCCGCCGCCGTCGTCGACTCCCTGGACCGGGCCGTCGCCCACATCCGGCTGTGGAGCTCCGGCCACACCGAGGCCATCGTCACCACCTCGCAGCAGGCCGCCCGCCGCTTCACCCAGTTGGTGGACTCCACCACCGTCGCCGTGAACGCCTCCACCCGCTTCACCGACGGCAGCCAGTTCGGCTTCGGCGCCGAGATCGGCATCTCCACGCAGAAGCTGCACGCCCGCGGCCCCATGGGGCTGCCCGAGCTGACCAGCACCAAGTACATCGTCACCGGCGACGGGCACGTCCGCCGCTGAACCCGGACCGCGCCGGTCGCCCCGGGCGGCCCGGTGCCGTCTCAGCAAGCGGATGAATTTCCCTGCGGTCTGCCCAAATTGACCCCCCAGGTCTACTCTGGATCCGTGCCGGAGGACGTGGGGGGCACGCCGTTCCCGGACGGCTGGGAGCCCGACGACGACCACGACCGCGGGGTGTCGGACGAAGAGTTCGCCTCCGTGGTCTTCGACGAGGCGTTCGTACGGGCGGCCGTGGTGCACGAGCCGACCGCCGTCGAACGCCTGCTGGCCGCGGCCCAGGCCAGAGCAGAGGCGTCCGAGGCCGAGGCGCGCCGCGCCCGCACCAGAGGCGAGCGCCACGACGACCGCTTCGGCGCCGACCGGCACGGCTTCGCCACCCGGCACGGCGCGGAGGACCCGGACGACGCCGACCACCAGGACGACGACGGCCCCGACGGGTTCGCACACCGCTTCGGCGGCCCCCGTGCCTTCGGCAGACAGGTCCGCTGGCACCGCCCCGTCGCCTGGGTGCTCGCGGTCGTCATGGGCATCGGCATGGTCGCCCTGGCCTTCGCCGCGGTCTACCGCGGCGGCTCCTCCGGCAGCCGCGACCAGGTGCCGCCGCCCGCCTCCACCGGCCTGGAGCAGGGCAGCGCCGCCGCCCCCGCCGAGCACTCCCGGCCGCCGGTGTCCGCGGCCCCCGGCGGCCACTGAGCACCCACCGGCCGTTGGCCGGCCGCCCATGGCGAGCGGCTGTCACAACTTGGCGCAGAGCAGCGCGTTTACCGGCGCTCCGCGCGACCTACCCTGAAAGTATGGGAGGGCCTGGCGACCCGCCTGAAGGGACACCCGAAGGCACTCCCTCAGGCGCGGAGGACGAGTACCGATCCGTCGTCTTCGACGAATCGTTCGTGCGCGCTGCCCGCCTCCAGGAGTACTCCGCCCAGGAGCGGATGACCGACCACACGCCCGCCGTCCGCCGCCGTCCGCACCTGCGCCGCTCGCTGCCGCGCCAGGCGCTGTTCCTGCTCCTGCTGATCGTGGTCGCCTTCGCCACCGCGATCTACCTGGGCGTGCGCACCCCCTACCGGGACGCGCGGACCCTGCGCCCCGTCGAACAGCTGCGGACGACCGTGATCCCGCTGGCCCCCACCGGAAAGGTGCCCGGGGACAGCGATCCCGCCCGGCTGTACGCCCGCAGTCCGGCCGCCGCGTACGCCACCGGTGCCGAGGGCATCCCGCTGCCCGCCCACCGCGGCACCGCGCACTTCTCGGACAGCCAGGTCGTCGCCGCGCTGACCGGCGCCCGGGACTACATCGTCGCCTCCTCCCTCGACCCGGAGGTGCTCCACGGCGACCGGACCGAGGCGGTGCGGGCGCTGCTCGACCCGGACCAGCTCGACCAGTTCGACCGCAGCACCGGCGGCCATGCCCCCGCCGACGGACGGCACGCGGCCACCGGCTGGCTGGTCCGCTTCGACCCGCGCCGGGTGGAACCGGGCGGCGCCCCCATCCGGGCCCAGGGCAGCCTCCAGGTCGTCGAGACCGACCCCTCCACCCTGGAGGTCACCGCCGACCCCGTCCTCGTCTACGCCCTCAGGCCGGCCGGTTCCGCCGCCACGGCGGCGGCCTCGCTCTTCACCGTCCGGCGGGAACTGCGGTTCCGCTTCGACCGCGACGACCTCAGGCTGCACCAGGTGCAACTGGTCATGTCCACCGTCCAGGCGGGCCCGCTGTCCTGCTCCGAGGACGCCACCGCCCGCTTCCGGCCACTGCTGGCCGGCCAGAGCGCCCGGCCCGGGGGCCCGGCCGGGACGGACCCGTACGCGCCGGACGGCACCGCGGCCGTGTGCGGCTCCCTGGCCCCCGACGCCCAGCCCATGGCCCCCAGGAACTGAGCCGCCGGGGCCCTGAGTCTCCGGGGCCCTGAGCCGCCGGGCCCCGAACCGTCCGCAGCGCCCCCGCGCGGGGGAGGGCTTCAGTCCTCCTCGCGGGCCGCCCCACCGGCGGGCGGCCCGTCCCCGCCGCCCTCTGCGCCCTTCGCGCCCTTCGTACCCTCGGCGCCCTCGGGGGCGTCCTTGCGCGGCCCCGAGCCGCCGGTGAACCCGCTGAAGCCGCGCCGGACCTTCTCGCCCAGGTCGCCCGCGCCGCCCGCCAGGTCGGTCACCAGCTTCATCAGCGGGTCCTTGGAGTTCTTCACCTGGCCCGCGTAGTGCGCGGCCGACTCGCGGAAGGAGTCGGTGACGGAGGTGTCCTTGTCCTCCTCGCGGCGCGGATAGTGGCCGTCCACGATCCGCTGGTAGTCGCGCGACTCGGCCCACGTCTTCAGCTCGGCCGCCCGCACGGTGGTGAAGGGGTGGGTGCGCGGCAGGACGTTCAGGATCTTCAGGACCGAGTCGCGCAGGTCGCCCGCCGACTCGTACTCCTCGGCCTGGCGCAGGAAGGCGTCCACGTTCATCTCGTGCAGGTGGTTGCCGCCCGCGATCTTCATCAGACCGCGCATGGAGGCCCGCAGGTCCTGCCCGACCAGCAGCCCCGCCCGGTCCGCCGACAGCTCCGACTTGCGGAACCACTCGCGCAGTGCCGTCACGATGGCCATGATCGCTATGTTGCCCAGCGGGATCCACGCCACCCGCACCGCCAGGCTGGTCAGGAACAGCAGGATCGTGCGGTACACCGCGTGACCGGACAGGGCGTGGCCCACCTCGTGGCCGACGACCGCCCGCATCTCCTCCTCGTCGAGCAGCTCGACCAGACCCGTGGTCACCACGATGATCGGCTCGTCCAGGCCGATGCACATCGCGTTGGGCTGCGGGTCCTGGTTGACGTACATCGGCGGGACCTTGTCCAGGTCCAGGATGTAGCAGGCGTCGCGCAGCATGTCGTGCAGGTGTGCGAACTGCTCGTCCGAGACGCGTACCGAGTCGGACAGGAAGAGCAGCCGCAGACTGCGCTCGGGCAGCAGGCCGCTGAGGGCCTTGAACACCGTGTCGAAACCGCTCAGCTTGCGCAGCGCGACCAGCGCGGAGCGGTCGGCCGGATGCTCGTACGCACGCGAGGAGATCCCCGGGAAGCGCGCGCGGCGCCGGCCCGGCACCTGCTCGCGCTCGTCGTGCCGGTGGCCCTCGTGCCGGTGGCCTTCGTCGGACATGTCATCCCCCATGCGTCGGTGTCGCCCCATGTGCCCCCGAGGCAGGAGCCACACTAGGCGGAGATACCGTGGCGGGCAGTACACCGAAGGAGTCCCGCCATGGAGCACCATCCTCTGGCCGTGCGGCTGGTCGAGGCCGCGAACACCACCTCCCAGCACCAGGGATCGGGCTATCTGCTCAAGGTCGTCCTGGTCGTGATGGTCCTGGGCTGTGCGCTCACCGGCTGGTTCCTGCTGCGCGGCTACAAACGCAACGACGACTGACCCCGCCGGAAGGTTCCCGGCCCGTCCGCCGCCGGGTGCGGAGCACGGCCCGGCGCGCGCCCGCGCACAACCGTGGGGCACCACGCACAACCGCGGGGTCCCCGCGCACAACGGTGGAGTCGGGGTGGGGCGCGGGAAGCCGGGCGCATACGATGGGCGCACATCTTTATCCCGCCCACACCCGGATAGGTCTGCCGAAGATGAGCATCCCCAGCACCGCTGCCCAGTTGGCCACCCTCGCCGAGGCCGAGGGCGGCCACCACGACAGCCTCAACCCCGTGGTGACGGGCGGGGCCGCCTTCATCATCCTGCTGCTCCTGCTGTGGGTCACCACCCGCTTCAACCGCGACCGCTGAGCCCGGCGGGAGCACTCGGGCCGGGCCGGTAGGGTCTGCACGCATGGGAGAGCAGGACACGCCTACCGGTCCGGTGAGCGACACGGTGAAGCACCTCGGGTACGGCCCCGGCAGCGGCCCCTCGTTCACGGGCAAGCGGCGCCTCGGCGTCATGGGCGGCACGTTCGACCCGATCCACCACGGGCACCTCGTGGCGGCCAGCGAGGTCGTCGCGCAGTTCGAGCTGGACGAGGTGGTGTTCGTCCCCACCGGGCAGCCCTGGCAGAAGTCCCACCGCAAGGTCTCCGCCGCCGAGGACCGCTATCTGATGACGGTCATCGCGACCGCCGAGAACCCGCAGTTCTCCGTCAGCCGCATCGACATCGACCGCGGCGGCGCCACGTACACCGTGGACACCCTGCGCGATCTGCGCGCCCTCAACCCCGACACGGACCTGTTCTTCATCACGGGTGCCGACGCGCTCGGCCAGATCCTCACCTGGCGCGACTCGGAGGAGCTGTTCTCCCTGGCGCACTTCATCGGCGTCACCCGCCCCGGCCACAGCCTCACCGACCCCGGTCTGCCCGAGGGTGGCGTCTCCCTGGTCGAGGTCCCCGCCCTGGCCATCTCCTCCACGGACTGCCGGGCGAGAGTCGCCAAGGGCGACCCCATCTGGTACATGGTGCCGGACGGAGTCGTGCGCTACATCGCCAAGCGCGAGCTGTACCGCGGCGAGTGAGCCGAGAGGGGCACCGGTGAACGACCGATACGACGCTGGGTACGAGAGTGAGGGCTACGAGCTCGTCGGCTACGACGAGTACGGCCGTCCCATGTACCGGCAGGTCCCCGTCCAGCAGACTCCCCAGCAGACGTACGACGCCTACGGCAGCCAGGGGCAGGGACAGGGCTACGGCTACGACCCGTACGCGGCGGACGGCGGGCAATCCGCGGCCCCGCCCGCCTACGGCGGCGCCCAGGACACCGGCGCCCAGCAGCCCGTCCCGGCCCCCGGCGACCCGTACCAGGCGTACCACCAGCAGCCGTACGAGCCGTACGAGCCGTACCCGCACCAGACCGGGCAGCAGCAGCCCTACGACGCGCACCGAGGCGGCGGCTACGGTTCCGGCGTCCAGGCGGACCCGTACGCGCCCCACGACCCGAGCGGCGGCGGCCACGACCCGTACGGCCGGGCCCCGGCCGGCGGGCAGCAGCCCCGTACCGCCGCGCAGCAGCCCCGCGTCCCGCACCAGGCGGGCCCCCCGGCCGGCGGCCCGGCGCAGGACGGCCCTGACGCCGTGGGCGGCGCCGGGCACACGGGCGGCCCAGGCCGCACCGGAGGCCCGGGGGACGATGACGCGCCGGACTACCGCACCGAGCAGTTCGCGTTCGTCGAGGAGCCCAGCGACGACTCCGAGGACGTCATCGACTGGCTCAAGTTCACCGAGAACCGCACCGAGCGCCGCGAGGAGGCCCGCCGCCGCGCCAGGAGCCGCCTCGTCGCGCTGGCCGTGGTGCTGGCACTGGTCGCGGCCGGCGGCGTCGGCTACCTCTGGTACGCCGGGAAGCTCCCCGGTCTCTCGTCGTCCGGCGGCGGGACCGGCACCTCGGCCGCGGCGGGCGCCCAGAAGCGCGACGTGATCGTCGTCCATCTGCACGACACCGCGGGGGGCGGCACCTCCACCGCGCTGCTCGTCGACAACACCACCACCAAGCAGGGCACCACCGTCCTGCTGCCCAACACCCTCGCCCTGGCCTCCGACGACGGCAGCGCCACCACCCTGGCCAAGTCGGTCAAGGACGACGGCTCGGCGGGGACCCGCGACCAGCTCGACACCGTGCTCGGCACCAGCATCCAGGGCACCTGGCGCCTGGACACGCCCTACCTCCAGAACCTCGTCGACCTGGTCGGCGGCATCGAGGCCGACATCGATGCCGACGTGCCCGACCGGGACGCGAAGAAGAAGGGCACCACGCTCCTCGTCCACAAGGGCACGGGCCAGACCCTCAGCGGCCGGATGGCCGTCGCCTACGCCACCTACCTCGGACCGGGGGAGGACCAGAACGTCCGGCTCAAGCGGTTCGGGCAGGTGATGCAGGGCGTGCTGCGCAAGATCTCCTCCGATCCGCAGGCGGCCACCGTCACCGTGCAGACGCTGGCGCAGATCCTCGACCCCTCGCTCACCGACCAGGACCTCGGCACCTTCCTGGCCAAGCTCTCCGAGCTGGCCAAGGGCGGGGACCTCAGGACCGCGCTGCTGCCGGTGCAGAGCGACGGCAGGCTGACTGCGCGGACCAGCGACAGCGTGGTCAAGGACATCCTGGGCGGCACCGCGAAGAGCCCCGGCCAGGGCTCGGCGGTACGGGTCTCGGTGCAGAACGCCTCCGGCACCGGGGGCGACACCGACAAGGCGCGCGTCACCCTGCTCAACGGCGGTTTCACCTTCCTGGACGGGGGCACGGCGTCCGCGGCCCGTCCGGCGTCGGAGGTCAGCTACGCCGACGACGCCCACAAGGACGACGCCACCGAGGCCGCCAAGACGCTGGGCCTGCCCGCGAGCGCCGTGAAGAAGGGTTCGGTCGGCACGAACGCCGACGTCTCGGTCGTGCTCGGCCAGGACTACAAGCCCGGCTCCGCCCGGTGATCCCGTAATGACGTGGGGGCTGTCGGCGGTCCGTGAGACCCTTGGTGTCAAGTGACCGCCGACGGAAAGCCCTGTAGTGACCGCGACCGACCGTTCCATCGAGCTCATCAACACCGCCGCGCAGGCGGCCGCCGACAAGCTCGCGCACGACATCATCGCCTACGACGTCAGTGACGTCCTGTCGATCACCGACGCCTTCCTGCTGGCGTCCGCGCCCAACGACCGCCAGGTCAAGTCGATCGTCGACGAGATCGAGGAGCGGCTCCAGAAGGAACTGGGCGTCAAGCCGGTCCGCCGTGAGGGCGACCGCGAGGCCCGCTGGATCCTGCTCGACTACGTCGACATCGTCGTCCACGTCCAGCACAGCGAGGAGCGCGTCTTCTACGCCCTGGAGCGGCTGTGGAAGGACTGCCCCGAGCTGGAGCTGCCCGAGGAGGCGAAGGCGACCCGCGGCAAGGCTGCGGAGCACGCCAGGCTCCAGGCCGCCGAGGAGCCGGCGCAGCCGGACGGTGAGTGGCGGTGAGCGGCGCCGCTGAGGCGGCCGTCCGGCCGCCCGGCCGGGGCCGCCGCGTCATCCTCTGGCGGCACGGCCAGACCTCGTGGAACGTGGAGCGCCGCTTCCAGGGCTCCACGGACGTCGAGCTGACCGGGACCGGCGTCGGCCAGGCCCGCCGGGCCGCCCGTCTGCTGGCCTCCCTCGGCCCGGACGCGATCGTCTCCTCCGACCTGAAGCGGGCCGCGCGCACCGCCGACGAGCTGGCCGCCCTCACCGGTCTGGAGGTCGCCCGCGACGAGGGTCTGCGCGAGACCTACGCGGGCGTGTGGCAGGGGCTCACGCACGAGGAGATCATCGCCCGGTACGGCGAGGAGTACGCCGCGTGGAAGCGCGGCGAGCCGGTGCGCCGGGGCGGGGGCGAACTGGAGAGCGAGGTCGCCGACCGCGCCGCCCCCGTGGTGCTGCGGCACGCGGACAAGCTGCCCGAGGACGGCACGCTGGTGGTGGTCAGCCACGGCGGCACCATCCGTACGACCATCGGGCGTCTGCTCGGCCTGGAGGCCCGTCACTGGGAGAGCCTGGGCGGGCTGTCCAACTGCTGCTGGTCGGTGCTGGGCGAGGGCGCCCGCGGCTGGCGCCTGCTGGAGCACAACGCCGGCACGCTCCCGGAGCCGGTCCTCGGCGACGACACCTGAGCCCGCCCCCGGGCGGGCTGTCCCCCGCGAGGGACCCGGATTTCACTTTCCGGCAGGTCGCAGGCTAAAGTTCTTCTTGTTCGCCCCGCAGCGCGGGGAGTGAACGAGGGGCTATAGCTCAGTTGGTAGAGCGCCTGCATGGCATGCAGGAGGTCAGGAGTTCAATTCTCCTTAGCTCCACTGATCGGTCCTCCGCGAGGAGAGCCAGAGATCGGTGAAGAGAATCCCGTCCCGCAAGGGGCGGGATTCTCTGCTTTACGCCCCCTCCTGCCCCGGATCCGCCGAGGTCCGGGTACGTATACCTCCGCTACCTCTGCGAAGAGGCCCGGTGGCCGTGGCAGAATCAAACGGCCGGAAGGGGGCGCGGCCCGACTGGGAGGGAGTGGCGATGCCTGCGAGCATCCTCGAGGAGGGCGGACACCTCCTCGGTGCGGCGTCGATACGCGCCACCGCCACCGCCACCCGCCTGGTCTGCCCCTCCTGCGGTTCCCTCCATGTCGCCCAGGTCCTCGGCGACAACGGCGGGGTCTCGTACGTGTGCACGGCCTGCGGCCACAGCTGGAGCTGATCGATGGGTGCCCACAGGCGTAAGTGCGACTGGTGCGGCAGCGGTACGCCGATCGTCCGTGACATGGAGCCGATCAACCCCGACTACCAGTACTGGTGCGAGGAGTGCGCGCGGGCGCTGATCATAAAAGGCGACCCGATCGAGACGTACCGCGAGCTGGAGGGCGAACCGATCTACGGGCGGCTCCTGGAGGAGCACTGCACACTGAAGCGGTTCTACTCGTTCGTCACGGCGTGACGACCCGACCGGCAGACCGACCGGCAGACCGCCAGACCGGCCGGTCGACCGACCGATCCGGCTGATCAAACTGGTCGATATCGGTCATCTCGGGCGAAGCGGAAACCGATTTGGTGAAGCACCCCCTGGACCGTGTAATGTTGGCGTCGCCGCCGGGGAAACCGGGCGGAAGCGGGACAAGGGGCTATAGCTCAGTTGGTAGAGCGCCTGCATGGCATGCAGGAGGTCAGGAGTTCAATTCTCCTTAGCTCCACAGGAATCGAAGGCGGGTCGTCCGAGCGGGCGGCCCGCCTTCGGCGTATGTCTCCGGTGCCCCTGCCGGTGCCCCTGCGGGTGCCTCCGGCCCCCACCCGCCGTGTCCCCTCCCGGTGGCCCTCGCCCCGGTCGTCCACAAGCCTGTCGCGGGCCGCTCGACGGCTGCGGTACCCTGACGCCATGCGTGCCGTACGCCTTCTGCTTAGCGAGCCGCGCTGATCACTCCCGACCGCCGGGTCAATCGGTGGGTCGGCATCGGCGCGGCGTCCCCTCCTGTGCGAGGGGATTTTTCATTTCCGGAAAGTCGCAGCCGCGGGCAGAGACGATCGATGGAGCTTTGAGGATCATGAGCGAGACGAACCCCGCAGCCACCGCCGGCCAGGCGGAGACTGCGCCGCACCGCTACACGGCCGCCGTGGCGGCCGACATCGAGGCACGCTGGCAGGACTTCTGGGACGCCGACGGCACCTACGCGGCGCCGAACCCCACCGGTGACCTGGCCGGGGACCCGGAGCTGGCCGCCCGTCCCAAGAAGTTCATCATGGACATGTTCCCGTACCCCTCCGGTGCGGGCCTGCACGTCGGCCACCCCCTGGGGTACATCGCCACCGACGTCTATGCCCGGTTCCAGCGGATGAGCGGCCACAACGTGCTGCACACCCTGGGCTTCGACGCCTTCGGCCTGCCCGCCGAGCAGTACGCCGTGCAGACCGGCACGCACCCGCGCGTGTCCACCGAGGCCAACATGGAGAACATGAAGGCCCAGCTGCGCCGGCTGGGCCTGGGCCACGACAAGCGCCGGTCGTTCGCGACGATCGACCCGGAGTACTACAAGTGGACCCAGTGGATCTTCCTACAGATCTTCAACTCCTGGTACGACGAGGAGGCCGGGCGGGCCCGCCCGATCGCCGAACTGGTCGCGCGCTTCGAGTCCGGTGAGCGCCCGGTACCCGGGCACACGCGCGCGTGGAGCGAGCTGACCGCCGCCGAGCGCGCCGACGTCCTGGGCGGCTTCCGTCTGGCCTACGCCTCCGACGCGCCCGTCAACTGGTGCCCCGGCCTGGGCACCGTGCTGGCCAACGAGGAGGTCACCGCCGACGGCCGCTCCGAGCGCGGCAACTTCCCCGTCTTCAAGGCCAAGCTGCGCCAGTGGAACATGCGCATCACCGCCTACGCCGACCGGCTGCTGGACGACCTGGAGGAGCTGGACTGGCCCGAGGCCATCAAGCTCCAGCAGCGCAACTGGATCGGCCGCTCGGAGGGCGCCCGCGTCGGCTTCCCGATCGACGGCGAGCGCATCACCGTCTTCACCACCCGCCCCGACACCCTGTTCGGCGCCACCTACATGGTGCTGGCCCCCGAGCACCCGCTGGTCGAGAAGTTCGTCCCGGCCGCCTGGCCCGAGGGCACCCACGAGGTGTGGACCGGCGGCCACGCCACGCCCGCCGAGGCCGTCGCCGCCTACCGCGCGCAGGCCGCCGCCAAGTCCGACGTGGAGCGCCAGGCCGAGGCCAAGGACAAGACCGGCGTCTTCATCGGCGCGTACGCCACGAACCCGGTCAACGGCGAGCGGGTGCCGGTGTTCATCGCGGACTACGTCCTGATGGGCTACGGCACCGGCGCGATCATGGCCGTCCCGGCGGGCGACCAGCGCGACTTCGAGTTCGCGCGCGCCTTCGAGCTGCCGATCCACTGCGTGGTCGAGCCCACCGACGGCCGCGGCACCGACACCGCCACGTGGGAGGACGCCTTCGGCTCCCACGACGCGAGGATCATCAACTCCGCCAACGACGAGATCTCCCTGGACGGCCTGGGCGTCGTCGAGGCCAAGGCGCGCATCACCGAGTGGCTGGAGCGCACCGGCACCGGTGAGGGCACCGTCAACTTCCGCCTGCGCGACTGGCTGTTCAGCCGCCAGCGCTACTGGGGCGAGCCCTTCCCGATCGTCTACGACGAGGACGGCATCGCGCATCCGCTGCCCGAGTCGATGCTGCCGCTGGAGCTGCCCGAGGTCGAGGACTACAGCCCGCGCACCTTCGACCCGGACGACGCCGACACCCGGCCCGAGACGCCGCTGTCGCGCAACGAGGACTGGGTCCACGTCACCCTGGACCTGGGCGACGGCCCGAAGAAGTACCGCCGCGAGACCAACACCATGCCCAACTGGGCCGGTTCCTGCTGGTACGAGTTCCGCTACCTGGACCCGCACAACGACCGCGCGCTGGTCGACCCGGAGATCGAGCGCTACTGGATGGGCCCGCGCGAGGGCATGCCGCACGGCGGCGTCGACCTGTACGTGGGCGGTGCCGAACACGCCGTGCTGCACCTGCTGTACGCGCGCTTCTGGTCCAAGGTCCTCTTCGACCTGGGGTACGTCTCCTCCGCCGAGCCGTTCCACAAGCTGTTCAACCAGGGCATGATCCAGGCGTTCGTCTACCGCGACAGCCGCGGCATCGCGGTGCCGGCCGCCGAGGTGGAGGAGCGCGACGGCGCGTACTACCACGCGGGCGAGAAGGTCTCCCGGCTGCTGGGCAAGATGGGCAAGTCCCTGAAGAACGCGGTCACCCCGGACGAGATCTGCGCCGAGTACGGCGCCGACACCCTGCGCCTGTACGAGATGGCGATGGGCCCGCTGGACGTCTCCCGGCCGTGGGACACGCGCGCGGTGGTCGGCCAGTACCGGCTGCTCCAGCGGCTGTGGCGCAACATCGTCGACGAGACCACCGGTGAGGTCACCGTCTCCGCCGCCGAGCCCGACGAGGAGACGCTGCGGGCCCTGCACAAGGCGATCGACGGTGTGCGCCAGGACCTGGAGCACCTGCGCTTCAACACGGCCATCGCCAAGATCACCGAGCTGAACAACCACCTGACGAAGACGGGCGGTCCGCTCTCCCGCGCGGTGGCCGAACCGCTGGTGCTGATGGTGGCGCCGCTGGCCCCGCACATCGCCGAGGAGCTGTGGCACCGGCTGGGCCACAGCGACTCGGTCGTCCACCGCGACTTCCCCGTCGCCGACCCGGCCTACGTCGTGGACGAGACCGTGACCTGCGTCGTCCAGATCAAGGGCAAGGTCAAGGCCCGCCTGGAGGTGCCGCCGGCCATCTCCGAGGACGAGCTGGAGAAGGCGGCGCTCGCCGACGAGAAGGTCGTGGCGGCGCTGGCCGGCGCGGGCATCCGCAAGGTGATCGTCCGCGCGCCGAAGCTGGTGAACATCGTGACCGCGTGATGCGCGGCGCGGCCTCGGGGTAGTCCCCTACGGGCAGGTTCGGGGTTTTCATGGAACCCCGGACCTGCCCGCTGCGTTTACCGTGGAGGGGTGGCGCGCAGCGCGCCGCCGAGCCGAGGAGGAGCGTCGTGGAAGCAGTCATCGCGGTCTTCGCCGTGCTCTTCCTGCTCTGCCTGGGCGTGGGCGCCTACGCCACGGTCAAGGCGGTCGGCGCCGCCAAGCGCGGTGTGGACCGCACGATCCACCAGGCGCGCCGCGCGGTGGAGGACCAGACCCTGCGGGCCAAGTCCTTCGCCCAGCCGGGCCCGGCCGGTGAACTGGCCCAGCTCCGGCTCGGCCTGCGCACCTCCATGCGCGCCACCCAGGACGCCCTGTACGCGGGCGCCACCGAGGACGAGTCCCTCAAGGAGTCCGTCGCCCTGTTCGAACGCCTCAGCATCCACGGGCGCGAACTGGACCACGAACTCAAGCGGCTGGAGAGCGAGCCGAACCGCGCGACGCTCGCCGAGCGGCTCCCGGCCCTGGCCGAGCGGACCCGGCGCGTCACGGATTCGGCCGACGCCCTGCGCTGGGCCGCCCACGACCGCGCCCGCCGCTTCGCCGACGACGACCTGGACGTGCTGAGCGACCAGATTGGCGTGGAGGCCGACGCCCTGCGCCACTGGACCAGCACCGGCAACACCGGCGGCACCGATGGTGCGGGCGGCGCCGGTGGCACCGGACCTGGGGCCTCCCGACCGGACGAGGGCGGCTTGTGGCCGTCCCCGGACGAGCAGGCCGCCCGGCCGTCCTCGGACCGGGAGCGGGACCGGGGGCAGGCCCGGGACGCGGACCGCGGAGGGGACCGCCCCGCCCTCACGGAGCCGGTGCGCCGCCCCACCTACTCCTGGCAGAAGAAGCCCCGCCCCGAGAGCACCACCTGAGCCGCCGGGCCCGGCGGATCCCGCTCCGCCCGCCCCACCGGTTCCGGCCATCTGTTCCGGCCACCTGCGCACCCGGTCAGAGGGGCTGGACTGCCACCCGGACGCTACGGCAGGTAACCTCCAGCTCATGTCCCGCCATGTCGCGATCGTCACCGATTCAACGGCCTACCTGCCGCCGCGGACGATGGAGCGCCACGGCATCACCGCGGTCCCGCTGACCGTGGTCCTCGGCGACCGGGCTCTCGAAGAGGGCACCGAGATCTCGACCCGCTCCCTCGCCCAGGCCCTCCAGAAGCGGCGCTCCGTCACCACCTCGCGCCCCAGCCCCGAGCGCTTCGCCGAGACCTACCGACGGCTCGCCGAGTCCGGCGCGACCGGCATCGTCTCCCTGCATCTGTCGGCGGAGCTGTCGGGCACCCATGACGCCGCCGTGCTCGCCGCCCGCGAGGCGCCGGTCCCGGTCCGGGTCGTGGACACCGGGATGGTCGCGATGGCCCTCGGCTTCTGCGCCGTGGCCGCCGCCGAGACGGCGGAGGGCGGCGGCACGGTGGACGAGGCGGTCGCGGCCGCCGAGAAGCGCGCCGCGGGCACCTCCGCGCACTTCTACGTCGACACGCTCGACTATCTGCGCCGGGGCGGACGCATCGGCACCGCACAGGCCCTGCTCGGCTCCGCACTCGCCGTCAAACCCCTGCTGCAACTCCAGGACGGCCGGATCGAGCTGCTGGAGAAGGTGCGGACCGCCTCCAGGGCCATCGCCCGCCTGGAGGAGATCGCGGCCGAGCGCGCGAGCGGGGACGGCATCGACATCGCCGTCCACCATCTCGCCGCCCCCGACCGGGCCGCGGCGCTCGCCGACCGGCTGCGGGCCCGGGTGCCGGGCCTCGCCGACCTGCATGTGAGCGAGGTCGGCGCGGTGATCGGCGCGCACACCGGGCCGGGGCTGCTGGGGGTCGTGGTCTCCCCGCGCTGACCCGTGTGGGTGACGCGGTTGTCCACAACCGGCGGGTGGTCCCCGGAAATTGAGCAAGATCATCATGAAGTGACGGGCTGTCCGATGCTGACGCCATGGCACTTCGACCGCATCCACGCCCCGTGACGGCGACCAGCGGCCCGGGTCGCGCCCCGGGCTCGGACAGCCGCACCCATGGCCGCCGCCACCACCCCGCTCCCACCCGCTCCGGACCCCGCCGCCACCAGGCCCCGGCCGAGGACCTGCGCCGCCGCGCCGAGGCCCTGTTCGCCGGGTGTCCCGCCCGCGCGGAGGAGACGGGGGAAGCGGAGGCATCGGGGAGCGGACCTCCGGGCGGTGCGGTCGGAGCCGGCGACGGTCCCGGGGCTGGGCGCGACAGCGCCTCCCGGCCTGCGCGCTCGGTGCCGCCGCTCGCGCCAGGGGCCCGGCCGGTCGCGCCCCCGGCGTCCCCGGCTCACCCGGCCGCTTCCGTGATGGCTTCCGTGATGTCTTCGGCGGTGCCTGCGGACACCCCTCCCGGTACGGCTGGTACGCCTGCCGCGACCGGCGCCGCGGAGGAGGCGGCGCGGACCCGGCGCGGCCCGGCCGCCCTCGCCCTCGCCCTGCGCGAGCGGCTGCCGCTGTGGCTCCAGGCGCGGTGCGGGGTCGAGCGCAGGCATGTGATCGCGCTGACGGTGGTGCTCGTCGCCGCGGCTGTCCTGGCCGTGCAGCACTTCTGGACCGGCCGCACCCAGTCCGTCGCGGCACCCGAGGTGGTCCGGGCGGCGGCGTCCCGGCCGGGCCGTGTCACCGGTGACGACCGGAGCGCAGCGCCGGACTTCCCGGTGGCATCGGCCGCCCCGGCCGCCGCACCGCCGGGGGCCGCTGCCCCGACCGGGGCCCGCCAGATCATGGTGGACGTGAGCGGCAAGGTCCGGCACCCCGGAGTCCACCGCCTCCCGGCCGGTTCACGGGTCACCGACGCACTCCGGGCGGCCGGCGGTGTACGGCCCGGGACCGACCTCGACGGCCTCAACCGGGCGAGATTCCTCGTGGACGGCGAGCAACTGGTCGTCGGCGGACCGGCACCGGCCACCGGAGCGGGGGCGGGGGCGGCCTCGGGCGCCGGGGCCCCGGGCGCGGCCGGGGCCCCGGCGGGCCCGGTCTCCCTCAACACCGCCACCGCCGACCAGTTGGAGACACTGCCCGGTGTCGGCCCGGTACTGGCCCAGCACATCGTCGACTACCGCAGTCGGCACGGCGGCTTCCGCTCGGTGGAGGAACTGCGCCAGGTCACCGGCATCGGCGACCGCCGCTTCGCCGACCTGCGCGGCCTGGTGACGGAATGACCCCGCCCGCGACCACTCGAACCCCCGACACCCGAACCCCCGACACTCGAACCCCTGACACTCGAACCCCTGATACCTGGACCCCCGACAACCCGCCCGCCGCGACCCGCGCCCCCGGCACACCGCCGGGCCAGTCCGCGGCCCCGGAGACCTCGCGCACCGACACCGCCCCCCGTCCCCGCTCCCCGGTGCACCTCGCCTCCGGCCACCGGCTCGGTGCCTCCCGTCCCCGGCAGGAGGGCCCGCCCGATCTGCGGCTGGTGCCTCCCGCCCTCGCCGCCTGGGCGACCGCGGCGCTGGCCCTGGACGCCTCCGTGCGCCAGGTGACGGCAGTCGTCGTCGCCTGCCTCGCCGTGGGAGTTCCGCTCCTCCTGCGGCGGTCCCACCGGGACCGCCGCCCGCACCCCTGGCTGCGCACCGCCACCGCGCTCGCGCTGCTCGCCGCCGCCGCGGCCGCCGCCTCCGCGGGACTGCACGGCGCGGACGTACGGCGCGGACCGGTCCCCGGCCTGGCGCGGCAGTACGCGACGGTGACCGCCGAGGTGGAGCTGACCTCCGATCCCCGGCTCACCCGGCCCCGGGTCAGCGGCGACCACATGGCGCCCGTCTCCGTGCTGGCCGAGGCGGAGGTACGGCGGGTCCAGCGGCCGGGCGGAGCCGCGGTGGCGACCCGCGCGCCGGTGCTGGTCCTCGTGAACACCCGCGCCCCGGCCGCCGAGGACAGGGCGACCACCGGACCGCGCACGGACGGATCCGGCCCCCGGAGCACGTCCCCCTGGCTGGGCCTGCTGCCGTCCACCCGGCTGCGGGTGACCGGACGGCTGGCGCCTCCGCTGACGGGCGGTGACCGGATCGCGGCGGTGCTGAGGGTCCAGGCGAGCGGGACGGGCGGGGCGGCCCCCGAGGTGACCGCGGGCCCCTCCGCGCCGCAACGCCTGGCGGGCCGGCTGCGGGCCGGTCTGCGCGCGGCGACCGACGGCCTGCCGGGGGACGCGCGCGCCCTGCTGCCGGGACTCGTCGTCGGGGACACCTCGCGGATCACACCCGAGCTGGACCAGGCGTTCAAGGACACGGACCTCGCCCATGTGCTGGCCGTCTCCGGGAGCAATCTCACGATCCTGCTCGCCCTGCTCATCGGCCCGCCCGGCCTCGCCCAGCACGCCGAACGCCGGGGCCTGGCACCGAGGCTCGGCCTGTCGCTGCGGGCCACCGCGCTGGCGGGCTCGGTGCTCACCCTGGGGTTCGTCGTGGTGTGCCGGCCCGACCCGAGTGTGCTGCGCGCCGCGGCCTGCGGATCGGTGGTGCTGCTCGCCCTCGCCACGGGACGGCGCCGGTCGCTGCTTCCGGCCCTGGCGGCGGCCGTCCTGCTGCTGGTGCTCTACGACCCGTGGCTGGCTCGCAGTTACGGCTTCCTGCTGTCGGTGCTGGCCACCGGAGCCCTGCTCACCCTGGCTCCCCGGTGGAGCGCGGCGCTGCGGCGGCGCGGGATGCCCGCCCGCCCGGCGGAGGCGCTCGCGGCGGCGGCCGCCGCACAGGCGCTGTGCGCGCCGGTGGTCGCCGTGCTGTCGGCCCGGGTGAGCCTGGTGGCGGTGCCGTGCAACCTGCTGGCGGAGATCGCGGTGGCGCCCGCGACGGTGCTGGGCTTCGCGGCCCTGGCGTGCGCACCGGTCGCGATGCCGGTGGCCGAGGTGCTCGCCCGGTGCGCGCGCTGGCCCGCCGCCTGGATCGCGCGGGTGGCCAGGACCGGCGCCGCGCTGCCCGGCGGGGGAGTGGACTGGCCGGGGGACTGGACCGGGGCGCTGCTGCTGGCGCTGGTCACGGCCGTACTCGTCCTGCTGGGCCGACGGCTGCTGCACCGGCCCTGGCTGTGCGCCGCCTGCGGGCTGCTGCTCCTGGTCGCGGTGGTGCAGCCGCCGCCGCTGACCCGGGTGATCACCGGCTGGCCGCCGCCGGGGTGGCGGTTCGCGATGTGCGATGTGGGGCAGGGCGACGCGACGGTGCTGGCGGCGGGCCCCGGCGCCGGTGTGGTGGTGGACGCCGGTCCCGACTCCCGCCGGGTGGACCGCTGTCTGCGCGCGCTCGGCGTCACCCGGGTCCCGCTGCTCGTGCTGACCCACTTCCACGCCGACCATGTGACAGGTCTGCCCGGTGTGCTGCGGGGGCGCCGGGTGGGCGAGATCGAGACGACGGCCTACGAAGAACCGCCGGAACAGGCGGCGTTCGTGCGGCGGGAGGCGGCGCGGCGGGGCATCCCCCTCACCCGCGCCGTCGCGGGCGAGGAGCGGCGCACCGGCGATCTCGCCTGGCGGGTGCTCTGGCCGCCCGCCCGCCCGGCCGTCGCCCCGGACGGCCCCAACGACGCCAGCGTCACCCTGCTCGTCCGCTCCGGCTCCCTGAGCCTCCTGCTCCTGGGCGACCTGGAGCCTCCGGCCCAGCAGCAGTTGGCCCACTCGCCCGACGCGGCCCGGCTGACCCGCGTCGACATCCTGAAAGTCGCCCACCACGGCTCGGCGTACCAGGCCCCCGAGCTGATGCACCTCGTCTCCCCGAGAGTGGCCCTCATCTCCGTCGGCGCGGGCAACACCTACGGCCACCCGTCCCCGCGTACCGTCGCCGCCCTGCACGCCCAGGGCGCCACGGTCCTGCGCACCGACCGCGACGGCGCGCTCGCGGTCACGGGCGAGGGAGCGGGGGTGCGCGTGGTGCGGGACTGACGGGGTGCGGGGTGGCGCACGGCACCCACCGACGCGCCGCCGGGCGCGGTGCGAAACCCTTCCCTGAACGGGTAATTCAGGTCACATCCGGCTACTCGTGCGAGAGGCAGCACATGCACTGGTTTCCCATGATGTGGCCCCGTGTTGCCTCGAATGCCTCATCGGTGATCGAATGATTCTTCGGAAACAGGTGTTGTCACATCGTGCAGAGGGTGTCGTAGATGATCGGCCGCTTGCTGGGAAGCCGTACGAAGCGAGTGCAACGGACGAGTCCCCTGGCGGCGGTGCGGACCCCACCGGACGCCGGGGTGCTCAGCTGCCGGGTGCTCGATCCGGTCAGCCAGCCGGTGCCGCAGGCGGAGTTCGCGGTGATGGACAGCGTGGGGCGCAAGGTGGTCGGCGGCGGGACGGACCCGTTCGGCTCGTTCGTGGCGGCGGTGCCCGCGGGGGAGTACCGGCTCGCCGTGTCCGCCGAGGGGTACGCGCCCTACCGGGCCGCCGCGACCGTCGCGGAGAGCTCGCTCACCTCGCTCGGCGATGTGACGTTGCAGGTCGCGCAGCCGCCCGAGCTGCCCGCGCCGGGCGACTGGGACATCGAGCCCACGCACTCCTCCATCGGGTTCACCGCCCGGCACATCGGACTGGCCCGGATCCACGGCCGGTTCAACTCCTTCGCCGGGGTGCTGCGGGTCGCCGAGGACATCGAGCAGTCGGCGATGCATGTGGTGATCGACGCGGCGTCCATCGACACCAACGTCAGGATGCGCGACGACCACCTGCGTTCGCCGGACTTCCTGGACGTGGCGCGGTTCCCGACGCTGGAGTTCTACGGCGACCGGTTCGCGCACCGCGGCGGCAACCGGTGGGCGATCACCGGCGCGCTCTCCCTGCACGGTGTGACCCGCACGGTCACCCTGGACACGGACTACCTGGGCCTCGGCCACGGCATGGAGGGCGAGGTCCGGGCGGCCTGCCGGGCCACCGCCGAGCTGCACCGCGACGACTTCACCGTCAGCTGGCAGACGATGCTGGCGCGCGGCATCGCCGTGGTCGGCCCCACCATCAAGGTCGAACTCGACATACAGATCGTGCCCAAGGGCTGAGGCCGGGCGGTTCGCCGGTAGCGCCGATGACGGCGGGGCGGCCGGGGGCGGGTCCGGGGCCGGTGCCCGGCGACGGTGCGCTGCTCCACCGCATCCACCGCATCCACCGCGTTCTCCATGTCCGACAATGGCGTGCGTGAGTGACGTGAGACATGTCCTGGTGCTGCCCGACCGCGATGCCGCCCAGGAGGCGGCCGAGGAACTGGCGGAGCGGTTCGGCATCAGTGAGGAGCCGCAGCTCGTGCGGGACGCGCTGGCCGGTGAGGACGACGCCGAGGACGCCCAGTGGCTCGTCGTCCTGCGTGACGAGGAGGAGCGCCTGGACGCGGCGGAGCTGGACGCGTTCGCGGGCGAGTGGGACGGCTGGCGCGAGGAGCCGTAGCGGCCGGAGCGGGCACACGGAGCGCCCGGTCGACGGGTGCGCGGTGGGTGCGCGGCGCGGGCGTTGTCAGTGGCCCGTGGGATGCTTGTCGCGATGGCCAGGAAGACTGCGAATGACGACCCGCTCGCCCCCCTGACGCTCGCCGTGGGCCAGGAGGAGCTGCTGCTCGACCGCGCCGTGCGGGAGGTGGTGGCCGCCGCGCGTGCCGCCGACGCCGACACGGACGTACGGGACCTCACCCCCGACCAGTTGCAGCCCGGCACCCTCGCCGAGCTGACCAGCCCATCGCTCTTCGCCGAGCGCAAGGTCGTGGTCGTACGCGCGGCGCAGGACCTGTCGGCCGACACCGTCAAGGACGTGAAGGCGTATCTGGCCTCGCCCGCCGAGGAGATCACGCTCGTGCTGCTGCACGCGGGCGGCGCCAAGGGCAAGGGTCTGCTGGACGCGGCCCGCAAGGCGGGCGCGCGGGAGGTGGCCTGCCCCAAGATGACCAAGCCCGCCGACCGTCTCGCCTTCGTGCGCGGCGAGTTCCGCGGTCTGGGCCGCTCGGCGACCCCCGAGGCGTGCCAGGCGCTGGTCGACGCGATCGGCAGCGATCTGCGGGAGCTGGCGTCGGCGGTGTCCCAGCTGGTCGCCGACGTGGAGGGGACGATCGACGAGGCCGTCGTCGCCCGGTACTACACGGGCCGCGCGGAGGCCTCCAGCTTCACCGTCGCCGACCGGGCCGTGGAGGGCCGCGCGGCCGAGGCCCTGGAGGCGCTGCGCTGGTCGCTGGCGACCGGGGTGGCGCCCGTGCTGATCACCAGCGCGCTGGCGCAGGGCGTGCGCGCCATCGGCAAGCTGTCCTCCGCGCGCGGCGGCCGCCCCGCCGATCTGGCGCGCGAGCTGGGCATGCCGCCGTGGAAGATCGACCGCGTGCGCCAGCAGATGCGCGGCTGGACCCCGGACGGCGTCGCCATGGCCCTGCGCGCCGTCGCCGAGGCGGACGCCGGGGTGAAGGGCGGCGGCGACGACCCGGAGTACGCGCTGGAGAAGGCCGTGGTGACCATCGCCCGCGCGGCCCGTTCCCGGGGACGCGGATAGCGGGAGCGCACCGAAGGCACCGCGCCCACCGCGCCCAAGACACACCGAAGGCCCCGGACGCGCTCCCTGGGGAAGGGAGGCGGCCGGGGCCTTCGGTCATGCTGGTGAGCCCATGCCCGCGTGGCGAACGCAGGCCGCGCACAGGCTCTGGGTGCCGTCCGGGGGCGGATGAGAGAGGGCCCGCCCGGGTCCGTCCGGCGTCAAGTCAGGGAGTTCAGCCCTTGAGGGTCGCGACCTTGGTGGCCAGCGCCGACTTCTTGTTGGCGGCCTGGTTCTTGTGGATGACGCCCTTCGAGACGGCCTTGTCGAGCTGACGCGCGGCAGCGCGCTGGTACTCGGTGGCCTTCTCGACGTCACCCGCGGCAGCGGCCTCGCGGGCCTTGCGGATCGCGGTCTTCAGGGAGGACTTGACGGCCTTGTTGCGCAGCCGAGCCTTCTCGTTGGTCTTGATCCGCTTGATCTGGGACTTGATGTTCGCCACGAATGAGCCTTCTCTTTCGAAAATTTTCCGGTGTGCCTCGCGCTGAGAGGGCATGAGACACAGCCCCCCACGTTACCAGCGCCCCGTTCCACGGCCCAAACCGGTCGCCGCTCCCCGGTCGCCGCCGGACATGGGACCATGGAAAGACTACGTATCGATCCGACCCGAGACCGCAGACGGACAAGCACACGTATGCGGACGCCTCAAGAATCAGGACCCTGCGTGCCCGCGACCCCCAGCCATGTGCCCGAGCCGAGCCGTACCGACCCGGCGCTGATCCGCAACTTCTGCATCATCGCGCACATCGACCACGGCAAGTCCACTCTCGCCGACCGGATGCTCCAGCTCACCGGTGTGGTCGAGCAGCGGCAGATGCGCGCTCAGTACCTCGACCGCATGGACATCGAGCGCGAGCGCGGCATCACGATCAAGTCCCAGGCGGTGCGACTGCCGTGGGCGCCGACCCACGACCCCGGCAACACGCACATCCTCAACATGATCGACACGCCGGGGCACGTCGACTTCACCTACGAGGTCTCCCGCTCGCTCGCCGCCTGCGAGGGGACGATCCTCCTGGTCGACGCGGCCCAGGGCATCGAGGCGCAGACCCTCGCCAACCTCTATCTGGCGATGGAGAACGACCTCACGATCATCCCGGTCCTCAACAAGATCGACCTGCCGGCCGCGCAGCCGGAGAAGTTCGCCGAGGAGCTGGCGAACCTGGTCGGCTGCGACCCGGACGACGTGCTGAAGGTCTCCGCCAAGACGGGCCTTGGCGTGGAGGCGCTGCTCGACCGGGCGGTCGAGCGCATCCCCGCCCCGGTCGGCGTCAAGGACGCCCCGGCCCGCGCGATGATCTTCGACTCGGTCTACGACTCCTACCGGGGCGTGGTGACGTACGTCCGAGTCATCGACGGCCAGCTCAACAAGCGCGAGCGGATCCGGATGATGTCCACCGGCGCCACCCACGAGCTGCTGGAGATCGGCACCAACTCCCCGGAGATGCTGCCGGCCGACGGCCTGGGCGTCGGCGAGGTGGGCTATCTCATCACCGGGGTGAAGGACGTCCGCCAGTCCAAGGTCGGTGACACCGTCACCAGCCAGCACAAGGGCGCCACCGAGGCCCTCGGCGGGTACAAGGACCCCAAGCCGATGGTCTTCTCCGGCCTGTACCCGCTGGACGGCTCGGACTACCCGGAGCTGCGCGAGGCGCTGGACAAGCTCCAGCTCAACGACGCCGCGCTGGTCTACGAGCCGGAGACGTCCGCCGCGCTCGGCTTCGGCTTCCGCGTCGGCTTCCTCGGCCTGCTGCACCTGGACGTGATCCGCGAGCGCCTGGAGCGCGAGTTCGGCCTCGACCTGATCGCCACCGCCCCCAACGTGGTCTACCGCGTGATCATGGAGGACGACAGCGAGATCACCGTCACCAACCCGAGCGAGTTCCCCGAGGGGAAGATCGCGGAGGTGTACGAGCCGGTCGTGCGCGCCACGATCCTCGCGCCCACCGAGTTCATCGGCGCGATCATGGAGCTGTGCCAGACCCGGCGCGGCACCCTGCTCGGCATGGACTACCTCTCCGAGGACCGGGTCGAGATCCGCTACACCCTCCCGCTCGCGGAGATCGTCTTCGACTTCTTCGACCAGCTGAAGTCCAAGACGCGCGGCTACGCCTCCCTGGACTACGAGCCCACCGGCGAGCAGAGCAGTTCCCTGGTCAAGGTCGACATCCTGCTGCACGGCGACAAGGTGGACGCGTTCTCCGCGATCACCCACAAGGACCAGGCGTACGCGTACGGCGTGCGGCTCGTCGCCAAGCTGCGCGAGCTGATCCCGCGGCAGAACTTCGAGGTGCCCGTCCAGGCCGCCATCGGGTCGCGCGTGATCGCCCGCGAGACCATCCGCGCCATCCGCAAGGACGTCCTCGCCAAGTGCTACGGCGGTGACATCTCGCGCAAGCGCAAGCTGCTGGAGAAGCAGAAGGAGGGCAAGAAGCGCATGAAGATGGTGGGTTCCGTGGAGGTTCCCCAGGAGGCGTTCATCGCGGTGCTCTCCAGCGACGACAGCGGGGCGGCGGCCAAGAGCAAGAAGTGACCGCAGCGGTCCGCCGTGTCCCGCCGCCGCGGCGGCGGACCGGGCGCGGAACCGGGTGAAAAGGGGCCCGTCGCACGAAAGTGCGGCGGGCCCCTGCGCATGCGCGTGGTAGCGCTCTGTGGGAAGTCTCAGGCCACAGCCCCTTACGCGGTGGCCGGTCGCCCTCTACCCTGATGCCTGCTCGCTAGTTACTCGTGAGTTAAACAAGCCGGCGCCGCCGGCCGGACCAGCCAGCCCAGCCACCACCCGTGAGTCAACCCAGCCGCACCTGAGCCAGCCGCCGCACTGCCGCGGGCCCCGGAGGATGTCGTGAGCGACGCACAGACCCTGATCGAGAACCGTCCGCCGTCCGTGGCGGCCCTCTTCCTGGAGCGTGTGGCGGCCACACCGGACGCCGAGGCCTACCGCTACCCCGTGCCACCGTCCTCGGGCGAGGGCCCCGACGAATGGCGCTCGCTGAGCTGGGCGCAGGCCGCCGAGCGGGTGCACGCCATCGCCGCCGGTCTCATCGAACTGGGCGTACGGCCCGAGGAGCGCGTCGCGCTCGCCTCGTCCACGCGCGTGGAGTGGCTGCTCGCCGACCTCGGCATCATGTGCGCGGGCGCGGCCACCACCACGGTCTACCCGCAGACCAACGCCGACGAGTCCGCCTTCATCCTCTCCGACTCCGAGAGCCGGGTGCTGATCGCGGAGAACGCCGAGCAGCTGGCCAAGGCGGCGGACCGGCGCGCCGAGCTGCCCGACCTGCACCATGTCGTCGTGATCGACCCGGCGGGCGTGGAGAGCGGCGAGTGGGTGCTGACCCTGGCCGAGCTGGAGGAGCGCGGCGCCGCCTACCTGGAGAAGCACCCTGAGCTGATCAAGGAGCGGGTCGGCGCGATCACCAAGGACCAGCTCGCCACCCTCATCTACACCTCCGGCACCACCGGCCGCCCCAAGGGTGTCCGCCTGCCGCACGACAACTGGTCGTACATGGCCAAGGCGATCGCCTCCACCGGTCTGCTCGGCCCCGACGACGTGCAGTACCTGTGGCTGCCGCTCGCCCATGTCTTCGGCAAGGTGCTCACCTCCGGGCAGATCGAGCTGGGGCACGTCACCGCCGTCGACGGCCGCGTCGACAAGATCATCGAGAACCTCCCGGTGGTCCGGCCGACCTACATGGCCGCCGTGCCGCGCATCTTCGAGAAGGTCTACAACGGCGTCGCCGCCAAGGCCCGCGCCGGCGGCAACGCCAAGTACAAGATCTTCCAGTGGGCCGCCGAGGTCGCGCGCGAGTACGGCAAGGTCACCCAGGACAACTTCAAGCGCACCGGTGTGCACACGGCGCCGTTCGCGCTGGCCGCCCGGCACAAGGTCGCCGACGCGCTCGTCTACGCCAAGATCCGCGACGCGTTCGGCGGGCGGCTGCGCGCCTGCATCTCCGGCAGCGCCGCCCTCGCCCCGGAGATCGGCTACTTCTTCTCCGGCGCGGGCATCCACATTCTGGAGGGCTACGGCCTCACCGAGTCCTCCGCGGCCTCCTTCGTCAACCCGGGCGAGGCCTATCGCACCGGCACCGTCGGCAAGCCGCTGCCCGGCACCGAGGTGCGGATCGCCGCCGACGGAGAGGTCCTGCTGCGCGGCCCCGGCATCATGCAGGGCTACCACAAGCTGCCCGAGAAGACCGAAGAGGTGCTGGAGTCCGACGGCTGGTTCCACACCGGTGACATCGGCGAGCTGTCCCCGGACGGCTATCTGCGCATCACCGACCGCAAGAAGGACCTCATCAAGACCTCCGGCGGCAAGTACATCGCGCCCGCCGAGGTCGAGGGCCAGTTCAAGGCGGTCTGCCCGTACGTCTCGAACATCCTCGTCCACGGCGCCGACCGGAACTTCTGCACCGCCCTCATCTCGCTGGACGAGCCCGCCCTCCTCGAATGGGCCGCGGAGAACGGCCTGCGCGGCCGCTCCTACGCCGAGGTCGTCGCCGCCCCGCAGACCGTGGAGCTGATCGACGGCTACGTCCGGCAGCTCAACGACGGTCTCCAGCGCTGGCAGACCATCAAGAAGTTCCGCCTGCTCCCGCGCGACCTCGACGTCGAGCACGGCGAGATCACCCCGTCCCTCAAGCTCAAGCGGCCGGTGGTAGAGCGGGCGTACAAGCATCTGATCGACGACATGTACGCGGGGACCCGGGAGGTCTGACCGCCCCGCCGCCCCGCCCGCGCGGCTCCCTCGGCCGCGCGGGTCGCGGTCGGCCGCCCCGGATCGCCTGTGCCCCCTCGGAACGGTCCCGAAGTGGCCGGAAACGTTCGGGTCCGTGCGCTCCTCGGCGGAGTTCTCGCGTGGGGCGGTCCACTTCGGTAACCCGGTGCTTCGGAGCGTGGTCGGTCTGTCACCCTGGCGGCGATGACCGACCTTTCGTCCGATTGCTCGGGGAGCTGTAGATGGGGGCCATTCCGACGCAGCGGGAGACGGGGTTCCGCGCCGGTGAGCCGGGCGCACGCCGGGGCGCGGCGGCGGCCGGGGAGGTGTGCGCGACCCTGCCCGGCAGCCCGGTGGCGCCCGGCTCCGCCCGCGCGCTGGTGCGCACCGCGTTCACGAAATGGCGCGATCTCGGCCTCGCCGTCCCGGAGCGGCTCGCCGACGAGATCCTGGTCGTCGTCAGCGAACTGGTCACCAACGCCGTCGTGCACGCTGGCACCCAGGCCGAGCTGAGCTGCCGCCGGGAGCCCGACACCGGCGCGTGCGTGGTGGAGGTCACCGACCGGCACCCCTCGCGCGCCCCCCGCGGCCACGGCCAGGAGACGGCGTACGAGCCCCCGGAGTACGGCCGCGGCCTGCGCCTGGTCGCCGCGCTCGCGCAGGAGTGGGGCATCACCTACCGGACCGGCGCCAAGACGGTGTGGGCGCGGCTCTCCGCCGACGAGCGCCAGCCGGACGAGGAGGGCGCAGCGGCAGCGCCGGGCGCCGAACCCTGCCTCGGTGTCGCCGAGATCCTCGCGCCCGGACCGCAGCGCGCCGAACGCGACCGCGAATGGCTGGGCCGCGGCGCCCTGTCCTTCCTCGCCGAGGCGTCCGACCTGCTCGCCGGGCAGCTCGACGAGGACCTCGTCGCCTCGCTCACCGGACAGCTCGTCGTGCCGCGCCTGGCCGACTGGTGCGCGGTGTGGCTGGAGGACGAGGCAACGGCGCGCGGCGGCCTGTGGGGCGACGGCACCGGCGCGCCCGGCGGACGCCTCGCCCGCGTCTGGCACGGCAGCGAGAACCACCTGGAACAACTGCGCCTGGCCCTGGAGAAGGACCCGCCCCGGCCCGCGGACGACGCGCCGGGCTCCGGTCCCGTTCCCTATCCGTGGCCCGGGGCGGCCCTGGGCCCGCGCGAGGCGGACGGCGCCGCGCTCGCCTACCGGCTGGTCGCCGGGGGCCGCCCGCTGGGCACCCTCGTCATCGGCCGGGCCGGACTGCCCCGCTTCCCCGACGAGATCACCGGCCTGGTGGAGGACCTCAGCCGCCGGGTCGCGCTCGGCATCGGCGCGGCCCGCCAGTACGCCCGGCAGGCCACCATCAGCGCCGTCCTCCAGCGCGGACTGCTGCCCGGCGCGGTCGCCGAGATCCCGGGGCTGCGCAGCGCCCTCGTCTACGAGCCGTGCGACCAGGGCGGCCCGAGCGGCGACTTCTACGACCTCTTCCCGGCGGGCGACGGCCGCTGGTGCTTCGCCGTCGGCGACGTCCAGGGCAAGGGCCCGGAGGCCGCCGTGGTGATCGGGCTCGCCCGGCCCTGGCTGCGGCTGCTGGCCCGCGAGGGCTACGGCGTCCCCGACGTCCTGGACCGCCTCAACCAGCTCCTCCTGGACGACGCCACCGAGGCCGCCGACGCCGCCGCGCGCGCCCTGGCCGGTCCCGTCGCCCCCGGCGACGCGCCGCAGACCCGCTTCCTGTCCCTCCTCTACGGCGAGCTGGCCCCCTTCGAGGGCGGTGTCCGCTGCACCCTCGCCTGCGCCGGGCACCCGCTGCCGCTGCTGCTCACCCGGGGCGGCGACGTCCGCACGGTCGCGCACCCGCAGACCCTGCTCGGCGTCATCGAGGACGAGACGTACCTCTGCGACAGCTTCGAGCTGGCCCCCGGCGACTCCCTCCTCTGCGTCACCGACGGGGTGACCGAGCGCCGCTCCGGCTCCCGCCAGCTCGACGACGGCGACGGCCTCGCCGCCGCCCTCGCCGACTGCGCGGGCCTGGACGCCGACCTGATCGCCGACCGCATCCGCGACCTCGTCCACGGCTTCGGCGAGTCCCCTCCCGAGGACGACCTGGCCCTGCTGGTGCTCCAGGCCCAGTGACGGGCCTCCGGCGGTCGGAGGAACACCGGTCACGCCCCGCGACTGCCGGGCGGCGAGCGGCACGCCGGTTGCCGGTCGTGCCCCGGTCCGTGCACGGCCGGGCCGGGCCCGTGACCGGCGTACGGTCGCCGCCCGGAGCATGGCCTGGCGCGGCGTCGGCCCGCCCTCCCCGAGCCGACGCCGGTCGTGCTCCCTACGGCAGGCGGCACACCCCTCATGCTCCGGTCGGCAGGTCGGCAGGTCGGCAGGTCGGCAGGCCAGCACCAGCGTGCCCCGGCGATGCCCGCCGGTCGCGAGTTGGACGCGAGCCGGACGCGCCCCCGGGCGGCCGACGGAACCCCGTTCCTGCCCTAGGCCCACCGGCCCACCGGCCGCCCACTCCTCCCGGCCGCCCGCCCACTCCGCCCGGCCGCTCACGCCTCCCGGCCGCCCGGCCGGCTCCCGTCGCGTCCGGTCCACCGGTCCGATGCCGGACAATGGAAGGCATGCCTTCCGCACTCCCCGACGGCGAGCCCGTCCCCGCCGACGGCGCGCTGCCCGCCTCCGCGCTCACCGGCGCCGCAGGCCGGCCGCTCGGGTTCTATCTGCACGTCCCGTACTGCGCCACCCGCTGCGGCTACTGCGACTTCAACACCTACACCGCCACCGAGCTGCGCGGCACCGGCGGCGTCCTCGCCTCCCGCGACAACTACGCCGAGACCCTCGTCGACGAGGTCCGGCTCGCCCGCAAGGTCCTCGGCGACGACCCGCGCCCGGTCCGCACGGTCTTCGTCGGCGGCGGTACGCCCACCCTGCTCGCCGCCGGTGACCTGGTCCGGATGCTGGCCGCGATCCGGGACGAGTTCGGTCTCGCGCCCGACGCGGAGATCACCACGGAGGCCAACCCCGAGTCGGTCGGCCCGGCGTATCTGGCGGCCCTGCGGGAGGGCGGCTTCAACCGGATCTCCTTCGGCATGCAGAGCGCCCGGCAGCATGTGCTGAAGATCCTCGACCGCACCCACACGCCCGGCCGCCCCGAGGCGTGTGTCGCCGAGGCCCGCGCCGCCGGTTTCGAGCATGTCAACCTCGATTTGATCTACGGCACGCCCGGCGAGTCCGACGACGACTGGCGTGCCTCCCTGGGCGCGGCCCTCGGCGCGGGCCCCGACCATGTCTCCGCCTACGCGCTCATTGTCGAGGAGGGCACCCGGCTGGCCCGCCGGATCCGGCGCGGCGAGGTCCCCATGACCGACGACGACGTGCACGCCGACCGCTATCTGATCGCCGAGGAGACGCTGTCGGCCGCGGGCTTCGAGTGGTACGAGGTGTCCAACTGGGCGACCTCCCGGGCCGCCCGCTGCCTGCACAACGAGCTGTACTGGCGCGGCGCGGACTGGTGGGGCGCGGGCCCCGGCGCGCACAGCCATGTGGGCGGCGTGCGCTGGTGGAACGTCAAGCACCCCGGCGCGTACGCGGCGGCCCTCGCCCAGGGGCGCTCCCCGGGCGCCGGGCGCGAACTGCTCACCGAGGAGGACCGCCGGGTGGAGCGGATCCTGCTGGAGCTGCGGCTGCGCGAGGGCGTACCGCTGGACCTGCTGCGCGAGGCGGGCCTCGCGGCCGCCCGCCGGGCGCTGTCGGACGGCCTGCTCCAGCAAGAGCCGTACGACACCGGGCGCGCGGCGCTCACCCTGCGCGGCCGGCTGCTGGCGGACGCGGTGGTACGGGACCTGGTGGACTGAGCGACCCGGGCCGGCCGGGCGGCTCTACGCCGGCTCCGTCACGAAATCGATCAGTTGCTCGACCCGGCCCAGCAGCTCCGGCTCCAGATCCTTGTACGACCGCACCCGGGAGAGGATCTGCTGCCAGGCCGCGCCCGTGTGGTCCGGCCAGCCCAGGGCGCGGCAGACCCCGGTCTTCCAGTCCTGGCCGCGCGGGATCCGGGGCCACGCCTCGATGCCCAGCGAGGACGGCTTCACGGCCTCCCAGACGTCGATGTACGGGTGCCCGACGACGAGCGCGTGCTCACTGGTGACCGCCTCGGCGATCCGCCACTCCTTGCTGCCCGGGACGAGATGGTCCACGAGGACGCCGAGGCGGGCGTCCGGGCCGGGCGCGAACTCCTCGACGATCGCGGGCAGGTCGTCCACGCCCTCCAGGTACTCCACGACGACGCCCTCGATGCGCAGGTCGTCGCCCCACACCTTCTCGACCAGCTCGGCGTCGTGCCGCCCCTCCACGTAGATGCGCCCGGCGCGGGCCACGCGCGCGCGTGCGCCGGGGACGGCGACCGAACCGGAGGCGGTGCGGGTGGGACGTACCGGACCCGAGGCGGGCCGCACCAGCGTCACCGGGCGGCCCTCCAGCAGGAAGCCCCCGGGCTGGAGCGGGAAGACGCGGTGCTTGCCGAAGCGGTCCTCCAGGGTCACCGTGCCCGCCTCGCAGCGGATCACCGCCCCGCAGAATCCGGTCGCCGGTTCCTCGACCACGAGCCCCGGCTCGGCCGCCACCCCGGGCACGGCCCGCGGCTTCTTCCAGGGCGGGGTGAGGTCGGCGGAGTACTGGCGCATTCGAGTGACGATAGGGAGATCCGGGGCCGCGGTCAGCGCGACACGCCGAAGCGGTCGGCCAGCGCGTCGCGCTGGGCCCGGACGAAGGCGGCGTCGACCACCGCGCCGTGCCCGGGGACGTAGAGCGCGTCCTCGCCGCCCAGTACGAGGAGCCGGTCCAGCGCGGCGGGCCAGCGGGACGGCGCCGCGTCCGGACCCGCCTGCGGCTCGCCGGACTCCTCGACCAGGTCGCCGCAGAAGACCACCGGCCGTCCGCCCGGCACCGGCACCAGCACCGCCAGGTCGTGCGTGCTGTGCGCGGCGCCCAGGTCTGCCAGTACCGCCTCCCGGCCGCCGCCCAGCGGCAGGGCCAGCCGCCCGCTGACCTCGCGGCCGGGGACCGGGAGGGCCGCGGCGGCCTCCTCGGCCGCCGCCGCGTCGAGTCCCTGGCGCACCGCGTCCTCGCGCAGCTCCGCGCGCCCGCGCGCGTCGCCGAGCACCGTGCGCGTCCCCTCGGCGGCGAGGATCTCGGCGCCGTCGAACGCCGCCGCCCCGAGCACATGGTCGAAGTGGGGGTGCGTCAGCGCGAGATGTGTCACATCGCCGCCGGTCAGCTCGCGCGCCCGCGCGCGCAGCCGAGCGCCCTCGGCCAGGCAGGAGCCCGCGTCCACCATCAGCGCCGCCCCGGCTCCGGCGACCAGCCCGACCGTGCAGTCCCACCCCGCCAGCCGCACCCGCCCCACGCCGTCCGCCAGCCGCTCCCACCCGAGCTCTTCCCAAGTCACGGTCATACCGGAACGCTAGGGCCTCTCGTTCGGATCATGCCGGGCTCGCGTGCCCTGGCGCCGCACCTCGCCGCGTTGTCGTCGGTTGCCATGGCTCCGCCATGCCGCCCTCCTCCGCCTTGCGAGGCACGGCACCAGACCCCGCTCCCTCATCCGGCCTGATCCGAACGAAAGACCCTGGCCTTCCCCGGACCGGTCACCTGGACCAGTCTTGCCCCGGGCGTACCCCACGGCCGTACACTGGGCCGGGGAATGCTGGCACTCGTATGCGCCGAGTGCCAGGCGGAAGCCGAGGGACGACTCTGGAGGTGTGCGCGATGCTCAGCGAGCGACGGCTTCAGGTGCTGCGCGCCATCGTCCAGGACTACGTCGGCACCGAGGAGCCGGTGGGCTCCAAGGCCCTCACCGAGCGGCACAACCTCGGCGTCTCACCGGCCACGGTCCGCAACGACATGGCGGCCCTGGAGGACGAGGGCTTCATCGCCCAGCCGCACACCAGCGCGGGCCGGATCCCCACCGACAAGGGGTACCGCCTCTTCGTCGACAAGCTGGCCGGGGTCAAGCCGATGACCGCGCCCGAGCGGCGTGCCATCCAGAACTTCCTCGACGGCGCCGTCGACCTCGACGACGTGGTGGCCCGCACGGTGCGGCTGCTGGCGCAGCTGACCCGGCAGGTCGCCGTGGTGCAGTACCCGTCGCTGACCCGTTCGACCGTGCGGCACGTGGAACTGCTCGCGCTCGCACCCGCGCGCGTGATGCTCGTGCTGATCACGGACACCGGCCGGGTCGAGCAGCGGATGATCGACTGCCCGGCGCCCTTCGGCGAGACGTCCCTCGCGGACCTGCGGGCGCGGCTGAACAGCCGGGTCGCGGGCCGCCGCTTCGCGGACGTGCCGCAGCTGGTCGAGGACCTCCCCGACGGGTTCGACCTGGAGGACCGGGGCACGGTCGCCACCGTGCTGTCCACCCTCCTGGAGACCCTCGTCGAGGAGAACGAGGAGCGGCTGATGATCGGCGGCACCGCCAACCTCACCCGCTTCGGACACGACTTCCCCCTCACCATCCGGCCCGTGCTGGAGGCGCTGGAGGAGCAGGTCGTCCTGCTGAAGCTGCTCGGTGAGACACAGGACCAGGGCATGACCGTGCGCATCGGTCACGAGAACGCCCACGAAGGACTCAACTCCACGTCCATCGTGTCGGTCGGCTACGGTTCGGGCGGCGAGGCAGTGGCCAAGCTCGGCGTGGTCGGACCGACCCGCATGGACTACCCGGGAACGATGGGAGCGGTACGCGCAGTGGCACGGTACGTCGGACAGATCCTGGCGGAGTCGTAAGTGGCCACGGACTACTACGCCGTTCTCGGCGTGCGCCGCGACGCGTCGCAGGATGAGATCAAGAAGGCGTTCCGGCGGCTCGCGCGCGAGCTGCACCCGGACGTCAACCCCGATCCGAAGACCCAGGAGCGGTTCAAGGAGATCAACGCCGCCTACGAGGTGCTGTCGGACCCGCAGAAGAAGCAGGTCTACGACCTCGGCGGGGATCCCCTCTCGCAGTCCGGCGGGGCCGGTGCGGGCGGCTTCGGCGCCGGTTCCTTCGGCAACTTCTCCGACATCATGGACGCGTTCTTCGGCACGGCCTCGCAGCGCGGACCGCGCTCGCGCACGCGCCGCGGCCAGGACGCCATGATCCGGCTGGAGGTCGAGCTGGACGAGGCGGCCTTCGGCACCACGAAGGACATCCAGGTCGACACCGCCGTCGTGTGCACCACGTGCAGCGGCGAGGGCGCGGCCCCGGGCACCACCGCCCAGACCTGCGACATGTGCCGCGGCCGCGGTGAGGTCTCGCAGGTCACCCGGTCCTTCCTGGGCCAGGTCATGACCTCGCGGCCCTGCCCGCAGTGCCAGGGCTTCGGCACCGTCGTGCCCACCCCGTGCCCGGAGTGCGCGGGCGACGGCCGCATCCGCGCCCGCCGCACCCTGACGGTGAAGATCCCGGCCGGTGTGGACAACGGCACCCGCATCCAGCTCGCGGGCGAGGGCGAGGTCGGCCCCGGCGGCGGCCCGGCCGGTGACCTCTACGTCGAGATCCACGAGCTGCCGCACGCCGCCTTCCAGCGGCGCGGCGACGACCTGCACTGCACGGTCACCCTGCCGATGACGGCGGCGGCCCTGGGCACCAAGGTGCCGCTGGAGACGCTGGACGGCCTGGAGGAGGTCGACATCCGGCCGGGCACCCAGTCCGGCCAGTCGATCCCGCTGCACGAGCGGGGCGTCACGCATCTGCGCGGCGGCGGCCGGGGCGACCTCATCGTGCACGTCGAGGTGCAGACGCCGACCAAGCTCGACCCCGAGCAGGAGCGCCTGCTGCGGGAACTGGCCGGGCTGCGCGGCGAGGAGCGCCCCCAGGGGCAGTTCCAGCCCGGCCAGCAGGGCCTGTTCTCGCGGCTGAAGGACGCGTTCAACGGACGCTGAGCGTCCCCGCCCGGCCGCGACCGGGCGGGGAAGCGCTCCCCAGGGCAGCCACCGGTATCGGTGGCTGCCTTTGGCATATGCCAGAGGACGCCCGGATGCGGCGGCGTGCCGCAGACGTGACACCATGCGGTCATGTCCTCCGCATTGTCCGCGCTGACCGATCTCTTCCCTCGGCCGATCGTGCAGGCCCCGATGGCGGGCGGCCCCTCCGGGCCGCAGCTGGCCGCCGCGGTCTCCGAGGCCGGCGGACTGGGCTTCCTGGCCGCCGGCTACAAGACGGCGGACGGCATGTACCAGGAGATCAAGCAGGTGCGCGGGCTGACCGGCCGCCCCTTCGGCGTCAATGTCTTCATGCCTCAGCCCGACCTCGCGGAGTCCGGCGCCGTCGATCTCTACGCCCAGCAACTGGCGGGCGAGGCCACCTGGTACGAGACGGAGCTGGGCGATGCCGAGTGCGGGCACGACGACGGCTACGACGTGAAACTCGCCGTCCTGCTGGACGACCCGGTCCCCGTGGTGTCCTTCCACTTCGGCGCCCCCACCCGTGAGGTCGTCGACTCCCTGCACCGCGTCGGCACCTACGTCCTGGTCACCGCGACCACCGTCGACGAGGCGCTGGCCGTGGGCCGGTCCGGCGCGGACGCGGTGATCGCCCAGGGCGTGGAGGCGGGCGGCCACCAGGGCACCCACCGCGACCAGCCGGAGAACGACGGCGCGGGCATCGGCGTACTCTCCCTGGTCGCACAGGTCAGCGAGGCGGTGGACCTGCCGGTCATCGCCGCGGGCGGCATCATGCGCGGCAGCCAGATCGCCGCCGTCCTCGCCGCCGGCGCGAGCGCCGCCCAGCTCGGCACGGCCTTCCTCGCCACCCCCGAGTCCGGGGCCCACGCCCTGCACAAGCAGGCCCTGACCGACCCGCTGTTCCCGCACACGGAACTGACCCGCGCCTTCTCCGGACGGCCCGCCCGCGGCCTGGTCAACCGCTTCATGCGCGAACACGGCCCCTACGCCCCGGCCGCCTACCCGCAGGTCCACCACCTCGCCTCCCCGCTGCGCAAGGCGGCGGCGCAGGCCGGTGACCCGCAGGGCATGGCGCTGTGGGCCGGGCAGGGCCACCGCCAGGCCCGCGCCCTGCCCGCCGGGGAACTCGTCCAGGTCCTGGCGGCCGAACTGGACGCCGCCCACAGCGCGTTGTCCGCCCGACCGCGGACCGGAGGCGACCCGCGATGACCGCACCGGTGTTCGTGGCCGACGGACTGGCCGGTGCCCGCGGGGAGTTCGTGCTGGACGGCCCCGAGGGGCGGCACGCCGTCTCGGTGAAGCGGCTCCAGCCCGGCGAGCGGGTGGTGCTCACCGACGGCACCGGCCGCCGGGCCGAGGGCGAGGTCACCGCGGCCGAGGGCAAGGACCGGCTCGTCGTCCGGCTGGACGAGGTGACCGAGGAGCCCGCGCCCTCGCCCCGGATCACCGTCGTCCAGGCCCTGCCCAAGGGCGACCGCGGCGAACTGGCCGTGGAGACCATGACGGAGGTCGGCGTCGACGCGATCGTGCCCTGGGCCGCCTCGCGCTGCATCACCCAGTGGCGGGGCGAGCGGGGCCTGAAGGCGCTCGGCAAGTGGCGGGCGACCGCCCGCGAGGCGGGCAAGCAGTCCCGCCGCGTCCGCTTCCCCGAGGTCGCGGACGCCGCCACCGCCAAGCAGGTCGCCGCGCTGGTCGCCGGGGCCGACTTCGCCGCCGTCCTGCACGAGAGCGGCCACGACCCGCTGGCCACCGCCGACCTCCCCGCCACCGGCGAGATCGTGCTGATCGTGGGCCCCGAGGGCGGCGTGTCCCCCGAGGAGCTGGCGCTCTTCGCGGAGGCGGGCGCGCGGATCTGCGTCCTCGGGCGTACGGTGCTGCGTACATCGACCGCGGGGACCGCGGCGGCGGCCCTGCTGATGGGGCGTACGGGCCGCTGGTCCTGAGTCCGCGGTCACCGACCTCACAGGGGGACATGACCGTGGAACTCGCCCAGGTCCGGCTGCTCGTCACCGACTTCGCCGCCTGCTACCGCTTCTACGCCGACGTGCTCGGCCTCAAGCCGCAGTCGGGCGCCGAGCAGGGCCCGTACGAGAAGTTCAGCTCGGCCACCGGTTCGGCGGGCATCGCCCTCCAGGACCGGGCGATGATGGCCGAGGTGCTGGGGGAGCTGGGGGAGACCGCGACCGGGCACCGTTCGCTGGTGGTGCTGCGCGTGGACGACCTGGACGCCTACTGCGCGCAGCTCACCGCCCGCGGCGCCCAACTGGCCCACGGCCCGGCGCCGATGGGCGACCGGATGCACGTCGCCCACCTCAAGGACCCGGAGGGCAACGTCGTGGAGTTGCAGGAGTGGCTGCTGCTGCGCTCCTGACCGTGCGCGATGCCTGCGCTATGCGCCGTGTCCCGCGCTGTGCGCCGTGTCCTGCTTTGTGTGCTGTGTCCTGCTTTGTGTGCCGTGCGCGGGCGCGCACGGCGCGCGCGTGGCCGTGTGCGCTCTACCGCCGGGGGCGGGCCGGTGGCATTCTGCCGGGTATGCGGGTATCGAGGCGGATCCGGCACCTGCCGCGCGGGCGGCGGACGATGGCCGCGGCGGCGCTCGTGGCCGCCGCGGTGGGCGGCCTGGCCGCCTGCGATCCCGGCGCTGGCCTGAGCACAACGGCGGTGTCGTACACGACCGACCGCACGGCCACCGCCGAGCTGAACCGGCGGCATGTCTCCGTGAGCTGGTTCAGCTGCACCGCCCGCTCCCGGGACGACGGCAAGGCGTCCGCGCCGGACCGGGGGAGCGGCTCCTCGCCCGCCGCGTCCCGGTCCGTGCTCGCCTCCGTCGACTGCCAGGGCCGTACGAAGGACAACCGGAAGATCACCGTCACCGGGCAGGTCGACGGGACCGTCGACGGCGCCTGCGTGCGCGGGGACCTGACCGCGAAGGTGGACGGCAAGGTGCTCTTCCACGCCGACGGCCTCGGCGACTGCCGCGCGACCACCGTCCCCACGTACCGGCCGACCACGTACCGGCCGACCACGTACCGGCCGACCACCTACCGGCCGACCACCTACCGTCCGCCCGCGCCCCGGCAGCCGGGGCCGACGGTCACGGTCACCGTCACCCGCACGGTGTGGTGCGGCACCGATCCCGGATGCCCGCCCGCCCGGGGCAAGTAGCGGCGCCCCGGCCCGCCTTGCCGACGAGCGCGGACCCCGGGAAGTGATCGGCGAAGTGATCCGTCCCCCTGTCCGGGACCGCGGGCGCTGCGTAGGGTGACCGGGTGACTCAGTCAGCATCGTCTGCATCGACCGTACCGTCCGCGTATCTCCGCTTTCCGCACCTGCACGGGGAGTTGGTCGCCTTCACCGCCGAGGACGACGTGTGGCTCGCGCCGCTGGACGGCGGCCGGGCCTGGCGGGTCAGCGCCGACAACGTGCCGGTGAACCACCCGCGCATCTCGCCCGACGGCGCCACCGTCGCCTGGACCTCCACCCGCGACGGCGCCCCCGAGGTACATGCCGCGCCCGTCGCCGGCGGCCCCGCCACCCGCCTGACGCACTGGGGCAGCTGGCGCACCCAGGTGCGCGGCTGGACCCCCGGCGGCGAGGTCCTCGCGATCAGCACCCAGGGCCAGGCCAGCCTGCGCCGCAGCTGGGCCCGCGCCGTCCCGCTGGACGGCTCCGAGGCCGCCGTCCTGCCCTACGGCCCGGTCGGCGACGTCGCGTACGGGCCGCACACCGTGCTGCTGTCCGCGCCCATGGGCCGCGAGGCGGCCTGGTGGAAGCGGTACCGGGGCGGCACGGCCGGGAAGCTGTGGATCGACCCCGAGGACACCGGCGAGTTCGTCCGGCTGCACGCGGACCTGGACGGCAACATCGAGTACCCGCTGTGGGTGGGCGACAGGATCGCGTTCCTCTCCGACCACGAGGGCACCGGCGCGCTGTACTCCTCCCTCGCCGACGGCTCCGACCTGCGCCGCCACACGCCCGCCGACGGCTTCTACGCCCGGCACGCCGCCACCGACGGCACCCGCGTCGTCTACGCGAGCGCCGGTGAACTGTGGCTCCTGGACGACCTGGAGGACGCCGCGCCACGCCGCCTGGACATCCGGCTCGGCGGCCCGCGCACCGACCTCCAGCCCTACCCGGTCAACGCCGCCCGCTGGTTCGGGTCCGCCGCCCCCGACCACACCGCGCGCGGCAGCGCCGTCTCGGTGCGCGGCGCCGTCCACTGGGTCACCCACCGCTCGGGCCCGGCCCGCGCGCTGGCCGCCGAGCCCGGCGTGCGCAACCGGCTGCCGCGCACCTTCCGCGCCGACGGCGAGGAGTGGGCCGTGTGGGTCACCGACGCCGAGGGCGAGGACGCCCTGGAGTTCGCGCCCGCCACCGGCCTCACGCCCGGCGCCACCGCGCGCCGGCTGGCCGCCGGACAGCTCGGCCGGGTCCTGGAACTGGCCATGGCCCCCGACGGCAGCCGCGCCGCCGTCGCCGCCCACGACGGCCGGCTGCTGCTCGTCGAACGCGAGAGCGGCGAGGTCCGCGAGGTCGACCGCAGCGACAACGGCGACGTCACCGGCCTCGCCTTCTCGCCCGACTCCGCCTGGCTCGCCTGGTCGCACCCCGGCCCGAGCCCGCTCAGCCAGCTCCGCCTGGCCAACACCACCGACCTGTCGGTCACCGAGGCCACTCCGCTGCGCTTCCACGACTACGCGCCCGCGTTCACCCTGGACGGCAAGCACCTCGCCTTCCTCTCGCACCGCTCCTTCGACCCGGTCTACGACGAACACGTCTTCGACCTGGCGTTCGTGGAGAGTTCCCGCCCGCATCTGATCACCCTGGCCGCGACCACCCCGTCCCCGTTCGGGCCGCAGCGCCACGGCCGCCCCTTCGAGACCGCCGACAAGGACGAGACCCCGGACAGCGAGGGCGCCCCGGCCACCCGGATCGACCTCGAAGGGCTCGCCGACCGGATCGTGCCCTTCCCGGTCGAGGCCGCCCGCTACTCCAATCTGCGGGCCGCCCGCGACGGCGTGCTCTGGCTGCGCCACCCGGTGACCGGAGTGCTCGGCGCCACCCGCGCCACCCCGGACGACCCCGACCCCAAGACCGAGCTGGAACGCTACGACCTCGCCCAGCAGCGCCTGGAGCATCTGGCCGCCGACGCCGACCACTTCGAGGTCAGCGGCGACGGCAAGCGCGTCCTGCTGTGGTCGGACGGCAAGCTCCGGGTCGTGCCCAGCGACCGGCGCGCCTCCGGCGACGAGGACAGTGACTCCAACATCACCGTCGACCTCGGCCGGGTGCGGCAGTACGTCGAACCGGCCGCCGAGTGGCGGCAGATGTACGAGGAGACCGGCCGCGTCATGCGGGACCACTTCTGGCGCGCGGACATGAGCGGCGTCGACTGGGACGGCGTCCTGGACCGCTACCGGCCCGTCCTGGACCGCGTCGCCACCCACGACGACCTGGTGGACCTGCTGTGGGAGGTGCACGGCGAACTCGGCACCTCGCACGCCTACGTCACCCCCTACGGCTCCTTCGGCGACGGCGCCCGGCAGGGGCTGCTCGGCGCGGACATCTCCCGCCACGAGGACGGCAGTTGGCGGGTCGACCGGATCCTGCCCTCGGAGACCTCCGACCCGCACGCCCGCAGCCCGCTCGCCGCGCCCGGCGCCGCGGTGCGCGCCGGGGACGCCGTCGTCGCGGTCGCCGGCCGCCCGGTGGACCCGGTGGCCGGCCCCGGACCGCTGCTGGTCGGCACCGCCGGGAAGCCCGTCGAGCTGACGATCTCACCGGCCGGCGGCGGGGACGTACGGCACGCGGTCGTGGTGCCCCTGGCCGACGAGGAACCACTGCGCTACCACGCCTGGGTGACCGACCGCCGGGCCTACGTCCACGAGCGGTCCGGCGGGCGGCTCGGCTATCTGCACGTGCCCGACATGCAGGCGCCCGGCTGGGCGCAGATCCACCGCGACCTGCGCGTCGAGGTGGCCCGCGAGGGCCTGGTGGTGGACGTGCGCGAGAACCGCGGCGGGCACACCTCCCAACTGGTGGTGGAGAAGCTGGCCCGGCGGATCGTCGGCTGGGACCTGCCGCGCGGAATGCGTGCGGAGAGCTATCCGCGCGACGCCCCGCGCGGCCCGGTCGTCGTCGTCGCCAACGAGTTCTCCGGCTCGGACGGCGACATCGTCAACGCGGCCGTCAAGGCGCTGGGCATCGGCCCGGTCGTCGGCACCCGCACCTGGGGCGGCGTGATCGGCATCGACAGCCGCTACCGGCTGGTCGACGGCACCCTGATCACCCAGCCCAAGTACGCGTTCTGGCTGGAGGGTTACGGCTGGGGCGTGGAGAACCACGGCGTGGACCCGGACGTGGAGGTCCTCCAGCGCCCGCAGGACCACGCGGCGGGCCGCGACCCCCAGCTCGACGAGGCGATCAGGCTGGCCCTCGAAGCGCTGGAGGCGACCCCGGCCAAGACGCCGCCCGCGCTGCCCGGACAGGGGGACTGACCCCGCACCGCGGGGAGCGCGGACGGCCTGTGCACCGGCCCGTGCACCGGCCCGCGTTCCCCGCGGCCGACCGACTACGATGCCCCGTACCAGCTCACCGGCCCGAAGGAGCGCACGCGTATGGCAGGGGAAGCGCAGGACGACTGCCTGTTCTGCAAGATCGTCGCGGGTCAGGTCCCCGCGACCGTCGTCCGCGAGACGGACACGACCGTCGCCTTCCGCGACATCAACCCCCAGGCGCCCACCCACATCCTGGTGATCCCCAAGGCGCACTACCAGGACGCCGCCGCGCTCGCCGCGGGCGCCCCGGAACTCGCCGCCGACGTGCTGCGCGAGACGCGGGCCGTCGCCGACGAGGAGAAGCTGGAGAGCTACCGCACCGTCTTCAACACCGGCGCCGGCGCCGGGCAGACCGTGTGGCACGCCCACGCGCACGTCCTCGGCGGCCGTGGCCTCCAGTGGCCGCCCGGCTAGGCGACCGGTCCCATGTCCGTACGTGAACTCGTCGTCCTCGGCACGGCCAGCCAGGTCCCGACCCGGCACCGCAACCACAACGGCTATCTGCTGCGCTGGGACGGCGAGGGCATCCTGTTCGACCCGGGGGAGGGCACCCAGCGGCAGATGCTGCGCGCCGGGGCCGCCGCCCACGACCTGAACCGGATCTGCGTCACCCACTTCCACGGCGACCACAGCCTGGGCCTGGCCGGGGTGATCCAGCGCATCAACCTCGACCGGGTGCCGCACGAGATCACCGCGCACTACCCGCGCTCCGGCAAGCGCTTCTTCGACCGGCTCCGGCACGCCACCGCCTACCGCGAGACGGTCGCCCTCACCGAGGTCCCGGTGGACGCGGACGGCGTCCTCGCCACGACAGCGGCGTACACCCTCGAAGCGCGCCGCCTCTCCCACCCGGTGGAGTCCTACGGCTACCGGCTCGTCGAACCCGACGGGCGCCGCATGCTGCCCGACCGGCTCGCCGCGCACGGCATCACCGGCCCGGACGTGGGCCGGATCCAGCACGAGGGCTCCCTTCGCGGGGTGCCGCTGGAGGCGGTGAGCGAGGTGCGGCGTGGGCAGCGGTTCGCGTTCGTCATGGACACCCGGCTGTGCGAGGGGGCGCGGGAACTGGCCGAGGACTGCGACCTGCTGGTGATCGAGTCGACCTTCCTCGACGAGGACGAGGCGCTTGCCACCGAGCACGGTCACCTCACCGCCGGGCAGGCCGCCCGCCTGGCCCGGGACGCGGGCGTACGGCACCTGGTCCTCACCCACTTCAGCCAGCGCTACTCCGAGCCCGCCGAGTTCGAACGGCAGGCGCGGGCCGCCGGGTTCGAGGGCGAGCTGACCGTGGCCCATGATCTGCTCCGGGTGCCGGTTCCGAAACGTCGGTGAAGGCGCCGTACGATTCTTTGATGCCCCTGCCCAAAGCTGAACTGCACCTCCATATCGAAGGCACCCTGGAACCCGAGCTGGCCTTCGAGCTGGCCGCGCGCAACGGTGTGACGCTGCCCTACGCGGACACCGAGGCCCTGCGCGAGGCGTACCGCTTCCAGGACCTCCAGTCCTTCCTGAACCTGTACTACGAGCTGATGGCCGTCCTGCGCACCGAGCAGGACTTCGCCGACCTCGCCGACGCCTATCTCGGGCGGGCCGCCGCGCAGGGCGTACGGCACGCGGAGATCTTCTTCGACCCGCAGGCGCACGCGGCGCGCGGCATCGGCATGGGCACGGTCGTCGAGGGGCTGTGGCGGGCGCTGGGCCGCAGCGAGGAGCGGCACGGCGTCTCGACCCGGCTGATCCTGTGCTTCCTGCGCGACGAGTCCGCCGCGTCCGCGCTGGAGACCCTGGAGGCCGCCCGGCCGTACCTGGACCGGATCACCGGCATCGGGCTCGACTCGGCCGAGGTCGGGCACCCGCCGGCCAAGTTCCGCGAGGTGTTCGAGCGGGCCGCCGCGCTCGGTCTGCGGCGGGTGGCGCACGCGGGGGAGGAGGGGCCGCCGCAGTACATCACCGAGGCGCTGGACGTGCTCGGCGTCGAGCGCGTCGACCACGGGCTGCGCTGCATGGAGGATCCCGCGCTGGTCGGGCGGCTGGTCCGCGAGCGGGTCCCGCTGACCCTGTGCCCGCTGTCCAACGTCCGGCTGCGCGCCGTCGACACCCTCGCCGGCCATCCGCTGCCCGCCATGCTGGAGGCGGGGCTGCTGTGCACGGTCAACTCCGACGACCCGGCCTACTTCGGCGGGTACGCGGGCGACACCTTCGACGCCGTCCACCGCGTCCTCGGTCTGTCCGAGGAACGGCTGCGCGAGCTGGCCCGCAACTCCTTCCTCGCCTCCTTCCTGGAGGACGACGAGGAGCGCAGGGGGCGGTATCTGGCGGAGGTGGAGGCGTACGAGTTCCCCCGGACCGCCTGACGCGTCCGCGTCCCTGGCTCGGCCCACCCACCCACCCGGCTCGGTGGATGGGAGGGTCCCGCCCCGGGGCTCCGCCCCCGTCGCCCACCCACCCACCCGGCTCGGTGGGTGAGTGGGTTCCGCCCCGGGGCTCCGCCCCGGCCCCCGGCGGGGGCTCCGCCCCCTGCGCCCCTGAGTTCTCGCCCACCCGCCCACCCGATTCGGTGGGTGAGAGGGACCCGCCACGGGGCTCTGCCCCGGTCCCCGGCGGGGGCTCCGCCCCCTGCACCCCTGGGCTTGCTCGTCCGTCCGCCCGCCTGGCTCGGTGGGTGGGTGGGTCCTGTCACGGGGCTCCGCCCCGGGCCCCGGCGGGGCTCTGCCCCGGGCCTCGGTGGGGGCTTCGCCCCCTGCGCCCCAGGGCTTGCTCGTCCGTCCGCCCACCCGGCTCGGTGCGCGGGAGGGTTCCGTCACGGGGCTTCGCCCCGAACCCCGGCTGGGGCTCTGCTTCCTGCGCCCCTGGACTCGTCCGTCCGCCAGCCCGACGCGGTGAGTCGGGAGGTCCCCCAACGGAGCTCTGCCCCGGACCCCCGCGTGGCCGCACCCCCTGCACCCCCGGCTTGCACGCCCGTCCGCCCGGCTCGGCAGGGCAGGAGGCCCTGCCACCGGGCCCCACGAGGCTTCGCTCCGCCGCCTGCGCCCCCGGGCTCGCCCATCCGCCCGCGCGACTCGGGGGGTGAGAGGGCTCCGCGTGGCTCCGCCCCCTGCACCCCGATGCTCGCTCGCCCTCGGGCGGCTGGAGCGTCCCGTCACAGGGCTTCGCTCCCAAGCCCCTGCGAGGGTTCCGTCGCCTGTGACCCGCCCACCCGGCTCGGTGGGCCGGGAGATCTCGCGCGGGGGCTGCGCCCCCTGTACCCCGTCCGCCCTGTCCCGGCCCGGCCCGGCCTGCCCCGGCCCGAGGAGTCTTTTCCGACGTGGGTCCATTGACGCGACCTGTTCGCCTACCTAGTCTCCATTCTCATACATGGACAGTGTTCAGGTGGGCGGGCGGGTGGAGGCAAGGTGGGGGACAGGGTGTCGGATCTCGGGGCCGGGCTCACGATCACCGGGGTGCGGCTGACCCCGATCCTGGTCGCCGATCCGCCGCTGCTGAACACGCAGGGTGTGCACCAGCCGTACACGCCCCGGCTGATCGTCGAGGTGGAGACGGCGGGGGGTGTGACGGGGGTCGGGGAGACCTACGGTGACACCAAGTACCTGGAGCTGGCCAGGCCGTTCGCCGCGCGGCTCGAAGGGCGCCGGGTCAGTGATCTGAACGTGCTGTTCACGCTCGCGGACGAGGTCGCCGTGGACGCCTCCCGGGTCGAGGTCGCCGTGGACGTCGGCGGGCTGCGCGGCGCCCAGACCGCCGACAAGCTGCGCCTCTCCGTCGTCTCCGCCTTCGAGGTCGCCTGCTTGGACGCGCTCGGCAGGACCCTCGGCCTGCCGGTGCACGAACTGCTCGGCGGCAAGCTGCGCGACCGTGTCGAGTACAGCGCCTACCTCTTCTACAAATGGGCCCGGCACCCGGCGGGCGTCCCCGCCGAACCGGACGACTGGGGCGCCGCCCTCGACCCGGCCGGAGTCGTCGCACAGGCCCGGCGGTTCAAGGAGCGGTACGGCTTCACCTCCTTCAAGCTCAAGGGCGGAGTGTTCCCGCCCGAGGAGGAGGTCGCCGCGATCCGGGCCCTGGCCGAGGCGTTCCCCGGGCACCCGCTGCGCCTCGACCCCAACGGCGCCTGGTCCGTCGCCACCTCGCTGGAGGTGGCCGGGCAGCTCGCCGGTGTCCTGGAGTACCTGGAGGACCCCGCGCTCGGCACCCCCGCCATGGCCGAGGTCGCCGCCCGCACCGGGGTGCCGCTGGCCACCAACATGTGCGTGACCACGTTCGCCGAGATACCCGAGGCGTTCACCCGCGACGCCGTCCAGGTCGTCCTGTGCGATCACCACTACTGGGGCGGACTGCGCAACACCCGCCAACTCGCCGCGCTCTGCCGCACCTTCGGCGTCGGCGTGTCCATGCACTCCAACACCCACCTCGGCATCAGCCTCGCCGCCATGACCCACGTCGCCGCGACGCTCCCCGGCCTCCACCACGCCTGCGACTCCCACTACCCCTGGCAGTCGGAGGACGTCCTCACCGAACGCCTCGCCTTCACCGACGGTCACGTCACTGTGCCGGACGGCCCCGGTCTCGGCGTCGAACTCGACCGCGACAGGCTGGCGTTCCTGCACCGGCGCTGGCTCGACGACGACGGTTCGCTGCGCGACCGCGACGACACGGCGGCCCTGCGCGCCGCCGACCCCCGGTGGACCGCCCCGCCCGTACCGCGCTGGTGACGGGCCGGCCGGACCAGCGCGTCCGGTCCGGCGGCGGGCCACCGCACCCCCGTGCCCACCGAACACGTCCCCGTACTTACCGAGGTATCGCCCCACCCGGCGTGACACCCCCGCCGGGTGCACGTGGTGGTGCACACTGGCTGGATCCGCACCATGCCAGGGGAGCGCACCGTGACCGCGTCCAACACGCCCGCCGGAGAAGGACCGGAGCAGCCGGAACACCCGGACGTCCGGCGGGTCCCGCCGCGCCGCGAGACGCCCGAGTCCCGCGAGACGCCCGAGTCCCGCGAGTACCCGCAGGACCGGGAGTACGTCGTCGGGGCCCCGCACGCCCCCGGCGCCCCGCAGCTCGACCCGCTGGCCGGGCTGCGCACCACGGACGACCCGCCCTGCGACGTCTACCTCACCGGGACCGTCTTCCTCGACATCGTCTTCACCGGCCTCGACTCCGCCCCGGTGCGCGGCACCGAGTCCTGGGCGCGCGGCATGGGATCGAGCCCCGGCGGCGTGGCCAACATGGCGACCGCCCTGGCCCGCCTCGGCCTGCGCACCTCGCTCGCGGCGGCCTTCGGCGACGACCACTACGGGGAGTACTGCTGGGACGCGCTGGAACAGGGCGAGGGCATCGACCTCACCCCGTCGCGCACCGTCCCCGGCTGGCACTCGCCGGTCACCGTCTCCATGGCGTACGAGGGCGAGCGCACCATGGTCTCCCATGGCCACGAGCCGCCCCCGGAGAAGGTCCTCCTCCAGGACTTCCAGGACTTCCAGGGCCTCCAGGGCCTCCAGGGCGCCCGCGGTCTCCCGGACGGCACACCCCCGTGCCTGCCGTCCGCGCGGGCCGCCGTCGCCTCGCTGACGCCCGGCAGGCGCGAGCCGTGGATCGCCGAGGCCGCCCGGCAGGGGACCCGGGTCTTCGGGGACGTCGGCTGGGACGACACCGGCGCCTGGGACCTGGCCGGACTCGCCGACCTGGAGCACTGCGAGGCGTTCCTGCCCAACGCCGAGGAGGCGATGCGCTACACCCGCACCGACTGCCCGCGCGCCGCGGCGCACGCGCTCACCGCGTTCGTGCCGGTCGCGGTGGTCACCCTCGGCGCGGAGGGCGCCTACGCCGTCGACCGGCGCACCGGGGAGAGCGCCGAGGTGCCCGCCATCGCGGTCGAGGCGCTCGACCCGACCGGCGCGGGCGACGTCTTCGTGGCCGGTTTCGTCACCGGCAGCCTGGCCGGCTGGCCGCTGGCCGACCGGCTCGCCTTCGCCGGGCTCACCGCCGCGCTGTCGGTGCAGGAGTTCGGCGGCTCGCTGTCGGCGCCGGGCTGGTCCGAGATCGCCGCCTGGTGGCGCCGGGTCCAGTCGGTACCGGGCCAGGACCCGGCCGCGCTGCGCCGGTACGCCTTCCTGGACCGGCTGCTGCCCGCGGCGTGCGCGGAGTCCTGGCCCCGCCGCCGGGCGGTGCCCACCATCGGTTTCGGCCGCTCCGCGTGACCCGCCGCGCCCGCGTGCGCCGCAACTCCCGGGCCCGGGTACGCCATTGACAGATGACGTTTGCTGCTCAATTATCGGCGGAATCAAGCACGATTTTGCACGCAGCACGGTTTTGCACGGGCCCGCACTTCCAGACCCATGGCTCCCTCCTGACCGCTCCGTCGAAGGACATGCGTCGTGCGCAGACCATCACGCAGCCCCCGAGTGCTCCTCGCCGCCCTCGCCCTGGCCCTCGCCCTCCCCGTGGGACTCACCGCGCAGGACCAGGCCCAGGCCGCCCAGGCGACCCCCGCCGCCCCCGCCCCCCGCCTCACCTCGTCCCCCGCCGAGCTGACCCTCACCGTCCCGCGCGGCCGCACCGCCCCCGGCTACCGGCTGACGGTTTCGACCGCTCAACTCGCCCTCACCACCAGCCGCTCCGGCGCCACCGTCCTGGCCACCGCCCCGGCCGGCACGGGCGCCCTGCGCTTCCGCGCCGACGGGACCTGGCAGCACGCCACCCGCGTCACCGACTGGACCTGGCGCCACGGCACCCTCACGCTCACCGCGGCCACCACCGCGCCCGGCACCAGCGTCCAGGCCCGCATCACACCCGCCGCCGACCGCTACCAGCTCGACTGGCACGTCACCGGCGGCCAGGCCGTCCCCGACCGCCTCGGCCTCGCCTACGCCCTCTCCTCCGCCGGCCACTGGTACGGCCACGGCGAGGCCCAGACCCCCTCGGGCGGACCCGGCACCGACCAGCCCTGGCCGCTGGACAGCGGACAGGTCGTGCACACCAACTTCGGCCCGGCCTCGTACTACATGGTCGACCCGTTCTGGTACACCTCGCGCTCCACCGGGCTGCGCGTGGACACCGGGCACGTCATGGACGTCGCCCTCAACCAGGGCGGGGACGGCCTCGGCCGCTTCGACATCGAGTCCGCCGAACCGTACAGGGCGACCGTCTTCGTCGAGTCGACGCCCCTGGACGTCTACCGCGACTACATCGGCATCGTCGGCAAGCCCGCCAAGAGCGACGCCACCTACCGGCAGTACGCCGAGCCCGTCTGGAACTCCTGGGCGCAGTTCTACACCCACGTCGACCAGGCCAAGCTGCTCGACTACGCCCAGGACCTGCACGACAACGGCATCGGCGGCCACACCCTCCAGCTCGACGACAAGTGGGAGTCCAACTACGGGAACATGACCTTCGACCCGAAGGCGTACCCCGACCCCGCCGCCATGTCGAAGAAGATCCACGGCCTCGGCTTCGACTTCGGCCTCTGGGTCACCCTCTGGATCAACCTCGACTCCGACCAGTACGGCTACGCCGCCGACCACGGCTACCTGCTGAAGTCCGCCGCCGACACCACCAAGCCCTGCACGGTCACCTGGTGGAACGGCACGGCCGGCATCGTCGACCTCGCCAACCCGGACGCCAAGGCCTGGTACGAGGGCCGCCTGAAGTCCCTCATGAGCGCCTACGGCGTCGACGGCCTGAAGTTCGACACCCGCTTCATCGACGAGAAGTGCGCCCCGCACGAGGGCTACAAGCCCACCGACTACCAGCGGCTCGGCGCGCAGCTCGCCGACGAGTACGACCTCCAGGGCGTCGGCATCCGCGTCCACTGGGACACCACCGCCCACCGGGCCGGATTCGTCACCCGCCAGGAGGACAAGGGCACCGGCTGGGACTCCCTGCGGGCCTCCGTCTCCCAGAACCTCGCCATCTCCACCATCGGCTACCCCTTCGTCACCACCGACATGATCGGCGGCTCGCTGGGCCAGCCGGCCCCCACCAAGCAGGTCCTGGTCCGCTGGGCCCAGTCGGCGTCCCTGATGCCCCTGATGTACGCGTCCACGTCCCCCGTCGAGACGAACGACCCCACCACCGGCCAGAAGGTCGTCTACGACCGGGAGACCACCGACCTCTACCGCGCCGCCCTCGCCCGCCACGCCCGCCTGGCCCCGTACATCTGGGACCAGGTCCAGGCCACCCTGCGCACCGGCGACCCGATCATGCGCCCCCTCTTCTTCGACTTCCCGAAGGACGAGGCCGCCTACACGGTCACCGACGAGTGGATGCTCGGCCCGGCCGTCCTCGCCGCCCCCCAGCTCACCGACGCCCCCACCCGCTCCGTCCACCTCCCCCCGGGCACCTGGTACGACGTCGCCCACCACAGGACGATCCCCGGCAACCGCACCCTCACCTCCTACAGCACCCCCCTGGGCACGGCCCCGGTCTTCGTCAACCTCCACGCGAAGGGAGCCCAGCAGGCCCTGCGCGCCCTCCGCTGACCCGCACCACCACGACCGACGGGCCGAGCGCCGTGTGCTCGGCCCGTCGGCCGTGGGGGAAACCGGGAACCGGGAACCGGGGAGGGAGGGAGGAGAGAGGCGCGGCTGTGCAGGAGCCCTGGGCGAGCGTCAGGGGAGAGAGGCCGGGGGCGAGCCGCGCGACGCGACTGTCCGGCCGGCCGAGGCCGACCGAGCGCCGGAGCGGAGGGGCCGAGCCCCGTGGAAGACTTCCCGGCCCACCGGGTCGAGCGGCCGGGTGGGCGAGCCCAGGTGCGCAGGGAGGGGCGGAGCCCCGCAGGGGTCCGGGGCGGAGCCCCGGGGCAGGGCCTCACGACCCACCGAGTCGGGTGGGCGGGTGGGCAAGTCCGGGGTGCAGGGGGCGGAGCCCCCGTCGGGGTTCGGGGCGGAGCCCCGTGGCGGGGCCTCGCCGCCCACCGAGTCGGGTGGGCGGGTGGGCCGGGGGACCCTCAGAAACCGAGCCGACGCAACTGCTTGGGATCCCGCTGCCAGTCCTTCGCGACCTTCACATGGAGGTCGAGGAACACCGGTGTACCGAGCAACGCCTCGATCTGCTTGCGCGACTTGATCCCGACCTCCTTCAACCGCTTCCCCTTCGGCCCGATGATGATCCCCTTCTGGCTGGGCCGCTCGATGAAGACGTTCGCGTGGATGTCCAGCAGCGGCTTGTCCTCCGGCCGGTCCTCCCGTGGCAGCATCTCCTCGACGACCACGGCGATGGAGTGCGGCAACTCGTCCCGCACCCCCTCCAGCGCCGCCTCCCGGATCAGCTCGGCCACCATCACCTGCTCGGGCTCGTCGGTCAGATCCCCCTCGGGATACAGCGCGGGCCCCTCCGGCAGCAGCGGGATCAGCAGATCGGCGAGCAGGTCCACCTGCCGGCCGGCCGTCGCCGACACCGGCACGATCTCCGCCCACTCGATCCCCAGCTCCTTGCCCAGCTGGTCGACCGCGATGAGCTGCTCGGCGAGCGCCTTGCCGTCCACGAGGTCGGTCTTCGTGACGATCGCGACCTTCGGCGTCTTCCTGATCCCCGCCAGCTCCTTGGCGATGAACCGGTCACCGGGCCCGATCTTCTGGTCGGCGGGCAGACAGAAGCCGATCACGTCCACCTCGGCCCACGTGGTGCGCACCACGTCGTTCAGCCGCTCGCCCAGCAGCGTCCGCGGCTTGTGCAGCCCCGGCGTGTCCACGAGGATCAGCTGCGCGTCCGGCCGGTGCACGATGCCGCGCACGGTGTGCCGGGTGGTCTGCGGCCGGTTGGAGGTGATCGCCACCTTCTGCCCGACCAGAGCGTTCGTGAGGGTGGACTTGCCCGCGTTGGGGCGGCCCACGAAACAGGCGAAGCCGGCCCGGTGGGCAGCCTCGGCGGACTGCTCGGATGACTGGGTACGAACGCTCATGGCGCCCATTGTCCCTGATCCACGACCCCCCGCCGAACAGGGCGCCGCGACCGGCACCCCACCGCCCCCGGCAGCCGCCCCACCACCCCGGACGCGCCCGGCCGCCCGGCCGCCCGCGCCGCTACTCCGCCGTCCGCGCCGCCAGCGTCACCCGCACGGCGCCGTCCGGCCCGGCCAGCAGCACCGGCGTACCCGCCCCGCCCAGGTCCGCCACGGCCGCCAGGTCCTCCGGCGGCAGCCCCTGAGCCGAGCTGACCACGGCCGCCGCCTCCAGCGAGGTCGCCCCGGACGCCACCGCCATCGCCACCGCGGTGCGCAGCGCGCTCAGCTCCAGCGAGGCCAGCCGCACCGACCCGGCGGCGTAGGTACGGCCCGTCTCGTCCCGTACCGCCGCGCCCTCCGGCACGCCGTTGCGGGCCCGTACCGAACGGGCCAGGGTGACGATCTTGCGGTCCTCGGCGTCCAGCGCGCTGCTGTCGGTGCTCTCGGTCATGGCCCCGAGCATACGGAGCCCCGCCGACAGTCCCACCGACAGCCCTCCCGCGCACCCCGGCCCCCGCACCACACCCGGCCCCCGCGCCGCCCCGCGCCGCACCCGGCCCCGCCCCGCGGCGGAACCTCACCCCGCCACCGGATACATCGCCCCGCGCCGTCCCTCCGGCGAGGCCAGCCACTCCAGCTTCGCCGCGGTGTTCGCCTCGTCCAGCGGCGTGTGCAGCACCACCGTGAGATCCGGCCGAGCCGGCACCTTCATCGCCGTGGACTCCACGCACAGCAGCCCCACCAGCGGATGCTCCAGCTCCTTGCGCACCTGCCCCGGCTCCTCGACGTCCCACTCCTCCCACAGCGCCGTGAACTCCGCGCTGGCCCGCGAGACCCGCTCCAGCACCGCCTGGTACCCCTCGTCGCCCGGCCGGGCGGCGCACGCGGCCCGGAACTGCGCGACGACGGTACGGGCGTTGCGCTCCCAGCTGTGCGAGCGGGCGCGGTACAGCGGGTCGGTGAAGAAGTCGACGAGGCAGTTCTGCGTGATGTCCGGACGCATGCCCAGCACCACCGCGGCGGCGTCGTTGTACAGCACGCAGTTGTAGTAGAGGTCCATGATGTGCGCCGGATACGGCATCCACGTGTCGATCAGCCGCCGCAGCCCCTCGCACATGTCCCGCTTGTCCGGCGCCACCTCGGGCGCGGGCGGGTTCAGCCCGGCGAGCACGTACAGATGGCGCCGCTCGGTGCCACCGAGCCGCAGCACCCGCGCCACCGCGTCCAGGACCTGCGCGGAGACGGAGATGTCCCGCCCCTGCTCCAGCCACTGGTACCAGGAGGCGCCCACCCCGGCGAGCACGGCGACCTCCTCCCGCCGCAGTCCGGGCGTACGCCGACGCGCCCCGCCGTCCGGCAGCCCCGCCTCGGCCGGGGACACCCGGGCCCGCCTGCTCATCAGGAACTCGCGCAGCTCATGCCGCCGCTGACTCTTCGACACGTCCGTATCCGGCACGTACGGATCCCCCTCGCGCTGTCTGGTGGTGCCACCACCACCATAAGTTCCGACTCCCCACATCTGTTCCGGCCGCAAGAAGCTCTTTGCCATGGCGATCGACACCACCCCGACGGCCACCCCGGCCACTCCATCCACCCCGGCCGCTTCAGCCGCCCCGACAACCGTCCCCGACCCCCGGCCCGCCCCCTCGACGCCGGAGACCTTCCGGCTGTCGACGCGCGACAAGCTCGTCCTGTTCGTCCTGTGCGCGGCCCAGTTCATGGTCGCCCTGGACTTCTCCGTCCTGAACGTGGCCCTGCCGGAACTCGGCACCGACCTCGGCATGAGCCGCTCCGCGCTCCAGTGGGCCGTCACCGCGTTCGCCCTGCCCTCCGGCGGCTTCCTGCTGCTGTTCGGCCGGGTCGGCGACCTGTTCGGCCGCCGCAGGCTGTTCCTCGCCGGGCTCGCCCTGTTCGGCGCGGCCTCCCTGCTGGCCACCCTCGCCTGGGACCCGGCGTCCTTCCTGACCGGGCGGGTGCTCCAGGGCCTGGGCGCCGCGGCCATCGTGCCCACCGGCATGTCCCTGCTGACCACCACCTTCCCGGAGGGCCCGGCCCGCGACCGCGCCCTCGGCATCTCCGGCACCCTGCTGTCGCTGGGCTTCACCGTCGGCATGGTCGCCGGCGGCGTCCTCACCGACGCCCTCGGCTGGCGCTCCACGATGGCACTGCTCACCGTCTTCGCGCTGATCGTGCTGCCCCTGGCCCCCGGCCTGCTCCCCAAGTCCCTCCCCCATGGCCTCAAGGGCATGGGAGGCGCCCCCACTCCCCACCGCCCCCGCCTCGACGTGCCCGGCGCGGTCACCGTCACCACCGGTCTGCTCTCGCTGATCTACGCCCTGTCCACCGCCGCCGACCACGGCTTCGGCCGCGCCGACGTGATCGCCGCGCTGCTCGCCGGACTCGCCCTGCTGGCCGTGTTCGCGGTCGTGGAGTCCCGCTCCGCCGCCCCGCTGGTCTCGCTGCCCATGCTGCGCCGCCGCACGGTGGCCTTCGGCAACCTGGGCGGTCTGGTCACCTTCTCGATGATGTCGACGGTCGTCTTCGTCCTGACCCTCTACCTCCAGGAGACCCTGCGCCTGTCGGCCTTCGAGACCGGCCTCGTCTTCGGGGTGCAGGGCGTGCTGTCGGCCGTCGCCGGCTCGTACGCGGCGAAGGTCATCGGCCGCTTCGGCGCCCGCCGCACGCTGGCCGGTTCGCTGGCCGGGCAGGGCGCGCTGATCGCCGCGCTGCTCGGGCTGGGCACCGGCTCCTGGTCGGTGTGGCTGGCCACCGCCGCCGTCGCCCTGGCCAGCATGTTCCACCTGGGCGCGATCGTCTCCTACGGTCTGACCGTCACCTCGGGCGTGCCCGACGAGGAGCAGGGCCTGGCCACCGGGCTGGTCACCTCCACCCAGCAGGTGGGCATCACCGTCGGCATCCCGCTGCTGGGCGTCCTCGCCACCACCTCCGACGACCTGCTGGCCGGGGTGCACACCGTGCTCGCCCTGGACGCGCTGATCGTGCTGGCGGCGGCGGTGCTGGTGGGACTCGGCCTGCGCGCCGGCCGGGGAGCCCGTTCCTGAGGGGGTCTCAGGGGCCTCAGGGGCCTCAGGGCCGGTCGAGGCGGAGCCGCTCGGCACGCGGCAGACCGGCCACCACCAGGTCGTACGAATCCTCGACCAGCTCCCGGACCAGCCGGTCCGGGAGCCGTCCGTCGACCGTGACCGTGTTCCAGTGCCGCTTGTTCATGTGCCAGCCCGGGACGACCAGCCCCGGGTGCTCGCCGCGCAGCCGCACCGCGTCCTCGGGATCGCACTTGAGGTTGACGGTCAGGGGCCGCGCGTCCAGCGCCGTCAGCGCGAAGAGCTTGCCCCGCACCTTGAAGACCGAGGTCTCCGGGGTGAAGGGGAAGTCCTCCACGGTGGCGTTGAAGGACAGGCACAGGGCGCGCAGCTCCTGGGGCGTCATCCGCTCTCCGCTCCGTCCCCGGGGCCGCCCACCGGCTCCACCAGCACCGTCACGATCTTGTTCCGGCGGCCCGCCGCGGACTCCGCGGTCAGCCGCAGCGTCCGCCCGTCGGGCAGCTCGACCGGCGCCGAGGCACCCGCGATGGGAACCCGGCCCAGCGCCTTGGCGAGCAGCCCGCCGACCGTCTCCACGTCCTCGTCGTCGTACTCCTCCAGGCCGTACAGCTCGCCCAGATCGGTGATGTCGAGGCGGGCGGTGACCCGGTGGCGGCCCTCGCCGAGGTCCTCCACCGGAGGCAGCTCCCGGTCGTACTCGTCGGTGATCTCGCCGACGATCTCCTCCAGGATGTCCTCGATGGTGACGATCCCGGCCGTGCCGCCGTACTCGTCGATGACGACCGCGACGTGGTTGCGCTCCTTCTGCATCTCGCGCAGCAGGTCACCGGCGTTCTTGGTGTCCGGTACGAACACCGCCGGGCGCATCGCCGTGGACACCAGCTCGTTCTCCGCCTCCCGGGTGATGTGGGTGCGGCGGACCAGGTCCTTCAGATAGACGATGCCGACGACGTCGTCCTCGCTCTCCCCGGTGACCGGGATACGCGAGAAACCGGAGCGCAGCGCCAGCGTGAGGGCCTGGCGGATGGTCTTGTACCGCTCGATGACGACGAGGTCGGTGCGCGGCACCATCACCTCCCGCACCAGCGTGTCCCCGAGCTCGAAGACGGAGTGCACCATGCGGCGCTCGTCGTCCTCGATCAGGGACTCCTGCTCGGCCAGGTCGACCAGCGCCCGCAGCTCCGCCTCCGAGGCGAACGGGCCGCGCCGGAAGCCCTTGCCCGGCGTGAGCGCGTTGCCGATGAGGATCAGCAGCGAGGGGATCGGGCCCATGATCCGGGCGAGCGGGACCAGGACGTACGCCGCCACGGTGGCCGTGTTCAGCGGATGCTGCCGGCCGATGGTGCGCGGGGAGACCCCGACGGCGACGTAGGACACCAGGACCATGACGGCGATCGCGACCACCAGGGCCTCACCGGTCCCGGAGAACGCGTCCAGGCAGACATAGGTGACCAGGGCCGCCGCCGCCATCTCGCAGGCGACGCGGACCAGCAGGGCCACGTTCAGATAGCGGGTCGGGTCGGCGGCGACCTGGGCGAGCTTGGCGCCGCCCCGGCGGCCGGACTTCACGGCCTCGTCGGCGCGGAAGCTGGAGACGCGCGCGAGGCCCGCCTCCGCGCAGGCGGCGAGCCAGGCGACGACGACCAGGGCGACGGCGCCGACGACGATCTGCGGACTCATCGGCGGTTACGAGACGGTCGGCGCCGGAGAGGGACCCTCCAGGCCCCGCTCGGCACGCCAGCCGTCCACGATCGCCGCCTGGAGGCCGAACATCTCGGCCTTCTCGTCCGGCTCCTCGTGGTCGTAGCCCAGCAGATGCAGCACCCCGTGGACGGTGAGCAGGTGCAGCTCCTCGTCCATGGAGTGCTTCGTCTCCGCCTCGGCGCCCTGCCGGGCGGCGACCTCGGGGCACAGCACGATGTCACCGAGGAGGCCCTGCGGGGGCTCCTCGTCGTCCTTGCCCGGCGGACGCAGCTCGTCCATCGGGAAGGACATGACATCCGTCGGACCCGGCAGGTCCATCCACTGGATGTGCAGCTGCTCCATGGCGTCGGCGTCCACGACGATCACCGACAGTTCGGAGAGCGGGTGGATGCGCATCCGCGCGAGCGCGTAGCGGGCGATGTCGAGGATCGCCTGCTCGTCGACCTCGGTTCCGGACTCGTTGTTGACGTCGATCGACATGGTCGTGCTGGTCTACTTCCCCTTGTGCCCGTGGCCGTGCCCGGCGGCGGACCGGGACCGGCCGCCCTTGGACACGCCCCCGTTCTCGGTGCCGTGCGTGCTGTCGTACTTCTCGTACGCGTCGACGATACGGCCCACCAGCTTGTGCCGTACGACGTCCTGCGACGACAGCCGGGAGAAGTGGACGTCCTCGACGCCCTCCAGGATGTCCTGCACCTGCCGCAGACCCGACTTGGTCCCGCTCGGCAGGTCCACCTGGGTGACGTCACCCGTGATCACGATCTTCGAGTCGAAGCCGAGCCGGGTGAGGAACATCTTCATCTGCTCGGGGCTGGTGTTCTGCGCCTCGTCCAGGATGATGAAGGCGTCGTTCAGGGTCCTGCCGCGCATGTACGCCAGCGGGGCCACCTCGATCGTGCCCGCGGCCATCAGGCGGGGGATCGAGTCCGGGTCGATCATGTCGTGCAGCGCGTCGTAGAGCGGGCGTAGATAGGGGTCGATCTTCTCGTAGAGCGTGCCCGGCAGGAAGCCGAGGCGCTCGCCGGCCTCGACCGCGGGGCGGGTCAGGATGATGCGGTTGACCTGCTTGGACTGGAGGGCCTGCACCGCCTTGGCCATCGCCAGATAGGTCTTGCCGGTACCGGCGGGGCCGATGCCGAAGACGATGGTGTGCTTGTCGATGGCGTCGACGTAGCGCTTCTGGTTGAGCGTCTTGGGGCGGATGGTGCGCCCGCGCGAGGACAGGATGTTCTGCGTCAGCACCTCGGCCGGGGTCTCCTGGCCGTCGCCCTCGCCGTTCCCGCTCGCCTTGAGCATGGCGATCGAGCGTTCCACTGCGTCCTCCGTCATCGGCTGCCCGGTGCGGAGCACGAGCATCATCTCGTCGAACACGCGCTGTATCAGGGCCACGTCCGCTGTGTCGCCCACCGCGCTGATCTCATTGCCCCGGACGTGGATGTCGGCCCCCGGGAAGGCCTTCTCGATCACGCGCAGGAGGGAGTCGCCGGAACCCAGCACGGTCACCATGGGGTGCTGGGCGGGGACGGTGAACTGTGCTCTCGCCTGCCCCTGCGCGGGGGTCTTGGCTGCGGGTGTCTGAGTCATGGGCCGGCGCTCGACGCCTGCTTTTCCTCCTCGTCACGGCCGCACAGCTGACGGCGGCCTCGCGCTTCCCAGGGTACGACGGGGGAGCGACAAGCCCGTAGGGCTTTTCCCCGGCCGACGGCCCGGATCCGTCCACGCCCCGGATCAGTCCACGCCCCGGATCCGGCCCACCAGCACCGCCCCGGCCAGCCCGATCGCGGCCGCGACCAGGTAGAGGACGCGGTAGCCGCCGAGGTACGTCACGATCGGCGCGGCCAGCGCCGGGGCCGCGACCTGGGGGAGGGCGTTGGCGACGTTGATGACGCCGAGGTCCTTGCCGCGGTCCAGGGCGGTGGGCAGCACGTCGGTCATCAGGGCGAAGTCGACCGAGGTGAAGACGCCGAAGCCGACGCCGAGGACGGCCGCCGCCACGAGCGCGCCCGGCCAGGTCTGCCACGCCGCCAGCGCGGCCGTGGCCACCGCCATGAGCACGCCCGACCAGACCACGAACGGCTTGCGGCGGCCGGTCCGGTCCGACCACACCCCGCCCGCCACCACCGTGGCCAGCAGGGTGATCCCGTTCACCGCCGTCAGGACGAGGACGCCCCGCTCGGGATCGGCGTAGCCGACGCGGTCGCGCAGGTAGTAGAGGAGGTAGAGCAGCACCAGGGAGTTGCTGAGGTTGATCAGGAAGCGGGTCAGCCAGGCCCAGCCGAGGTCCGGGTGGCGGCGCGGGCTGAGCAGGAAGCCGCCCCAGAAGCCCCGCCAGGACCAGGGCGGGCGGCGTGCCGCCGGGAGCCGCAGGTCCCGGAAGCCGAGGAGATACGGCAGCACGCCCACCGCCGTGAACACCGCGCAGGCCGCGTACCCGGCCCCGGTGCCCCCGGCCAGCGTCGCGAGGCCCGTCCCGCCGACCACCCCGAGGATCTGCGCCGCTCCCAGCCAGCCGCCCACCGCTCCGCGCTGCGCGCGCGGCACCCGGTCCGGCACGGCCGCCGTCACCGCCGCGAAGGCCGCGTTCAGCGTGAGCTGGACCAGGCACCAGCCGGCCGTCATCGCGGCCACGCCGTGCGCGCCCGCCAGCAGCAGCAGCGACAGCGCGCCGCCCACCGCCCCGGCCGCGATCCACGGCGAGCGGCGGCCCCAGCGGGCCGTCGTCCGGTCCGACAGTGCCCCGAACAGCGGGTTGGCCACCAGCGACACCACCGCCCCGGCGCCCGTCACCCAGGCCAGCAGCGATTCCTTGGACAGGCCGGTGCCGGGCGCGAAGTCCCGCGCCTGGGCGGCGAGCAGGATCTGGAGCGGCCCGTACCAGCCCACCCAGATCGCGCCGTTGGCCAGCGAGAGCGCGGCCGTCCAGCCCCGCCCGACCGGCCGGACGGGTTCGGCGAGCGGGTCGGGCCCGGCGGGCGCTGCGAGCCCGCCCGGGTCCGCGGACGGGCCCGGCGGATCCGCCGGTTCCGCCGGATCCTGTGGACCCGGTGGGCGCGGTGGACCCGGTGGATCCGGTGGGCGCGGCGGTCGGCGGGGGCGGGTCATCTCTGGGCGCTGAGCAGGCCGCGGTACCAGTGGTAGGAGGACTTCGGGGTGCGTTCCAGGGTCGCGTAGTCGACGTGGACGAGGCCGAAGCGCCGGGCGTAGCCCTCCGCCCACTCCCAGTTGTCCAGCAGGGACCACACGAAGTAGCCGCGTACGTCCACGCCCGCCGTCATCGCCCGGTGCAGGGCCCGCAGATGAGCGTCCAGGTAGGCGATGCGGTCCTGGTCGTCCAGGCCCTCGTAGGAGCAGCCGTTCTCGGTGATGACGAGCGGCGGGAGGCGGTCGCGGTAGCGCTCGCGGAAGCCGGTCAGCAGCTCGGTCAGGCCCTCGGGGACCACCGGCCAGCCGAAGTCGGTGACCGGGCGGTCCTCGATCTGACGGACGGTGAAGGGCAGTCCGGCGGGCAGCGCGATCCCGCCGACCTCCACGTCGGTGCCCTGCGGGGCGCCCACCCGGGCCGGGGCGTAGTAGTTGACGCCGTACCAGTCCAGCGGCTCCGCGATCACTTCGAGGTCGGCCTCGACGTCGCCGGGCATCAGCTCGCCGACGCCCTCCGGGTAGCGGCCCAGCAGCAGCGGCTCGGCGAACAGGCGGTTGAGCAGCATGTCGTAGAAGTCCGCCGCCTCCACGTCCGCGGCCTCGCGCGAGGCGGGCCAGGTCGGGGCGTGCGAGTTGGCGATGCCGATGTCCGCCGCCCCGGCCGCGCGCAGCGCCCGTACGGCCAGACCGTGCGCGAGGAGCTGGTGGTGGGCGGCGGGCAGGGCGTCGAACAGGAGCTGCCTGCCCGGCGCGTGCACCCCCAGCGCATGGCCGAGGAGGGTGTGTTCGGCGGGTTCGTTGAGGGTGATCCACTTGCCGACGCGGTCGCCGAGGCGATCGGCGACCACCGTCACGTACTCCGCGAAGTGCTCCGCCGTGTCGCGCTCCAGCCAGTCCAGACCGGCGGGCAGGTCCCAGTGGAAGAGCGTCGGGACGGGGCGCACCCCGGCCGCGCACAGCTCGTCGACGAGCCGGTCGTAGAAGCCGAGGCCGCCGGGGGAGTTCACCCGGGGCCAGGACACCGAGAAGCGGTAGGCGCCGACGCCGAGCCCGGCCAGCAGGGCGACGTCCTCGGTGTGCCGGTGGTAGTGGTCGCAGGCCACCGCCGCCGTGGAGCCGTCCTTGATCCGGCCGGCCTCGGCGGAGAACACGTCCCACACGGACGGCTCCCGGGCGTCCGCCGCTCCCTCGATCTGGTGCGCCGAGGTGGACACCCCCCACAGGAAGCCGTCCGGGAACCGGGGGAGCGGCCCGGCCGAGGTGCCTGGGGTGCCTGCGTCAGTCGCCATGCGCGGATCATCCGTACCGGCGGTAACGGAAGTCAACGCCCGTGCACGGAAAGGGCTTGCGGGCCCCGGCTACGCGCCTTCCTTCAGCACTCTGGTGATCAGCTCGCGCTGGTCGTCGGTGAGCCGCGGGTCGGCGGCGTGGACCGTGTGCCCGTCGACCGTGATCTCGTAGTGGAAGCCGTCCGGGACCCCGGCGGGCGGGGTGCCCTGGCTCGCGGCGAGGGCCTTCTCGGCCAGGGACCGCCACTCGGGGGCATCGGGCCGCTGCGAGGTGTCCACCTCGGCGTGCCGCTCGATGCCCGCGAAGCCGCCCGTGCGCCGTACCTGAATACGCATGGGTCAGTGTCTAGTACGGATTCAGAGCGTCCGCACCCCCACCTGCTCCCAGCCCTTCTGGACGGCCTGGAGCACGTCCCCCGCGCCGTACCGCTCGCGGGCGGTCTGCACGGTGAGGGTGGCGAAGGCCGCGAAGTCCGCGTCCTCCTTGAGCTTGCCGCCGGTCAGCGCGTCGTACCAGACCTGTCCGGCCTTCTCCCAGGCGTGCCCGCCGAGGGCGGTGGCGACCAGGTAGAAGGCGTGGTTGGGGATGCCGGAGTTGATGTGCACGCCGCCGTTGTCGCTGCCGGTGTGGACGTAGTCGTCCATGGTGGCGGGCTGCGGGTCCTTGCCGAGCACGTCGTCGTCGTAGGCGGTGCCGGGCGCCTTCATGGAGCGCAGCGCGGTGCCGGTGACGCGCGGGGCGAGCAGCCCGGCGCCGATCAGCCAGTCGGCCTCGCTCGCGCTCTGCCCGAGCGTGTACTGCTTGATCAGCGAGCCGAAGACGTCGGAGACCGACTCGTTGAGCGCGCCGGACTGGCCGAAGTAGGCCAGGTTGGCGGTGTGCTGGGTGACGCCGTGGGTCAGCTCGTGGCCGATGACGTCGACCGGGATGGTGAAGTCGAGGAAGATCTCGCCGTCGCCGTCGCCGAACACCATCTGCTCGCCGTTCCAGAAGGCGTTGTTGTACTTCTCGTCGTAGTGCACGGTCGCGTCCAGCGGCAGGCCGCTGCCGTCGATGGAGTCGCGGCCGTACGCCTTCAGATACAGCTCGAAGGTGGCGCCGAGGCCGGAGTAGGCGCGGTTGACGGTGGCGTCCTTGCCGGGCTGCCGGCCCTCGCCGCGGACCTTGGTGCCGGGCAGGTCGGTGCGGTGGTGGGCGTCGTAGATCGTGCGGTGCGGCTGCTCGGCCTGCTTGCCGGCGGGCGGGGCGACGGCGGTGGCGCCGACGACGGTGGTCAGGCGCCTGCGGGTGCGTTCCATGGCGTCGCGCTGGAGGCTGCGGCGGGCCGGGCCGGACAGCGCGGGGTCCTCGTTCCGGGCGAGCCGGTCGAGGACGTGGGGCGGGACGATGGTGCAGAAGACGGGCTCTTGGCCCCCGTGGGTGGTCATACGTCGACCATCGCACTGCGTGATGTCAAAGTCACTACCTGCAACCTTGATTGGTGAAAAATCGGGGCAAGGCGTTCCTTCGGCGGTCGCGAAGGGTAGGGATGGCTGCGCGGTGTGACGACGCGCACTCTTTGTACCTTTTGCTCCCTTTCGCGGGTCTCGTTTCGCATACTGGACGGGTCCACACATCCGACGCGGCTCGGCTAGGCTGCACAGCACCATGCGTTTCGGGCTGCTTCTCCTTAGCTGCCGCGGCGAGGGCCTGTAGTCGAGGCCGACCCCCTCCCCGCGGAGTCTGGCGTTGCGCCGTCGGCCGCCCCACCGGCCTCCGCGTCACCCGCGGACCTCCCGAGGAGCCCCACGCCACCATGGTCAACCGCCAGCAGTCCAGTTCCATGCCGGTCCGCAAGTACGGCCAGTACGAGCAGGTCGACATCCCCGACCGCACCTGGCCCGAGCAGCGCATCACCGCCGCCCCCCGCTGGCTCTCCACCGATCTGCGCGACGGCAACCAGGCCCTGATCGACCCGATGTCGCCCGCGCGCAAGCGCGCCATGTTCGACCTGCTGGTCAAGCTGGGCTACAAGGAGATCGAGGTCGGCTTCCCGGCCTCCGGCCAGACCGACTTCGACTTCGTGCGCTCCATCATCGAGGAGGAGGGCGCGATCCCGGACGACGTCACGATCTCCGTGCTGACCCAGGCCCGCGAGGACCTGATCGAGCGGACCGTGGAGTCCCTGAAGGGCGCCCGCCGCGCCACCGTCCACCTGTACAACGCCACCGCGCCGGTCTTCCGCCGGGTCGTCTTCCGCGGCTCCAAGGACGACATCAAGCAGATCGCCGTCGACGGCACCCGTCTGGTGATGGAGTACGCCGAGAAGCTGCTCGGCCCGGAGACGGAATTCGGGTACCAGTACAGCCCCGAGATCTTCACCGACACCGAGCTGGACTTCGCGCTGGAGGTCTGCGAGGCGGTGATGGACGTCTACCAGCCGGGACCGGGCCGCGAGATCATCCTCAACCTGCCGGCCACCGTGGAGCGTTCGGCACCTTCCACGCACGCGGACCGCTTCGAGTGGATGCACCGCAACCTCTCCCGGCGCGAGCACGTCTGCCTGTCCGTCCACCCGCACAACGACCGCGGCACGGCGGTGGCCGCGGCCGAGCTGGCGGTCATGGCCGGCGCCGACCGCGTCGAGGGCTGCCTGTTCGGCCAGGGCGAGCGCACCGGCAACGTCGACCTGGTCACCCTGGGCATGAACCTGTTCTCGCAGGGTGTCGACCCGCAGATCGACTTCTCCGACATCGACGAGATCCGCCGTACGTGGGAGTACTGCAACCAGATGGAGGTCCACCCGCGCCACCCGTACGTGGGCGACCTGGTCTACACGTCCTTCTCCGGCTCCCACCAGGACGCCATCAAGAAGGGCTTCGACGCCATGGAGGCCGACGCGCGGGCCAAGGGCGTCACGGTCGACGACATCGAGTGGGCGGTGCCCTATCTGCCGATCGACCCGAAGGACGTCGGCCGCTCCTACGAGGCGGTCATCCGCGTCAACTCGCAGTCCGGCAAGGGCGGCATCGCCTACGTCCTGAAGAACGACCACAAGCTGGACCTGCCCCGCCGGATGCAGATCGAGTTCTCGAAGATCATCCAGGCGAAGACCGACGCCGAGGGCGGCGAGGTCACGCCGAAGGACATCTGGTCCGTCTTCCAGGACGAGTACCTGCCCAACCCGGACAACCCCTGGGGCCGCATCCAGGTCAAGACGGGCCAGTCGACCACCGACACCGACGGCGTGGACAGCCTGACGGTGGAGGCCCAGGTGGACGGCGAGGACACCGTGCTGACCGGCTCCGGCAACGGCCCGATCTCCGCGTTCTTCGACGCCCTCCAGTCCATCGGCATCGACGTACGCCTGCTGGACTACCAGGAGCACACGATGAGCGAGGGCGCCTCCGCGCAGGCCGCCTCCTACATCGAATGCGCGATCGAGGACAAGGTCCTGTGGGGGATCGGCATCGACGCGAACACGACACGTGCGTCGCTGAAGGCGGTCGTCTCCGCCGTCAACCGAGCCGCCCGCTGACCACCCTGACCGGCGTTTTCCCGGCCCCGGCCGCCCATCGAGGCAGCCGGGGCCTGGATTTTTGCCGTCGTTTACCGGCCAGGTCACGGAAAGGTCTCGTCCCGGGTACTGACTCAGCCTCACCGATGTGGCTAACATCACGCCCACGTGGCGATGTTGCCGCGTGGTTACGGAGGTGCGACGTGCTGCCAGTACGGGGACGAAACGGCCGTGCCGTCAGGCTTGCCCGCATACTGGGCACCCGTACCGCCTGGACACCCGTGGGCGACGGCGAGTTCTTCTGCCCCGGCTGCGGCGGTGACCGCAACTACCAGCGGCTCACCGGCCGGCGCCGGTTCACCGTCCTCGGGGTGCCGCTGCTGCCGCGCGGCGCGGCCGGACCGGTCGTGGAGTGCGCCGCCTGCACCGGCCGCTTCGGCACGGACGCCCTGGACCACCCGACCACCACCCGCTTCTCCGCGATGCTGCGCGACGCCGTGCACACCGTCGCCCTCGCGGTGCTCTCCGCGGGCGGCACCTCCTCGCGTACGGTGCTGGAGACGGCCGCCGCCGCGGTGCGCGCCGCCGGTTTCGCCGAGTGCACCGAGGAGCAGCTCGCCGCCCTGGTCGACGCGCTGGCCGCGGACACCGGGCGGGTCTACGAGGACCAGCCGTGCGCCCCCGGGCTGACCATAGAGCTGCACGAGGCCCTGGACCCGCTGGCCCCGCACCTCGCCCCGGCGGGCCGCGAGGCGGTCCTGCTCCAGGCCGCCCGCATCGCCCTGGCCGACGGCCCCTACACCCCCGCCGAGCGCGACGTCCTCGCCACGGTGGGCGCGGCCCTCACCATCTGCGCGGACGACATCGGCCGCCTGCTGGCAGCGGCGGCCCGCACCCCGTCCTGACCACCGGCCCCCACCGGGGTCGGGATGCTTTCCCGGCCGCTGACCCTCGGCCCTCGGCCCGTCCCGGACGCCGTCCCGGCCAACGCTCCCGGCAGACCCCGGCCGCTGTCCCGAACCTGCCCCGGCGGGGTCGGGATGCTGCCCGTCCGCTGCCCCCCGGCCCCCGCCAAGACCCGGCCCCCGCCACCGCCCGCCCCGCGCACCCCGGCCCCCGCCCCGGGCCCTACAGCAGTCCCGCCGCCGCGAGGTGGTCGCGTACGTGTGACACCTCCCGTTCCGTCAGCGGGAGCTGTGGCCCTGCGGTGGCCGGGCAGGCGATGATTCCGCGCAGGTGCAGGGCCGCCTTCAAGGGGCCGGGTGCCGCGGGTCCCGGGCCGCCGGTCCGGGTGAGGGCGAACAGCGCGCACAGCCGCTCCTGCTCGGCCCGCGCCCCCTGCGCGTCACCGGCGCGCGCGAGGCGGTAGAGGCGTACGAAGCCGTGCGGGTCGACATTGGCGAGCCCCGGCACCGCGCCGTCGGCGCCCAGTGCCAGCGCCACGTCGACCAGCCGCTCGGAGCCGGTCAGCACGCTGAACCCGGCCGTACGGGAATCCGCGCGCACCCCGGCGGCGACCTCCCGGAAGCCGTCTAGCTCCCCGCTGGAGTCCTTCAGCCCGGCCAGGACCCCTTCCCCGGCCAGCTCCAGCACGAGAGCGGCGGGCAGCTTGGTGTGCACCGCGGCGGGGATGTCGTGGGCCAGCACCGGGACCGGGCTCGCGGCGGCGACGCGGCGGTAGTGGCGGGCGACCTCCGCCGGGCGGGCGGCCGCGTAGAAGGGCGCGGTCACCACCACGGCCCGCGCGCCCGCCGCCGCGACCGCGGCCACCTGGTCGAGCACCCGCGCCGTGGTCATGTCGACCGCGCCCGCCAGCACCGGCAGCCCCGCCCCCACGTGCCCGGCGACCGCCTCCACCACCTGCCTGCGCTGCCGGTCCGTCAGGAACGCCGCCTCCGAGGCCGTCCCGAGCACGAACAGCCCGTGCACCCCGCCCGCCACCAGATGGTCGACCAGCCGCAGCAGCGACCCCACGTCCACCTCGCCCTCCGGCGTCAGCGGCGTGCACACGGGCGGGACGACACCGGTCAGCGGCGCGGGGAACGCGGGGAAGGTCATACGGGCTCCCGGGAGCGGTGGCGGTCGACGACAACTGCCTTGTATCGTCGCCGCGCCACCACACGTCCGAGGGGAGCGCCGCGCCCGTGAACGAGCAGTCCGCGCCGCCCGGCGGGCGGTCCGTGCCCCTCTGGGACGAGGACGCCCCCGGCGTCCTGCGCCTCCCGTCCGGCCGCCTGGTGCGCGGCCGGGGCCTCAGCCGCCCCCTCGACCCGGCCGCCCCCGCCCCCACCTGCGGCGTCTATCTGCTCGGCAGCCCGCCGCCCGGCTTCCCCTGGGAGTCCCACTGGCTGCGCTGGCCCGACTTCCGGCTGCCCGCCGACCCGGAGGCGGCCCGCGAGCTGTTCACCCGTGCCTGGCGGCGTACGGCCACCGAGCGCGTCGAGTTCGCCTGCGCCGGCGGCCTGGGCCGCACCGGCACCGCTCTGGCCTGCCTGTCCGTGCTGGACGGCGTACCTCCCGGGGACGCGGTCGGCTATGTGCGCGCGCACTACGACCGGCGTGCTGTGGAGACGCCCTGGCAGGAGCGTTATGTGCGGGACTTCGCGCCGCCGCGCACGGCCGGGCCGCTCAGCGGCCCCGGGTGAGGTCGAGGCGCAGTATCCGCCGGTGCATCCCGGGGCCGAAGTAGTCCGGGCGCAGGCCCCCGTCGGGTTCCTCGGGATCGAAGCCCAGCGAGCGGTAGAGGAGTATCGCGGCCCGGTTGGTGGGCTCGACGGTGAGCCGGACCTGCTCGATCCCGGCGCGGCGCAGCCGGTCCAGGACCGCCGTCATCAGCTCCCGGCCCAGCCCGTTGCGGCGCCGGTCGTGGGTCACGCCCAGGCCGAGGATCCAGCTGTCGCGGCCGAGCGCCGTCGTGCCCGCCAGCACATAGCCGCGCAGCCGGCCCGTCCCGTCGTCCAGGACGAGGAAGTGCTCCGCGTACATGTCGTAGAGCTGGCGCAGCAGAAAACCGGGGTACGCGACCTCGTGGAAGACCTCCGCGTCCAGCCGTTGCAGTTCGGGCAGGTCGGACTCGTGCACCCGGCGCAGGACGAGTGGCAGCGAGGCCGGGAACGGTGCGGTGAGCTGCTCGTGGCGGTCGAGGAAATGCTCCAGCGGTTCGGCGGTCATGCCACCCCCAGTCGGGACATGCGGATGTCAATCCGGCGGAAGCAGGCGCGCTCACCCGAAGGACTGAGGCCCGGATGTGGCGGCCGGCTGCTCGTTCTGCCACAGTGGAGCCTCCAAGTTCCGTACTGCAAGGGTCAGTTGGGGTGTGCGCCCGGATGTGCTGACGTGCGCCGGGGTGCACCGGACGCGTCCCGCGGTGAGGGACCGGCGTGTTCGGGGCGGGTCTACGGTGCGGGGGACGAGGTCCGCCGCCTCGGGCTGCCGGTGTCCAGCGGGCTCGCGCACACGGATCGGCAGGCAGGGAAATGGAACGCGGCAGGGTGACTATGGATCGCAACGCTGACGCCCCGTGGTCGAAGTTCGATCCTGAGGTGTACGTCGACAACAACTACCGCACGCCGCTGGAGGCCGACCTCCACATCGTGCGCCTGCTGCGCGACTACTTCAGCCGCTGCTTCGCCGGCTCCGCGCCCGCCCTCGCGCGGGGCGTCGACGTCGGCGCGGGCGCCAACCTGTACCCCGCGCTGTCCATGCTGCCGTGGTGCGAGAAGGTCCTCCTGCTGGAGTACGCGCCGCCGAACATCGAGTACCTCAAGCGGCAGACCGCTCCCGGGGGCCTGGGTACGGAGTGGGACGCCTTCTGGGACGTGCTCACCGAGGCCCCTGCCTACCGCGGCGTCGACCCGCACAGCCGGGTCGGCGAGATCGTCCGGGTGGAACGGGCCAACCTGTTCGACCTCGACGGGCGGCGCCGCTGGGACATCGGGACGATGTTCTTTGTCGCCGACTCGATGTCCGAGTGCCCCGAGGAGTTCCAGCGGGGCGTGCGCTGCTTCATGGAGGCGCTCGCGGACGGGGCGCCGTTCGCCGTGGCGTTCATGAAGGAGTCGGTCGGCTACCGCGTGGGCGAGCACCGTTATCCGGCCTACCGGGTCAACGAGGAGCGGGCCAGGCAGGCCCTGGAGCCGTTCACCGCCGAGCTGGAGCTCCACGATCTGCACCACGTGGTGCGGCCGGGACACGAGGGCATGATCCTCGCCCTGGGACGGCGCAAAGAGGAGATTGCCGCTCCGTAGGAACGGGGACCATGTCTGGGCGTGAGGGGCGCCGGCACGGGCGACGGCACAGGACAACGGGATCTGTTCGAGGGGTACGGGGATGCAGATCAAGCCACGGCAGCATCTGCTGGACATCTGGCGGGCCACGGCCCGGCAGTCGTTCGAGGACGGCAAGCTCCTCACGGGCGACACCGACGGGATGAGCAGTGTCGCGGACGCCGAGCGCCTGCTGTGCCTGCTGTATCCCGCCACCGAGGTCCCCGCGTTCCGCGTCGACCAGCCCGACACCACCGAGCGGGACGTCCTGCGCGCCGTGGAGCGGGTCGGCAGCCGCCTGGAGATCCCGCTCAACCTGATCACCGCGCTGACCCAGTTCATGCGCACCCACACCGGAGCCGACGACAGCCCCACCTTCGCCGGCGGCCACTACTTCAAACCGGCCGAGGCCGGCGGCGAACTCACCCACGACCAGGAGCAGCTGGGGGTGGTCGACTCCTACTCCATGTCCGTCACGCTCTGCCTGGCCACCCTCGGCTTCCTCAAGGTCTACGAGACCACCACGACCCGCCCCGAGGTCCGCCGGGCCGTCGACGAACTGCGTGACGCCACCAACGCCCGGCTGACCGCCGCGATGATCAGCCTGCTGCGCTCCTTCACGGTCAACGTCTTCGACGCCGAGTCCGAGCAGGGCAAGCGGCTGATCCGGGTCATCGGGCAGAACCGCCAGTCCGACCGGGCCGTCCTCCAGCAGTTCTCCCGCCGCTTCCGGCCGCTGCGCGCCACCATCATCGAGAGCCTCACCCGCGGCATCCAGGTCGACGAGAGCATCCGCGACGAGAGCCAGCTCTTCGAGTGCGGCTGGGCCTGGGGCGTGGTGCGGGACGCGCCGCGCGTCACCGACCTGGACGTCCAGGTCCCCGGCCAGCCCGACGGCATCGCCGACCGGCTGCCCTACGTGTACTTCACCGTGGTCGCGCTCGACGGCATCCAGGACCTGTTCTCCGAGCGCACCCTCACCCTCGGACTGCTCGACGCCGACCAGCAGAAGCTCTCCGAGGCGCTGCGCCTGCGCTGGGAGCTGAGCCAGCAGTACTGGTCCGCCGTCGCCCGCTTCGGCAGCGAGCGCTGGCCCCTGGAGGACCTGCCCTGGCAGACCACCGGCCTGCGGCTGGAGTCCGAGTACTTCTCCCTGACCGTCGCCGCCATCCTCGTCCACGACCTGGTCCGCCGGAAGGCCACCGACGACGACCTGACCCGCACGGTCGCCATCATGGAACGCCTGGCCGACCGCGGCCGCGTCACCAGCCGGATGACCCGCAACGACCCCGCCATCGGCCTGCACCACCCCGGCGTCACCATGCCGCTCGCCGGTTCCGACCGCTCCGGCGGACTGCTCCTGTGGCGGATGACCGACTTCTCCGCCCAGCTCCTCAAACGGATCGTGCAGCTCGCCGAGCTGTCCCGGAACATCGACGCGCAGGACCGCCTGCTGCGCCTGGCCGAGCAGACCTTCGAGCACCTGTGGAACCGGCGGATCCAGGACGGCACGGGCATCGACCTCTGGGACGACGTACGGACCGTCTACCCGGACGCGCGCGGGACGCCCCCGCGCATGTCCTGGAGCATCACCGAGCGCATCGTCGAGTGCCTGGTGGCCGCCCGCAACCTGTACGAGCAGCAGCCCATCCGCAGCCCCGAACTCGCCCAGCTCGCCCGGGAACTGCTCAGTGAGGCCACCCATCTGTTCGGCCAGGAGCAGCTGGAGGCCGCCACCGGCACCGACAGCGGCCGGGGCCGGACCATGCGGAGCATCGAGAGCCGCCTCGAACACGCCCGCAGCCTGCTCGACGACCGGCCCGCCACCGCCTTCGCGCTCGCCCTGCCCGTCCTCCAGGAACTCGACACCCTGGCCCAGGCCAGGGGCGCCGCCACCCAGGAGGTGTGAGCCGTGCTCGTCTTCGCCGCCTCCGACAAGGGAGGCACCGGCCGCTCGGTGACCAGCGCCAACCTGGCCTACCAGCGCGCCCTCAGCGGCGACCATGTGGCCTACGTGGACTTCGACTTCGGCTCGCCGACCGCCGCCGCCGTCTTCGACGTGCCGGGCGCCATGCGCGGCATCAAGGAGCGCGGCCTGCACTCCTACCTGGAGGGCGAGACCGCCGAGCCCGCCAGGATCGACGTCTGGCGGCAGACCGAGCACCCGCTGCTGCGGGCCCGCCCCAACCAGTCCGGCCGGCTGGTCCTGCTGCCCGGTGACGCGGGCGGCGGCGAGTTCGCCACCGGCGAGGAGACCCTGGAGCGGTGCGTCGACCTGCTGCTGCGGCTGAACACCGAGTTCGACGTGATCGTCGTCGACCTCAGCGCGGGCCGCAGCTACGCCGTCGACCTGGCCCTCGCGGCCACCGCCCACCCCAGGATGCGCAACGTTCCCTTCCGCTGGCTGGTCTTCCACCGCTGGACCCGGCAGCACGTGATCGCCGCCTCCGGGCTGGTCCACAAGGAACACGGCATCATCAAGGGCGGTGTGGCCCGCGGCCACGACGAGCAGGCGCTGCGGGCCGCGATCCGCTTCGTACGGGCCGCCGTACCGGATCCCGAGTCGCCGCTGTGGTCGCACGGCTCGTCCGCCCAGGCCGCCTGGATGCAGGCCTGCGACGAGACACTGCGCAGGCTCGCCGCCGAGCACCGCATCGGGGACAGCGTCGTCGTCGGCATCGTCCCGCTGGAACCGATCCTCCAGTGGCGCGAACAGCTCATCACCGAGGAGGACGTGCTCTCCACCCAGATCGCCAACAAGGAGACCCTGGAGGCGCTGGAGGAGCTGGCCCGGCGGCTGACGGACGACATGTACTGGGGGCAGCTGTGACGGAGGCCGTGTTCCGCGAGACCGCGGCCGAGCCGCGCACCCAGGCGGTGCCCCTGTCCCACCTGTCCCTCGAACTGGGCCACCTCTACATGGAGGACTTCGAGGCCGGTCCGCAGCGGCTGCGGGACCACTTCGAGCAGGTGCGGCCCTGGGCGGAGGCGGCCCGCGCCGCCGCGGCGGCCCGCACCGGCGGCCGGCGCCCCCGGATCAGCACCTGCTTCCTCATCGACGACTACTTCACCCGCTTCTCCAGCCCCGCCGAACTCGTCCCGCTGCTGCTAGCCGAGGCCGAACGGGCCGGGCTGGCCGTCGACTACCTGGCCCGCGAGTCCGGCTGCGCCGACACCGGCGAGGTGCCCGTCGCCCAGGCCGTGGCCGCCCGGCTGGTGGAGGAGCCCGCGCCGGGCAGCCACGGCGCCCGGCCGCCCGCCGCGCAGACCGGCTGGCTCGCCAACGGCGAGCGCAGCCCCGCCGCCCGCGCCCCGCAGGCGATGAAGACCGCCGCCGCCTGGCAGCCGCCCCGGGAGACCGCGGCCCGCCGCCACTCCGTCTTCCTTGACGCCGAGCTGTGGAGCGACGACGCCGACGGGCGGCGCACCTGGTCCTGCCCGTTCCTGGCCGCCGTCTGGCAGCTCGGCCGCCTCGGACTGCTGCGCCACGAGGGCGCGCCCGTCTTCGACCCGCACCGGCCGTCCGGCGCGGGCTTCCCCGACGACTGGGACGACCTGCCGCCGCTGCTGCGCCTGAACGAGCGCGCCGACCCGTTCGCCGCCTACCGCACCTGCTCGGTGCTGCCCAGCCGGTTCCTGCCCGTCGAGCACGCCGTGCGGGTGGTGCTCGACCAGACCGACGTGGACCGGGGGGCGCTCGACCAGGTGGCCGAGCGGTCCGCCCGCGAGCGGGTGACCGTCCCGGACTCGGTGGCCGACCGGGTCTCCTACGTGTTCTACGCGGGGCCCTGACATGGCGGACACGCCCCTGGACGGGACCGGGACCGGGGCCGGGGCCGGGGCCGGGAACACCGTGCTCGCCTGCGGCGAGGTCCGCACCTGCCTGCTGCCCGCCGGACAGGCCCTCGACATCCGGGCCGCCGACCGGCTCCTCGCGCTGCGCGCCGGTGAACGCGTCCTGCTCTCCGAACGCCCCAACCTCTACGCGCGCTCTCCCGAGACCCTCACCGGCGTCGACTGCCCGCTGCCCAGCGCGGGCGGCGCCGTCCGGGCGGTCGGCACGGTCGCCGCGCGGGCCGCGCTCACCGAGGGCCGCGTCCTACAGACCTCCGCGTACTTCCGGCTGGCCGCCACCGGCCCCGACCAGCGGCGCCCCTGGGGCCAGTACCTGGTGCGGCCCGGTCTGCTGGAGCCGTTCGGGAAGGCGCCGCACGAGGCGGTCGCCCGGGGCGTGCTCGACGGCGGACGCCCCGGCGACCTCGACGTCGGCCTGATCGCCGACGCGCTGCTCACCCGGCTGCTGCGCGATCCCCTGCTCGACCAGCGCCCGCCGCTGCGCTCCCGGCCTACCCGGCTGCGCTGGGCGGCCCTGCCCGCCGAGGGGGCGGCCCGGCCCGCCGTCGAGCGGTTCACCCTCGCCGAGGACGAGTTGCGCACCGTGCGGCTGCGGGTGCCCGAGGGCACGCCCGCTGCCGACATCGCCGGACTCTGCGACGACCTGGCCCTGCACGACTGGCTGCTGACCACCCTGGTCCGGCTGCTGGACGGCATCACCCTGGGCGCCCCGGCGCAGCCGGTGCGCGCGAGAGCGGCGGCGCGGGACCGCCCCACCGTCGTCACCGTGCTGCGGCCCGCCGTCGACCACCTGCTGCACCTGTGGATGCCGCGGGCCCGGGTGGCGGCGGAACTGGCCCCGCTCTGGGACGTCCTGGAGGAGCGGCCCGGCTTCACCCGGCAGTGGCGGGCGCAGGTGCAGCGCATCCGCGACCAGCTCGCCCTGCACGCGATCCCCGCGCCGCACCGGGAGGTGGAGCCGGTCCCCTGACCGGACGCCCGCCCGCCCGGGTCCCCCACGGCACCTCACCGCATCCCGATCCGACGCGTATCCCAACGGGGGGAGAAGCGAGATGAGCACGGCACAGACACCCCAGCCCGATGAACCGGCCGCCCCGGACGGCCCGGCGGCGCCGTCCGGCCCCGCGAACCGGCTCCGAGCGGCCCTCGCCCCCCACCCGGCGCGAGCGGCCCGCCCCGGCCCGTCCCGGTGGGCGCGCCGGATCGCGGCCGGTGTGGTCACCGGCGCGCTCGCCTGGTCCGTCACGGCGGTACTGGCCCCGCACACCGCGCTGTCCCGGCAGGCCGGGGCCGCCGTCCTGTGCGCCACCGCGGCGGTCCTCGTGCAGCACGTCCTCGGCCTGGACCGGCGGCTCGACGAGCACGGCGGAGCGCTGGCCGCGCACTCCCGGGACACCGCGACCCTGCTGAGCGGGGCCGCCGACGCCGTACGCGACGGTCTGCGCCGCCACGACGACCGGCTGGACACCGGACTGACCCGGCACTCCGCCGACATGCGCCAGCTGGTGGAGAGCCGGATCGCCGAGGCGGACCGGTCCGCCGGGCCCTATCTCCCGCCCGCCCAGATCCGCGTCGACGGCGTGCCCGAACTGGCCAAGGGCTTCGCCGAGGTGCTGGCCCCCGGCACACCGCTCCTCTACACGTTCGTCCGCCTGGAGATGGGCCGGGTCGTCGGCCACATGGCGGACCTGGCCAGTCTGAGCGCCGAGTGCCCCGGCGAGAACCACGACTGGCTGCTGTCCCTCACCCGGGCCGCCGAGCACTCCATCTGCGCCACCAGCACCTCCGTGGACCGCGAGTTCTGGAACAGCGAGCCCGCCAGCCGCTACCTCCAGGCGCAGCGGGAGGCGGTGGAGCGGGGCGTGAGCGTGCGCCGCGTGTTCCTGCTGGAGAGCGCCCGCGAACTGGGCGACCCGCTGTTACGGCTGTGCGAGGAACAGGAGCTGCTGCACATCGAGGTGCGCGTCTCGATCCTGCCCGAGCTGCCGCCGCTGCTCCAGCGCGGCACCACCGACGACTTCATCGTCTACGACGAGGAGGCGTCCTTCGAGATCGACCAGGACCTGCGCGACGTCAACGTCCGCACCCGCCTCATCGCCCGCCACGACCACGTCGAGGACCGCATGAAGCGGTTCCGCGAACTGTGGGAGGCGGGCATGAGCGTGCGGGAACTGGAGGTCCGGGTCGACGACGAGGAGGACGGCACCTGGATGGTCGACGCGGTCGAGCCGGGCTGAGCGCGGCCCGCCCGGCTCAGCGGCAGTACACGTCCGCCGCCGGGCGCTGCCCCGTCGCCAGGAAGCGCGAGACGGTGCGGTCGCCGCAGGGATTGCCGTTGGCCAGGTAGGCGTCGTGGCCGATGGAGTCCACGGTGACCATGACGGCGCGCCGGCCGAGGGCCGCACGGAGTTTCAGGGCACCGCCGAGCGGGGTGGCGACGTCGCGCCGGTTCTGGACGAGCAGCACACGGGACGGGCCGCGGTCGGTGACGCGGACGGGGGCCTCGCGGGGCGCGGTGGGCCAGGCGGCGCACAGCATCGCGTTACGGGGCATGCCCGCCGTCAGCGGGTACGCGGCCCGGCTGTCCGCCACGTCCTTCGCGTACGCCGCCGCCGAGTGCGGCCAGGCCACGTCGTTGCAGAGGGTACCGGCGCCCACGGCCGCCACGTTCTGGAGCACCTCCTCCGGGGGCCCCTGCGGCGCGGGCGGGACGGTGCCCTGCCGCGCGGCCTGGATCAGCTTCGCCAGGGCCGGGTAGTTCTTCGGCGCGTAGAGGCTGTCCAGCAGGGTCTGGCGCAGCACGTTCCCGTTCAGCTCCTCGGGGTTCGCGCCGGGCCACGGGATCGGGGCGCGGTCCAGGCGGGCGGCGAGGTCCAGGAACAACGGCCGTACGTCGGACGCACGTTCGGCCAGGCGGTCCGGGTTGCCGGGCCGTGACGCCCAGGCCGCGAAGTCCGGGAAGGTGTCCTCCACACCCTGCTCGTGCGCGCCCAGCCAGGCGCGGTTGACCTGCTCCGGGTCCGGGTTGTCGTTGCTGTCCAGCACCATGCGGTCGACGCGGCGCGGGAAGAGCTGGTTGTAGACGGCGCCGACGTACGTCCCGTACGACACGCCCCACGCGGACACCGTGTCCTCGCCGAGCGCGGCCCGCAGACGGTCGAGGTCGCGGGCCTCGTTCGCGGTGCTCAGATGCTGGAGCAGCGGCCCGGCGTTCTTCGCGCAGGCGTCCGCCATGCGCCGGGCGTCGGCCAGGTTCCCGTCGATCGAGCCGTCGGCGGCCGGCCACGGGCGCAGCCGGGACGTCGCCAGGTCGGCGTGGTCGAGCCCGCAGTCCACGGCGGTGGACGGCGCGAGGCCGCGCGGTGCGAAGCCGACCAGGTCGTACTGGTCGCGGACCGCCTGCGGCAGCTTCTGCCCCTTGCCGGACGGGTCGTTCAGGCTGGAGCCGCCGGGGCCGCCCGGGATCAGCAGCAGCACCCCGTGCCGTGCGGACGGTTTCTCGCTCGCGATGCGCGAGACGGCGATCTCGATGTGCGGGCCGTGCGGATCGGCGTAGTCCATCGGGACGTCCAGGGTCGCACACCGCTGGCGCGGATCGAGGCCGTCGCCCGCGCACTTCGTCCAGGTGAGGGTGGGGGCCGGGGACGGCCGGGCGGCGGCCGACGCGGTCACGGGCGCGGTGATGCCGAGCAGGACGGCGGTGGCGCCGACGAGTGCGGCGTTGCGGCGGGTGCGGACAGTGCGGACGGTGCGGACGGTGCGGACACGGGTGCGCTTGCGCTGGGTCAGCTGGGTCATAGGAGGAGCCTCCCGGACCGCCCCGGCCCGCTCCATCCGGCCAACTGGCATGCCGTACAGGGGGTTTACCCCCGCAGAACCCCTACGGGTTCAGTGTGACAGGAGCACCAGCGCGAGACCGGCGGCGGCCGGGACGGTCTGGACGAAGAGGATCTTCCGGCTGGAGGTGGCGGCCCCGTACAGGCCCGCGAGCGCGACGCAGGCCAGGAAGAACACCCGCACCTGGAAGCCCACCGGATCGGAGGCGAGTGCGCCCCAGATCAGCCCGGCGGCCAGGAAGCCGTTGTAGAGGCCCTGGTTGGCGGCGAGCGTCTTCGTCCGCTCGGCGAACTCCGCGGTGGTGCCGAAGGACCCCCGCACCCTCGGCACCGTCCACAGGAACATCTCCACACCCATGATCAGAAGGTGCACACAGGCGTTGAGCCAGACCAGGACGGCCGCTGCGATCGACATGCCGACCATGATCGCCCGTCGCGGGCCGCTTGCCCAGGGGCAGCGGCCCGCGAGGTGGCCGGACTCAGTACCAGACCTGGTACTGGCCCCCGTTGCACTTCAGCGTGTAGACCGCGCCCTGGGCGTTGCTGTCGAGGCACTGGCCGGTCATGCGGTTGACGAGGTTGAAGCCGTTGCCGACCCAGACCTCCTTCCACTGCTCCCAGTAGTTGGCCGGGCTGGAGCAGGGCTCCAGGTACGCGGCGCCGTTGGAGTAGGCCGTCAGACAGCCGCGGCCCGCGGGTCCGCCCGCCGGTGACTCCACCCAGTACTCACCGGTCTGGTCCTGGAGGTTGCTGGACTCGTCGTTCCACAGGCTGCCCTGCGGGCTGCACACGCCGAGGATCGGGTTGACGGCCTGGAGCAGATAGCCCCACGGGTTGGAGTGGTCCTTCCAGTACAGGCACTTGTCGGTGGCGCGGTTGCGCCAGGTGATGTTCTGGCCGTCCGCGTGGGCGCTGACGCCGGTGGTGATCAGCAGGGCGGGAACCGCCACCGCGAGGCCGACGAGTCTGGCCAGCCGCTTGCTCTTCATCACTGTCCCCGTTCAGGTCGTGTGGGTCGTGCTGCGGGTCGTACGGGCCGTGCGGGTCCGTGTGGAACCGGGCCAGACGGAGCCTAGGCAGCCGGGCACCGGTTCCTGTGTGCACGCCGTGCGGTCTTCCTCGACGATGCGTGCAATGCCCCGCAACGGCTCTGAACAGCACAATTCCCCTCTGGCGTGAGCGGCTCGGCGTCATGCACACTTCCCCTCGGCCCCGCCCGCCGACCGCGGTGACGGGGTGCGGCAGGGCGCGGGGGGCGCCGGGGGACAGGGGGATCTCGACGATGTGGCAGGGCGGTTCCACGGGGGCGGTACCGGCGGACGACCGGTTCGCCTGGTTCAGTGATGTCGTGTCCAGCGCGCTGATGCCCTCGGCGTTCAGCGCGCCCGACACCACCGGCTTCTACGCCGAAGGGGCGCTGCTGGATCTCGGCGGCGCCCAGGTGTCCCGGTTCACCTACTCACCGCTGCGCTCCCGGCGCACCCCGGCGCTGATCCGCCGCGGCGACCCCGAGCAGTACCAGCTCGGGCTGGTCACCCGGGGCTCCGCCTGGTTCGCGCAGAACGGCGCCGAGGCGGAGCTGCGGCCCGGGGACATGGCCCTGTGGGACACCTCACGGCCCTACGAGTCGGGTTCGGGCGCGGACGGCGGGTCCGTGGAGGTCTTCGTCCTCCAGATACCCAAGTCCGCGATGCCGCTGCGCACCGAGCGGCTGGAACGGCTCCTCGCCCGCCGCATCCCCGGCGGCCGGGGGCTCCCCGGCGTCCTGGCCGACTTCCTGACGTCCCTCACCGGCAACGGGCCCGACTGCCGCCCCGAGGACCTGAGCGGCCTCGGCGGCATGGCCGTGGAACTGGCCGCCACCTGCCTGGCCCAGCAGGCCGGTGCGGTCCGCGAGATGTCCGAAGAGGCGCGCGCCGAGGCGCTGTTCCGGCGCGTCGACGCCTTCATCGAGAACCACCTCGGCCATCCCGACCTCACCCCGCGCGCGATCGCCGAGCACCATCACATCTCGCTGCGGACCCTGTACGCCCTCTTCCAGGACCGGCGGGAGGGCGTCGCCGCGTCCATCCGCCGACGCCGCCTCGAACGCTGCCGCGCCGATCTGGCCCGCCCGGAGCTGCGGGACACGTCCGTGCAGACCATCTCCGCCCGGTGGGGCTTCACCAGCCCCACCGTCTTCAGCCGCACCTTCCGCGGCGTCTACGGCATCACCCCGAGCGAGTACCGCCACCGGGCCCGTATCGAGGGGACGGCGGCGGACCTGCCGCGCTGACGCCTGCCTACTCGGCCCCGGCCACTCCGGCGACGAAGCGCGCCCACGCACCGGCCCGCACCACCAGCACGGGACCGTCCGCGACCTTGCTGTCCCGGACGGGGACGACACCGGGGAAGCCGTCGGCGACCTCTACGCACGAGCCGCCTTCGCCATTGCTGTAGGTGCTTTTGCGCCAGCGGGCGGCGCCGGGGAAGTCGTAGGCGACTTCCACGCAGTTGCCACCGCTCCCGTTGCTGTGGGTGCTTTTGCGCCAGCGGGCGGCACCTGGGAAGTCGCGGGCGACCTCGACGCAGTCGCCGCCGTTGCCGTCGCTGTAACTGCTCTTGCACCAGCGGGCGCTGGTCAGGTCGTACTCGCGCATTGTCTGAAATCCTCCGCCGTTGAATCGATCAGGGCCAGGGACACCTCAGGCGACAGCGCGGCGGCCCTGATCTGATCGTATGCCGAGCGGACACGCTTGACCACGGGCGGATCGTCCAGCAGGTTGCCGGAATACACCGCCTCTGTATAGGCAGTTGGCGGTGCGTCGTCAAACTCCATGAGCTTCATGGGTCCCGTCATGGCCGGATAGGCGCCCGAGGCGTACGGCAGCACCTGCACCTTCACCACGCGCTCGCGCGCCATCCGCGCGATGCAGTCGAGCTGTGCCGCCATGCTTGCCGGTCCGCCGGCGGGGATGCGCAGCGCGTTCTCGTGCAGGACGACCCAGTACCGAGGCCGGGTCGCGTCCGCGAGGATGCGGGCGCGGTCCAGGCGGCCGGAGACCTTCTCCTCGATGTACTCGTCGGGTGCGAACGGGTTCATCGACACCGTGACCGCCCAGGCGTAATCCCTGGTCTGGAGCAGCCCAGGCACCAGCGCGGGCGCGAACTCGTAGATCTCGGTGGCCAGTCGCTCCAACTCCACCACATGGGCGAAGTAATCCGCGTACCGTGGATCGTCGATCAGCTTTCTGCACAGCCGCTCGAAAATACCGTCGGTTTGCAGGACGTCGTCGATCCGCTGGGCCACATCCAGTTGTGGTTTTCTGATCGCCTGTTCGAACTGGCCGATGTAGCCGCCCGAGACGAAGACCCGCCCGCCCAGCTCCACCTGCGTCAATCCGGCGTTCTCCCGGCGCCGCTTCAGTTCGGTGCCGAAGAACTCCCAGACGACCTGGCGTGAAGCATTGGCCATTACCAACCCCCTTGTGCAGCCGCTCCCTTGCAGTGCCCGAAACCCTTCCGAGTGTAGACGTGAAACACCATTGTGGAGACGCGAAGAGTAAAACCCCGGGATGACGGAAATCCCGGAAAGGGAAAGGGAGGAAGAACACCGTGGCAGCACAGCAGCACTCGGCTCACTCGGCGGTCTGTGTCCAGGAGGCGGAGGAAACACTTGTTGAATTGCGTACCGCGCTGGAAAAGGCCGGAATCACCCTGCCCTCACTGGGGCTCGACCCGAGCGGGCTCGCCCGTGAGGCGCCCTGCCCGCTGGTGGAACTGGGCCGCTGTTCCGTGGAGACGGCGGCCCGGCTCGTCGCGGTACTGCGGTGAGCGGCCCGTGTCCGCCGGTGGGGGCTTACGCGCTCGACACCGGCACCGGGTGCGTCGGCGTGGTCATGGGCCACGAGGGGCCGTACGTCCAGCTGCGGCCCCTCGGCGGGGGCCGCGAGTGGGACTGCGTACCGGAGCGGGTCCGGGCGGCGACCCTGGCGGAGCGGCTGAGCGCGGCGACGGCGTACGCGAACGCCCGCAGCCGGGGCGAGGCACCGTGAGCCGCGCGGACCCGGCGCGGGATGTCGACCCGGGGCGTACGTCCCCGGGCCGATGACCGGCGGCCGTGGCCGGTCCTACGATCACGGCATGTCCGCCACCGTGCCGCCGCCGCTGCTCCGCCGTGTCCCGCCCTCGGGCTGGACGGCGCTCGTATGGTGCGCGAGCACGCTGTTCACCCTGCTGACCACTGTCCGGCTGCCCGGCGAGACCGAGCCCGGACAGTGGCCGGCGGCCCAGCTCTACCGCTGGGACGGCCTGACGGTCACCGTGCTGTCCACCGCCCTGGTGCTGTACGGCGGCCTGCTGCTGGGGCGGCGGCCGCTCGTCGCGCTGGCCGTGCTGATCGCGGCGGCCATCGGGGAGACGACCACCCTCGGGGTGGGCGAGCTGCCCATGGCGCAGTACCTCGCGGTGGCGGTGGCGCTGTACTTCGTCGCCGCGGGCAGGCCGCGCCGCACCGCCGCGGCCGGTCTCGCCCTGGCGGTCGGCACGCTCGTCGGCTTCGTCGCCTTCCGGTTGCTGCGCGGCTGGTCGGCGGGTGTCTCGGCGGAACTGGCCGTGGCCCTGGTCGCGGTGATCGCCTGGCTGCTCGGCGACTCGGCGCACCGGTCCCGCGAGCACGCGCGGTGGATGAACGAGCGGGCCGCCGAACAGGCGGTCACGGCCGAACGGCTGCGCATCGCCCGGGAGATGCACGACACCGTCGCGCACAGCATCGGCATCATCGCCCTCCAGGCGGGCGCGGCGGTCCGGGTGGCGGCCACCCGGCCGGACGCGGCCCGCGAGGCGATGCGGGCGGTGGAGAGCACCGGCCGCGAGACCCTGGCCGGGCTGCGCCGGATGCTGGTCGCCCTGCGCGAGACCGACCCGGACCCCACCGATCCCACCGATCCCACCGGCCCCATCGCCCCCACCGATCCTGCCTGCCCCATTGATCCCGTCGGGCTCGGTGGCCTCGACCGGCTGGCCGCCGCGACCACCGCGGCGGGGGTCCGGGTGGAGGTGCGGCGGCTGGGGGAGGTGCGGCGGCTGCCGCCGGACGTCGACCTGTCGGCGTTCCGCATCGTCCAGGAGTCCGTCACCAACGTCGTACGGCACTCCGGGGCGCCCGCCTGCCGGGTGACCGTGGACTACGGGGACGGCGCGCTCGCCCTGGAGGTCACCGACGACGGCCGCGGCCACGGCACCGCGACCGGCACCGGGTTCGGGCTCGCCGGGATGCGCGAGCGGGTCGCCCTGCTGCACGGCGAGTTCAGCGCGGCGCCCCGGCCGGAGGGCGGCTTCCGGGTGGCGGCGCGGCTGCCCCTGCCCGCGGCGGCCCCGCGATGACGGTCCGGGTGGTCCTCGCCGACGACCAGCAGCTGATCCGCGCCGCGCTGCGCATGGTCATGGCGGACCTGGCCGACATGGAGGTGGTGGGCGAGGCCGCCACCGGCGCCGAGGCGGTGGCGCTCACCGGGGAACTCGACCCGGACGTCGTCGTCATGGACATCCGGATGCCGGGGACGGACGGCATCGAGGCGACCCGGGCGATCACCGCGGGTCCGGCCGCGGCGCGGATCGTCGTCCTGACGACCTTCGACGACGACGCGTACGTGTACGGGGCGCTGCGCGCGGGCGCCTCCGGCTTCCTGGTCAAGGACATGGGTCTGGACGACATCATCGGGGCGGTACGGGTGGTCGCCGCCGGGGACGGGCTGATCGCGCCGAGCGTCACCCGCCGCCTGATCGAGGACTTCGCGAGCCGGGCCGCGCCGTCCGCCGGGCCCGCCCGCCGCGAGCTGACCGGCATCACCGAGCGGGAGCGGGAGGTGCTGACCCTCGTCGGCACGGGTCTGTCCAACACGGAGATCGCCGCCGAACTGTGCATCAGCGTGGCCACCGCCAAGACCTATCTCAGCCGCCTGCTGGCCAAGCTGGGCGCCCGCGACCGCGTCCAGCTGGTGATCATGGCGTTCGAGGCGGGACTGGTGTCGGTGCCGGGCTGACCGCGCCCAGGTCAGCGCCCGCGCGGGCGGCGGCGTCCACCCGGGCGGACCGGGACGCGTCCGCGGTGGGCGAGAATGGACCCCATGAGTCTGTTCCGCGACGACGGCATCGTGCTGCGCACCCAGAAGCTGGGTGAGGCGGACCGGATCATCACGCTGCTCACGCGCGGCCACGGCCGGGTGCGGGCGGTGGCGCGGGGCGTACGGCGCACGAAGTCCAAGTTCGGCGCCCGGCTGGAACCCTTCTCGCACGTGGACGTGCAGTTCTTCGCCCGCGGCAGCGAGCTGATCGGGCGCGGGCTGCCGCTGTGCACGCAGAGCGAGACCATCGCGCCGTACGGCGGCGGGATCGTGACCGACTACGCGCGCTACACCGCCGGGACGGCCATGCTGGAGACGGCCGAGCGGTTCACGGACCACGAGGGCGAACCGGCCGTCCAGCAGTATCTGCTGCTGGTGGGCGCCCTGCGCACACTGGCCCGCGGCGAGCACGCCCCGCACCTGGTGCTGGACGCGTTCCTGCTGCGCTCGCTGGCCGTCAACGGCTACGCGCCCAGCTTCGGCGACTGCGCGAAGTGCGGCATGCCGGGGCCCAACCGGTTCTTCTCGGTGGCCTCCGGCGGCTCCGTCTGCGTCGACTGCCGGGTGGCCGGCAGTGTCGTACCCTCGCCGCAGACCCTCGCACTGCTGGGCGCGCTGCTCACCGGGGACTGGGCGACGGCGGACGCCTGCGAGCCGCGGCATGTGCGGGAGGGCAGCGGGCTGGTCTCCGCCTACCTGCACTGGCATCTGGAGCGCGGCCTGCGCTCGCTGCGGTACGTGGAAAAGTAGAGAGCAGCACGGGCAACACAGCAGAGGGAGACGAGAGCACATGGCCGTACGCGGGTTCCTGGGCAGCCGGCGACGCGAGTACCTGGCGCCCGAGCCGCATCCGTCCGGCGCGCGCCCCCCGAAGCTCCCGGGCGAGCTGGTCCCCGAGCACGTGGCGATCGTCATGGACGGCAACGGCCGCTGGGCCAAGCAGCGCGGCCTGCCCCGCACCGAGGGGCACAAGGTCGGCGCCGAACGCGTCCTGGACGTGCTCCAGGGCGGCATCGAGATCGGTGTGCGCAACATCTCGCTGTACGCCTTCTCCACCGAGAACTGGAAGCGCTCGCCCGACGAGGTGCGCTTCCTGATGAACTTCAACCGGGACTTCATCCGCAAGTCCCGCGAGCAGCTCGACGGGCTCGGCGTCCGGGTGCGCTGGGTGGGCCGGATGCCCCGGCTGTGGAAGTCGGTCGCCAAGGAGTTGCAGATCGCCCAGGAGCAGACCAAGGACAACGACCTGATCACGCTGTACTTCTGCATGAACTACGGCGGCCGGGCCGAGCTGGCGGACGCGGCCAAGGCGATGGCCGAGGACGTGGCCGCGGGCCGCCTCGACCCGTCCAAGGTCAGCGAGAAGACCATCCAGAAGTACCTGTACTACCCGGACATGCCGGACGTGGACCTGTTCCTGCGCCCGAGCGGCGAGCAGCGCACCTCCAACTACCTGATCTGGCAGAGCGCGTACGCGGAGATGGTCTTCCAGGACGTCCTGTGGCCCGACTTCGACCGCCGCGACCTGTGGCGCGCCTGCCTGGAGTTCGCCTCCCGCGACCGCCGCTTCGGCGGCGCCATCCCCAACGAGCAACTGCTCGCCATGGAGGGCCGCCAGGAGGACCCCTCCGCGTAGGGCCCCGGCCGATACCGGCCCAGGCTCACCGCCTGGGCCGCAGCTCACCGTTCGGCGTGGGTCTCCAGGGCCGCGCAGTCCGCGCAGGTGCCGAAGATCTCGACCGTGTGGGCGACGTTGACGTAGCCGTGTTCCGTGGCGATGGCCTCGGCCCACTTCTCCACGGCCGGGCCCTCCACCTCGACGGCCTTGCCGCAGACGCGGCAGACGAGGTGGTGGTGGTGCTCGCCGGTGGAGCAGCGGCGGTAGACGGACTCGCCGTCGGAGGTGCGCAGCACATCGACCTCGCCGGCGTCGGCGAGGGACTGGAGGGTGCGGTAGACGGTGGTGAGGCCCACCGAGTCGCCCTTGTGCTTGAGCATGTCGTGCAGGTCCTGCGCGCTGCGGAACTCGTCGACCTCGTCGAGGGCTGCCGCGACGGCGGCGCGCTGCCGGGTGGCCCGGCCCTTCACGGGCGGTCCTGCGGTCGTCACCGGATGCCTCCTCACGTCTGCGCCTGCCGGGGCCATTGTGCCAGCCCCGGCAGGCCCGGGTCAGACGCCGATCCCGTCCGCGGCGCCCCGGCTGGCCGGAATCGCGCACTCCGCGGGGTCGCCGGCGGGCCGTGCGGCGGCGAGCGTCCGGGCGCGGCGCCGGGCCAGTGGTGTGGCCAGGACGGTGAGGACCACGAACGCGCCGATGGTCAGCAGCACGATCGTCGCGCCGGGCGGCACGTCCTGGTAGTACGAGGTGACCGTGCCGCCGATGGTCACGCTCACACCGATGGCCACGGCCACGGCGAAGGTCGCCGCGAAGCTGCGGGTGAGCTGCTGGGCGGCGGCGACGGGCACCACCATGAGCGCGGAGACCAGCAGCAGCCCGACCACGCGCATGGCGACCGTCACCGTCACCGCCGCCGTGACGGCCGTGAGCAGGTTCAGGGCGCGCACCGGCAGCCCGGTCACCCGCGCGAACTCCTCGTCCTGGCTGACCGCGAAGAGCTGGCGGCGCAGGCCCAGGGTGACCAGCACGACGAAGGCGGCCAGCAGGCAGATCGCCACCACGTCGGACTGGGAGACGGTGGAGAGCGAGCCGAAGAGGTACGACGTCAGGTTCGCGGTGGAGCCGCCGGGGGCGAGGCTGATGAACATGACACCGCCCGCCATGCCGCCGTAGAAGAGCATCGCGAGGGCGATGTCGCCGCGGGTGCGGCCGTACCAGCGGATCAGCTCCATCAGGACGGCGCCGAGCACGGAGACCGCCGACGCCATCCACACCGGCGAGGCGGAGAGCAGGAAGCCGAGGCCGACGCCGGTCATCGCCACATGGCCGATGCCGTCGCCCATCAGCGCCTGGCGGCGCTGGACCAGGTAGATGCCGACCGCGGGCGCGGTGATGCCGACCAGGACGGCGGCCAGCAGCGCCCGCTGCATGAAGGCGTAGTTCAGGAAGTCCATCAGCTCAGCAGTCCCGTGCGGATCGGATCGGCGCCGACGGCGTCGTGGGGGTGGACGTGGTCGTGGCCCGGCAGGGCATGCTGGCCCACGGCCTTCGGGGGCGGGCCGTCGTGCAGGACGCAGCCGTCGCGCAGCACGACCGCCCGGTCGATCAGCGGTTCCAGCGGGCCCAGCTCGTGCAGCACCAGCAGCACCGTCGCCCCGGCGGCGACCTGCCCCTCCAGCGTCGCGGCCAGCACCTCCTGGCTGGCCAGGTCGACGCCCGCCATCGGCTCGTCCATGATCAGCAGTTCGGGCGCGGCGGCCAGCGCGCGGGCGATCAGCACCCGCTGGTGCTGGCCGCCGGAGAGCGCGTCGACCGAGTCCTTGGCGCGGTCCGCCATGCCGACCAGTTCCAGGGCGCGGCCGACGGCCTCCCGGTCGCTCCGGCGGAAGACGCCGAAGCGGGTGCGGGAGAGCCGGCCGGAGGAGACGATCTCGGTGACGGTGGCCGGGACGCCGCCCGCGGCGGTGGTGCGCTGCGGTACGTAGCCGACGCGCGCCCAGTCGCTAAAGCGGCGCCGCGGGACGCCGAACAGCTCGATCTCGCCGCTCGTCACCGGCACCTGGCCGATGACGCTGCGCACCGCCGTCGACTTGCCGGAGCCGTTGGCGCCGAGCAGCGCGACGACCTCGCCGCGGCGCACGGTGAGGTCGATGCCGCGCAGCACGGTGCGGGCGCCGAGATCGGCGGTGACCTTGCGCATGGCTATGACGGGCTCGCCCATGGGAGGCTCCTCGGGCCGCTGGGAGTGGGTCACTTGGCGCCCAGGGCCTGCTGGAGGGCCTTGAGGTTGGCCTCCTGCACCGCGAGGTAGTCGCGGCCCCGGGACTTGTCGGTGATGCCCTCGATCGGGTCCAGGACGTCGGTCTTGAGCCCGGCGTCCTGCGCGACGGTCTTCGCGGTCTTGTCGCTGACGAGGGTCTCGTAGAAGACGGTGGTGACGCCGTCGGCCTTCGCCATCTTCTCCAGGTCCTTGATCCGGGCGGCGCTGGGCTCGGACTCCGGGTCGAGGCCGCTGATGGCCTCCTCGGTCAGGCCGTAGCGCTCGGCGAGGTAGCCGAAGGCGGCGTGCGTGGTGATGAAGACCTTGGACTCGGTGTGCGCGAGGCCGTCCTTGAACCGGGTGTTCAGCTCGTCGAGCTGCTTGACCAGGGCGGCGGTGTTCTTGCGGTAGTCGGCCGCGTGGTCCGGGTCGCCCTTCTCGAAGGCCTTGCCGACGCCCTCGGCGATCTGGGCGTAGCGCACCGGGTCGAGCCAGACGTGCGGGTCCTTGCCGCCGCTCTCGCCCTCGTCCTCGCCCTCGTGGGTGTCGTGCGCGGCGGCGTGCCCGCCGACCTCGCTGCCGTGCTCCTCCAGGGTGGTCAGGGAGGCGGCGTCGACCTTGGTCCTGATCCCGGACTGGTCGATGGCCTTGTCCACGGAGGGCTGGAGGCCCTTGAGGTAGAGGGCCGCGTCGGAGTCCTGGAGCCGCGCGGTCTGCTGGGCGCTGATCTCCAGGTCGTGCGGCTCCTGGCCGGGCTGGGTGAGGTTGGTGACGTGGACGTGGTCGCCGCCGATCCGCTCGGCGAGGTAGGCCATCGGGTAGAAGGACGCGACGACGTCGTACTTGCCCGTCTTGCCCGGCTTGCCGGAGGCGTCCGCGGACGAGCAGGCGGTCAGGGCGCCGAGTCCGACGGCGGTGACCGCGGTGAGCGCGGCGGCCGTGCGTATGCGGGACGGGGCGAGGAGGTGTCGTCGAGCGTTCATGACACTCATTTTCATCAAAAATGGAAACCGTTGTCAACAAGCCCCCCTGAACAGGTCCGGAGGTGCCCGGACCGTGCCGTTTCCGGGCACCGATTTGATTGAGGGGGAGCCCCCGCCGGTACCCTGAGGCATTCGCTCTGAAGCGTCTCGCTTCGTCGCCCGTCGTCGTAATGAAGAGAGCACCGTGGCCGCCGACAAGATCGACACCATCGTCAGCCTGAGCAAGCGCCGTGGCTTCGTATTCCCGTGCAGTGAGATCTACGGCGGCCAGCGCGCCGCCTGGGACTACGGTCCGCTCGGTGTCGAGCTGAAGGAGAACCTCAAGCGCCAGTGGTGGCGCTACATGGTGACGTCGCGCGAGGACGTGGTCGGCATCGACTCGTCCGTCATCCTGGCCACCGAGGTCTGGGTGGCCTCCGGCCACGTCGCCACCTTCACGGACCCGCTGACCGAGTGCACCGCCTGTCACAAGCGGTTCCGCGCGGACCACCTGGAGGAGGCGTACGAGGCCAAGCACCACCGCCTCCCGGAGAACGGCCTCGCGGACGTCAACTGCCCCAACTGCGGCAACAAGGGCCAGTTCACCGAGCCCAAGCAGTTCTCGGGCCTGCTCTCCACGCACCTCGGCCCCACCCAGGACACCGGCTCCGTCGCCTACCTGCGCCCGGAGACCGCCCAGGGCATCTTCACCAACTTCGCCCAGGTGCAGACCACTTCGCGCCGCAAGCCGCCGTTCGGCATCGCCCAGATGGGCAAGTCCTTCCGCAACGAGATCACGCCCGGCAACTTCATCTTCCGCACCCGCGAGTTCGAGCAGATGGAGATGGAGTTCTTCGTCAAGCCGGGCGAGGACGAGAAGTGGCAGGAGTACTGGATGGAGCAGCGCTGGAACTGGTACACCGGCCTGGGCCTGCGCGAGGAGAACATGCGGTGGTACGAGCACCCGAAGGAGAAGCTCTCCCACTACTCCAAGCGCACCGCCGACATCGAGTACCGCTTCCAGTTCGGCGGCAGCGAGTGGGGTGAGCTGGAGGGCGTCGCCAACCGCACCGACTACGACCTCGGCGCCCACGCCAAGGCCTCCGGCCAGGACCTCGCGTACTACGACCAGGAGGCCCAGGAGCGCTGGACGCCCTACGTCATCGAGCCCGCGGCCGGTGTCGGCCGCGCGATGCTGGCGTTCCTGCTCGACGCCTACGTCGAGGACGAGGCGCCCAACGCCAAGGGCAAGATGGAGAAGCGCACCGTGCTGCGCCTCGACCACCGCCTGGCCCCGGTGAAGGCCGCGGTGCTGCCGCTGTCGCGCAACCCGGAGCTGTCCCCGAAGGCCAAGGGCCTGGCCCAGGCGCTGCGCCAGCACTGGAACATCGAGTTCGACGACGCGGGCGCCATCGGCCGCCGCTACCGCCGCCAGGACGAGATCGGCACGCCGTTCTGCGTGACCGTCGACTTCGACACCCTGGACGACAACGCGGTCACCGTCCGCGAGCGCGACTCGATGAAGCAGGAGCGCGTCTCCCTCGACCAGATCGAGGGCTACCTGGCCGCTCGCCTGATCGGCTGCTGAGCCCGCACCACCCCGCTTGGACGAATGCCGTACGGCCGCCGGATCACTTCCGGCGGCCGTACGGCTTTTCTGTGCGGGTCGGCGTCCGGGCCGGCCGGTGCTTCGTGGGGGCTGACAAGTATGGAATGACAGATATTGAAATCTGTCATTCCTTGTGCGAGGGTGGAGTCATGACGACGCACACCCGCTCCCTCGGAACCACCGGCCCCCAGGTCTTCTCCCTCGGTCTCGGCTGCATGGGCATGTCCGCGCTGTACGGCGAGGCGGACCGGACCGAGTCGATCGCCACCGTGCACGCCGCCCTGGAGGCCGGCGTGACCCTGCTCGACACCGGCGACTTCTACGCCATGGGCCACAACGAGATGCTGATCGGCGAGGCCCTGCGCACCGCCCCCGCCGCGCTCCGCGAGAAGGCCCTCACCAGCGTCAAGTTCGGCGCTCTGCGCGACCCCGACGGCAACTGGAGCGGCTACGACGGCCGCCCCGCCGCGGTGAAGAACTTCGCCGCCTACTCCCTCCAGCGCCTCGGCGTCGACCACCTCGACGTCTACCGCCTGGCCCGCCTCGACCCGGACGTCCCCGTCGAGGAGACCGTCGGCGCCATCGCCGAGCTGGTCGAGAAGGGGTACGTACGCCACATCGGCCTCAGCGAGGTCGGCGCCGACACCATCCGCCGGGCCGCCGCCACCGCCCCGATCTCCGACCTCCAGATCGAGTACTCGCTGATCTCGCGCGGCGTCGAGGACCGCATCCTGCCCGTCACCCGGGAACTGGGCATCGCGATCACCGCGTACGGCGTCCTGTCGCGCGGGCTGATCTCCGGGCGCCTCACCCCCGGCCACCGCTTCGCCCCCGGCGACTTCCGCTCTTTCTCGCCCCGCTTCCAGGGCGAGAACCTGCGGCGCAACCTGGACCTCGTCGAGGCGCTGCGCGCGGTGGCCGAGGGCAAGGGCGCCACGGTCGCGCAGACCGCCATCGCCTGGGTGCTCTCCCGGGGCGAGGACATCGTGCCGCTCGTCGGCGCCCGCACCCGCGAGCGGCTGGCCGAGTCCCTGGGCGCGCTGGACGTCACCCTGGACGCGGCCGACCTGGCGGCGATCGAGGAGGCCGTACCGGCGGACGCGGCGGCCGGCACCCGCTACCCGCAGGCGCTGATGGCCGACCTGGACAGCGAGCACTGACCGCCGTGCCGGACAGCCGCTTGGGTACGGTCTAGGCATGTCACCCGCTGCTGAGACCCTGACCGCCGAGCGCATCATCGAGGCGACCGAGGAAGTGCTGCGCCGCCACGGCCCGGCCAAGGCGACCGTGGTGGACGTGGCCCGCGCGCTCGGCGTCAGCCACGGCAGTGTCTACCGGCACTTCCGCACCAAGGCCGCGCTGCGCGAGGCGGTCACCAAGCGGTGGCTCGACCGGACCCACGACGCCCTGTCCGGCCTCGCCGCCGACCCCGGGCGCACCCCGGAGGAGCGGCTGCGGACCTGGCTGCGGGCGCTGTTCGAGGCCAAGCTGCGCAAGGCGGGCGACGACCCGGAGATGTTCGCGACGTACTCGGTCCTCGCCGCGGAGAACGGCGCGGCGGTCGAGCAGCACATCGCCGAGCTGACCGAGCAGTTGACCGCGATCGTCGCGGCGGGCGCGGCCGCCGGGGACTTCACCGCCGCCGACCCGGCGGTGACGGCCCGCGCCCTCTTCCACGCCACCGGCCGCTTCCACGACCCGTGTTACGCGGGGGAGTGGAAGCGGCCGGGGATCCAGGACGAGTTCGACGCGGTCCTGGACCTGCTGGTACGCGGCCTGCGGCCCTGACGGCCGTCAGGCGGATGTCAGGTGGCCGTCAGTGCACCTTGACGGCCACCGCCGAGGAGTGCGTCTTGCCGTCCGTGGTCGCCACCCGCAGGTGCTCGGTGCCCTTGGTGCCGAGCTTGTTCGAGGTCAGCGAGAAGACGCCGCCCTTCTTGACGGTGGTGCTCGCGTGCAGCGTGGTCCACTTGCCGTTGTGCAGGTGCTGGAGGACCAGCTTGGTGCCGGGCTTGACGTCCTTGGCGTGACCGGCGAGCTTGACGGTCTCACCGGTCTTGACCGTGGTGTGGTTGGCCTTTGCCGTGATCGAGCCCTTGGTCTTCGTCATGGTGCTGTGCGACGGGCTCGGCTTCGCCACCGGCGCGTTGTCCGAGGCGAGGGCGGCGGCCGATCCGGCCGACACCAGGGCTGCGGACAGGGCACCGGCGGCGAGCGCGCGGGCCCAGCGGCGGCTGGTGGTGACAGGCATGGTGGTCTCCCGTTGGTCGACGGATTCCCCCCTGCGGCGCGGGACCCCAGGGGCCGTCCGCGCTCCTCCAGAGTTGCCGGGGTTCGCCCGCGCGGCGAGTCGAGAACGCTCGGAACACGTGCCGAAATTCCCAGGTTTGGGATAAACCCGCAGGTCGGCGCGGGCGTCCCGGTTCACCTTTTTCTTACCTTCGGCCCGCCGGGGCGATCATGCGCGCCCGTCAGCCGACGGTGCGCGGCAGCCGCAGACTGAGCAGTCCCGTCAGCACGATCCCGCAGAGCTGCACCAGCAGGGTGGTCACCAGGGCGCCGCCCATGCCCAGGCCGGGCACCAGGGACAGGAACAGCGTGCCCAGGGTGGCCACGCCCAGCGCCAGCGCCGACTGCTGGGCGGTGACCATCACCCCGCTGCCCACCCCGGCACGCGCCGTCGGCACCTCGGACAGGATGATCCGGAAGATCACGGGCAGTTGCAGCGCCTGCCCCGCACCGGCGACCGCCGCGCCGGGCAGCAGCTCCACGAAGCCCACGTGCGGCCAGGACCCGTGCACGGCCAGCGCCAGCAGGCCCACGCCCACGAACTGCACCACCGCGCCCGCCGTCACCACCCGGGTCCCGAACCGGGCGACCAGCCGGGGCCCGGCCAGCGAGACCAGGAAGAAGACGACGGCCATCGGTGCGAGTGCCAGGCCCGCCGGGACCGGACCGAGCCGCGCGCCCTGCTGCAAGGCCACCGCGATGACGAACATGAAGCCGCTGAAGCCGATGGAGAACGGCACGATCAGCGCGAGCCCGCGGCGCAGCGAGACCAGCCGGAACAGGCTCGGCGGCACCAGCGGCGTACGGCCCGCGCGGTCCGCGCGCCGCTCCACGGCGTAGAACCAGGCCGCCACCGCCGGGAAGGCGGCCAGCGACAGCCAGGTCCACAGCGGCCAGTGGGCGGCCCGGCCCTCGGTGAGCGGGACGAGCAGCGTCAGCAGGGAGGCGGCGAGCAGGACCGTGCCGGGGCCGTCGACCGGCTCCGGGCGCTGCGAGCGCGTCTCCGGTACGGCCCTGGCCGCCAGCACCAGCCCGACGGCGGCGACCGGCACGTTCACCAGGAACACCGAGCGCCAGCCCGTGCCCCACAGGTCCGCGGCGACCAGGACGCCGCCGAGGATCTGCCCGGCCACCATGGACAGGCCCGCCGTGGCGCCGTACAGGCCCATCGCGCGGGCCCGGCGCGGCCCCGCGGTGGCCGCCTGGATGGTCGCGAGCACCTGCGGCAGCATCGCGGCGGCCGCCGCGCCCTGCGCCACCCGCGCCCCGACCAGGGACCAGGCGTCCGGTGCCAGACCGCAGGCCAGCGAGGTCAGGCCGAAGGCCGCCATGCCGCCGAGGAAGAGCCGCCGCCGGCCGAACAGGTCGCCCAGCCGGCCGCCGAGGACCAGCAGCACGGCGTAGGCCACTCCGTAGCCCGCGACGACGAGTTCGAGGACGGCCTCGCCCGCGTGCAGGTCGCGACCCATGGTGGGCAGGGCCACGTTGACGATGAAGAAGTCGATGAGGGGGAGCGCCGCGCCCAGCAGCACCGTGAACAGTCCGAGGCCGCTGAGCGCCGGGGGCGCGGTGGCGGCGGCGGTGGCGGTGGCGGGGGTGCGGACGGCGGGCGAGGACGCCGAGGACGGCGAGGACGCCGAGGACGGTGAGGACGACGAGGAGACGGTTCGGGTGGTCACGTCACCGAGCCTGCGCCTCCGCCGAACCGGGTACCAGAGTGTCCTTATCCTGGTAGTAGGAGTACCTGGCAACAGGGTCGGCGGAGCGGCAGGCTGGAGGCATGAGCATGAGCACGATGGCCTCGCACACGGCGGTCGCCCCCCGGACCCGGGAGGCCACCGCCTCGGCGGTGCGGCGCCACGAACTCGCCGCCTTCCTGCGCCACCGCCGCGAGCACATCACCCCCGAGCAGGTCGGCCTGCCACGCGGCGCCCGCCGCCGTACGCCGGGCCTGCGCCGCGAGGAGGTCGCGCACCTCTCGGCGGTCGGGGTCACCTGGTACACCTGGCTCGAACAGGCCCGTGACATCCAGGTCTCCGTGCAGGTCCTGGACGCGCTCGCCCGCACCCTGCTGCTCGACCCCACCGAGCGGGCCCACCTCTTCCAGCTCGCCGGTACCGCCGACCCGGCCCCGACGACCACGTGCCCCTCGGTCACCCCGGCCCTGCGCGCCCTCCTGGAGCAGATCGAGCCCTTCCCGGCCTGCCTCCAGAACAGCAGGTACGACATCCTCGCCCACAACCGCACCTACGGCCTGCTCCTGTGCGACCTGGAGTCGGTGCCGCCCGAGGACCGCAACTGCATGATCCTGTCGTACACCCACGAGCAGTGGCGCTCCTCGATCGTCCACCTGGAGTCCGTGACCCGGCTCATGGCCGCCCGCTTCCGCGCGGCGATGGCCGGCCACCTCGCCGACCCGGCCTGGAAGGCGCTGCTCAAGCGGCTGCGCGAGTCCTCGCCCGACTTCCGCGAGATCTGGGACCGCCACGAGGTGGTCGCCCCGGTCGGCAAGCGCAAGGAGTTCCGCAACGCCTACGTCGGCCGCCTCACCGTCGACCACACCGACCTCTGGCTCAGCCCCGACATCGGCCCCCGCATGGTCACCTACGTCCCCGCCGACGAGGAGTCCCGGCAGCGGCTGGAGAAGCTGCACGCGATCGCGCTGGAGCGGCAGGCGTAGCCGCACGCTCTCGTGAACCGGTCCAGACCTGGCCTCGTTACCTGACTGTGGGGCAGTCAACGTGCCCCAGCCGCCCACGTGTTAACGGCTGGGGCCGGTGAGGTCAGGGAAGCAGGAATCTCGTGCACTTCTGGAAGAGATGGCAACTGGGGCTGGTCGCTCTCGTCGCGGCGCTCGGTCTGGGTCTGGTCACCGCGGGAACCGCGGCGGCCGCCGAGTCCGGCTGGTCCAACTGGGACCCGGGCGAGACCACGGCGGACTCGCCCTCCGAAGCGGTCAGCACCAGGGCGGGCTCCACGTGCATGGTGTGGCGGGGAAGCGGCAACGACCACCACATCTATTACGTGATCTACACGGCCGGGACCGAGCCCGGTCCCGGGGCGGTGATGAGCGACACCTACACCGACAGCGCACCGACCGTGGTCGCGGTCGACGGCCAGTTCGTGATCTTCCACCGCACCGCGGAGAACAACATCGCCTACTCCCAGAACATCGGTGACTTCTGGACCCAGTGGTACACCGTCCCGGGAAGCCAGACCCGGACGACGCCGGTGGCGACGGAGATCAACGGCCAGGTGGCACTGGCCTGGACAGGTCTGGACGGGGTGCCGAGGAGCAGGATGGGGTCGCTGATGGGCTCGTTCTCGCCGATCGACTGGGTTTCCTCGCAGCAGGCGCCGATCATGACGCAGAACGCCCCGGCCATCATCAACTTCGCCGGTACGCTGGTCATGTTCGTCCGCAACAGCAACCAGCGTGTCGCCTGGGCATGGCATGACGGCCAGCTCGATTCCTGGGGACAGTTCTCCCAGGTCCCCAACAGCCCCGCGACAAATGGCAGGCCGACGGCTGCGGCAGTCGGTAACACCATCGATGTGGCGGCTCTCAGCAGGGACGAGAGTGCGGGCGGCGGATACACCATCAATCGCTGGGTGTGGAACGCGGCGACCGGCGGTGCGGGCCGGTGGAGCCAGGATCCCCAGAGCTGGCGCAGCCGTTCGGTACCGACCCTGATGGCCATCGGTGCCGTAGCCGTCTGGATGTTCCTGCGCGGAATGGACAACGCGATCTACCAGAAGAACTTCCAGAGCTTCTGACGACATCGCGCGTCGGAAGAAGCGGCTGCCTGTCCGTGCGGCGGGCAGCCGCCCTACCCCTCTCGACGTGCCCCGCACGAGCGCAGACGCTCCAGGAAGTCCCGCACTCCGTCGACCGCCGTGTACGGGCGGAACTCCGGCCCCAGGTCGCGCACCAGGGCCACGCAGCGGTCGGCGCCGATCCGCTGCGCCAGGTCCAGGGACTCGGCGGAGACCGCGAGAGCCTGCTCGACCTCCCCGGCCCGGATCAGTGACCGTGCCTCGTACGTACGGAACACCCCTCGCGTCTTGTCCCGCGAACGAGGCAACAACGACAGGCCCTCTCCGATCCGGGCGCATCTCATCGAGGGCGCCCGGGAGGGCGATGTCGTGGTTCGCTCGGAGGCTGCCCCCGCACTGCTCCGTCTGGCTGAACTTCTCCGCTTAGACGTTTGAGCGGACACGGATCGCTCCCGGCCCCGCTCACGCACCGATAGCGTCCAAAGGCGCACCGGGCACGGTGTGCCTCCGACGGACAAGGACCTGCCATGCGTGTTTCCGTGATCGGCTGTGGTCACCTCGGTATCCCGCACGCTGCGGCGATGGCCGACCTCGGGCACGAGGTCATCGGGGTGGACGTCGACCGGTCCAAGGTCGACCGGCTCAACAACGGCGAATGCCCCATCTACGAGGCCGGACTTCCCGAACTGCTCGCCCGCCACACCGCGAGCGGACGCTTGAAGTTCACCACGGACATCCGTGACGCCGCCGCATGCGCGGACCTGCATTTCATCGGGGTCGGAACACCCATCGACGCCGACGGACGCTCCTACGACACCGGCCAGGTGTACGGCGCCGTCCGGGGACTGGCCCCTCATCTGAACCGGCCCTGCACCATCGTGGGCAAGTCCACCGTCACCGTCGGCACGACCCGTCGTGTCACGGCGCTCGCCCAGCGGCTGGCTCCGGCGGGCGGCCGTGTCGACGTCGTATGGAATCCGGAGTTCCTCCGTGAGGGGCACGCGGTGCAGGACACCCTCCGGCCGGACCGGATCATCGCCGGTCTCACCACCGCTGAGGCCGAGAAGGCGATCCGCGCTGTCTACGCCCCCATCCTCGACACCGGCGTTCCGCTCTTCGTCACCGACCCGCAGACGGCCGAACTCGCCAAGGGCGCGGCGAACACGTACCTCGGCCTCAAGATCTCGTACATCAACGCCGTCTCCGACATGTGCGAGGCCGCAGGTGGCGACGTGGCGCAGATCGTGGACATCCTCGGCATCGACCCGCGCATCGGCAGCGGCGGGATGAGGCCCGGCATCGGTTACGGCGGTGGCTGCCTTCCCAAGGACGTCCGCGCTTTCACCGCTTCCGCCCGGCAGCTCGGCGCCGACCGGGTCGCCGACCTCCTGCGCGCCGCCGAAGTGATCAACGAGAACCGCACGGTCGTCGCCCTCGGCCTCATCACCCGCGCCCTGGGCGAGCGCCCTCTCCGGGGCACCCGGGTCACCGTGTGGGGTGCCGCCTTCAAGCCCGGCACCAACGACGTCAGGGAGAGCCCGGCCCTCGCCCTCGCTCAGGCCCTCCAGCAGGCCGGCGCCCTCGTCACCGTCCACGACCCGCAGGCCGTGCCCACCGCGATGGTGCGCAACCCGGAGCTGGAGTACACCGTCGACCTGGCCGCGTCCCTCGACGGCGCCGAACTCGTCGTCCTGGCCACCGAGTGGCCCGAGTACGGGCGGGCCGACGCGAGGGCCCTGGTGGACCGCCCCGCCGCCCCCCTGCTCGTCGACTGCCGAACCACCCTCGACCCCGAGCCCTGGCGCACCGCGGGCTGGACGGTCCACCAACTCGGCCGTCCCGGGAAGTAGCCCCTCGGAGCGGCCGCTTCCCGGGATCAGGGCCGGAGGGTCAGGCGGACCTGAACCGCCCGGACTTGACGCCCGCGACGAACGTCGAGAACGCCCCGGTGGGCAGGTTGAGGACCGGGCCGGTGGTGTTCTTGGAGTCGCGGACGGGGATCACGCCGTGGGTGGCGGTGAGGTTGACGGCGACCTCCACGCAGGCGCCGCCGTTGTCGCTGTACGAGGACGTGAACCAGCGGGGGGAGTCGGTCGTCGTCACGGGATGCCCTTTCGAAGCTCTTTGATCATGTCCACCGATGCCGCCTGGTGGAGCGCTTCCGCCTGTAGCTGATGGTAGGCCGTCAAGTGCGGCAGCACGGAAGTGGTTTCGCGATCAAGGTGTCCCTGGGTCTGCGACTCGGCGTAGCACATCATGGACCGGTCCGTCATGGTCAGCAAATAGACGGGCAGATTGAATGGGCGGCGTTCGCCCATCTCGAACGGCGCCACCTGCAACACCGTGTTGGGGCGCTCAGCGAACTCAAGCAGTCGGTCGAGCTGTGCACGCATGACAGCGGGGCCTCCGACGGGACGGCGGATACAGCTCTCGTCCATCACGACGAAGATCATCGGGGAATGGCGCCGCTCCAGAGCCTTCTGGCGCTCGGCGACGACCGAGACGCGCTCGGCGGCGTAGTCGACGGTGATGGCTCCCCGTCCCACCGCACTGTCGGCCAGCACCCGTGCGTACTCCGGTGTCTGGAGCAGGCCAGGGATGATTCCGATCTCATACAGCCGGATCTCCACCGCGCGGCCCTCGTGCCCGACATACTCGGGGAAGCCCTCCAGCAGCACCCCGTGCTTGATCTCGCGGTACTTGCGTTCGAACAGGTCACCCGTGCCCAGCGCCCGGTCGGCACTGCGCGAGAAGCGCAAGGTTGCCATTTTCCGACCAGTTTCAACAGCTGAGACATGAGTGCTGGAGTAGCCCATCTCCGCGCCCAGATCCTCCTGCTTCCACCCTCTGTTCTCGCGGCAACTGCGTAGCTGTGCTCCGTAGCCTGCCTGCGGGCTGCTCTCGGGTCGAAGCTCCTTGCGATTGACCAACGCGACACCAACTCTCCTGCCAGCACTGACACGTTGAGTGAGCACCGACTCTACGCCACGCTGAATCCGCTTGGTAGCGAAATGGCTACGGAGAGGAACGGCCATGCCTGGCGAACACAGTCCTGCCGACCGACAGGAGACCCGCACCCTTCCGCCCGTCGGCACGCTGGTGGTGGACACCGGAAGCGGGGACGCCGTGGGGGAGTTCCGCGGTGTCACCGGCTCCCGCTGGTCGCTGCGGCCGGTGTGCGGCGGGGCCGAGTGGGAGGCGGAACCCGGCCGCGTACGGCCGGTGAGCGACGCGGAGCGCCTGCGTGCGCGGACCGCCCGCGCGAACGCCCGGAGCCGGGGCGAGTTCCTGTGAAGCGCGAGATCAAGGGAAGGTGTCCGATGAAGACTGGAGAACGTGCGCGGCTGGAGGCGTACTTCGCCCGCACCGCATGGGAGTTCGCCCCCTCGCTGGTGCCTTCCTCGCTGCTGGTGACGCGGCTTGCGCCCGAACGGCTCCCGTTCGTACGGGTGGTGGGCACGGTCTCGCGCCTGCGCGGCGTGCTCCCGGAGCCCGCGTCCGGCTCCGGAGCCGCCTCCGGAGCCGGGGACCGTGAGGCGAAGCGCGAGGCGGAGCGGCTGTTCGCGGTGGACGAGCTGTCCCGCGAGCGGTTCGCCGATCCGGGGACGGTGCTGACGTATCTGGAGACCCGGGCGGCCGGTGAACCGGTGGTGCTGCTGGACGCGGGCGGCTGCTTCGCGCCGTCCCTCGACGTGCTGTGCGAGCGGTTCAGCGGAACCGTGCTCGGCGTGGTCGAGGACAGCGACAGCGGGCACCGGCGGTACGCCGCGCGGGAGAAGCTGCCCTGCCCCGTGGTCTCCGTCGCGCGGTCCCCGCTGCGGGAGCCGGAGGAGTTCCTGCTCGGGCAGTCCGTCGTCTCCGCGGCGGAGGCGCTGCTGCGCGGGTGGCGGGAGACGCCGGGCGCCCGGCCCGCGCTGGTGCTCGGCTTCGGGCGGCTCGGCGGCTCGGTGGCCTCCGCGCTGCGCGCCAGGGGAGCGCGGGTCACGGTGTACGACACCGATCCGGAGCGGCGCGCACAGGCGCTGGCGCAGGAATACGCCGTCGTGGCGGACCGGGCGGCCGCGCTGGAGACCGCGGCGCTCGTCGTCTGCGCGTCGGGCGTGCTCGCACTGCGCGGCGAGGACTTCCGTGTACTGCCGGACGGGGCCTTCGTCACGTCGGTGACCGGCCCGGCGGAGGCACCGGACCTCTCCGGGCTGCCCGACGACTACAGCAGGTACACCGCGACCCGGCACGTCACCCGCTACGAAGCGGACGACCACTACTTCTACCTGCACGACGCGGGCGCGGCCGTCGGCGTTACGCGCGGCGCGGGCGTGGACCCGTACCCCGTCCTGGCGCAGGCCGAAACCCTCGCGGCCCTGCGCACCCTCGCGGACGGCCGCCCCACCCGCGCCCTGCACGAGGTACCCCCGGCCGACCGCCGCAAGATCGCCGCCCTCTGGCTCCACTACTACAGCGAGCGCTGACCGGCCCGCCCGTCCGAGGCCGGCCCGACCGAGCCCTCGTGTCCTCGCCGCCGTCCTGAGTGCCGTACACGGGACAGGCGGCGGCGGGATTTTTTCGTCCGGAAAGTGTCTTCGGGTTCGTCGGGGACAAGGGCTCGGGAAATCCCTGTTCTCGCTGGTGGCGCCGCGAGGCTGTTGATCCGGTGTCTTTCCGGTTTCCTTTCGATGTCTTTCGGGCTTCACGGCATGTGTGCATTCGGCGCGTTTGCGCCGGTCACCCGGCACGGAGCGCGGTCGCGCGGCACGCGTTTTGAAGCGGTGGAGGGCCGTGAGACGGTCCTTGGTCACGGGTTCGCGCCGTGTTACATTCGGGAATGCACCATGTCCGATTCGCTGGTTCGCAGCGAATATCGCTGCCATCGCCGCGTACCTCAATGAACCGGCACCGAGTAAGGTAGCCACGGTAGGGGATAGTGTGACGAACGAGTCTGGCAAATGGGCGGACCCCAACTACTCATCGGTCGATCAGTCGGACAGAACAGTCCCTGTCAATCTGCGGCAGACAGGCCGACCGGACATCAAGCTTCTGATATCGACGCGCGCCCGTAAATCGCCGTACTGGCATCTCGCGGTCGAGGCGGGATGCTGGCGCGCAGAGGTCTACAACCGCATGTATCTGCCCAGGGGCTACGGCTCCGACGAGGGCGGCGGGTCCGGAGCCGAGTACGAGGCGCTGACGCAGCGGGTGACGTTGTGGGACATCGCGGCCGCCCGGCAGATCCGCGTGCAGGGGCCCGAGGCCACCGAGTTCGTCGATTACGTCGTGACGCGGGACGTCACGCGGCTGGCGTCCATGCGGGCGGCGTACGCCGTGCTCTGCGACGCCGGCGGCCGGATGATCAACGACCCGCTGCTGCTGAAGATCTCCCCCGAGGAGTACTGGTTCAGCATCTCCGACTCGGATCTGTCGCTGTGGCTCAAGGGCGTGAATGTCGGCAAGGGGTTCGATGTCCAGATCCAGGAGATGGACGTGTCGCCCGTCCAGATCCAGGGGGCGCAGGCGAACAGCCTGATGGCCGACCTCATCGGCGATATGGCCGCCGAGATGCCCGTTTTCGGTCTGGCGGAGACCGAGATTGCCGGACTTCCGGTACTCGTTTCCCGGACCGGTTTCTCCGGAGAGGCCGGATACGAAGTCTACCTGAAGAATTCGAGCATTCACGCGGAGCAGATGTGGGATGCGATTCTCCGGGCGGGCGATAAGTACGGACTGACGGTGACCGGTCCCATCCAGCCCCACCGGGTCACGTCAGGAATTCTTGCGTGGGGGCAGGACGTCGACAGCGAGATGGTTCCTTTCCAGGTCGGACTGGCGTCCCACATTCCCCGCAACAAGGCGTCGGACTACATCGGCCGTGCCGCCCTCGAAAAGATGCGGGACGAGATCGCCGCCGGAAACCATCCTTACCGGCTCACCATGGTGGGCCTGAAGGTGGAGGGCGAGCCGCTCGTGGACTACCTGTCCGACTTCTGGCTGGTCGCGCCGGCGCCGGACGCGGAGCCCGTGGGCTACCTGACGTCCGCCTCGTACGCCCCGAAGATCCGGTCGAACGTCGCCCTGGCCCGCCTGCCCGTCGACCTCGCGGTCCCGGGGACACAGGTGTACGTGTTCAAGCCGTCCGGCGACTCGACGGGCACGGGCATCCCGGCCGTGGTCTCGGAGTTCCCGATCGAGTGAGGCCGCCCGGCCACGGCCCCGGGCAGCCGGAACGGCCCGTCGGCTCCCCCCGGCGGGCCGTTCCGGCCGCCCGGCCGCGGGCGCGGGGGTGGTTCCTGCCTCAGGCCGAGCCGACCCCCGCCGTCTGCCGCACCTCGTCCTCCTGGAGGCGGTCGGCGGTGCGCTCGGCGGTGCGGCGGGCCCAGGGGCCGCTGGTGAGGGCGCCCAGGACGAGGACGAGGACGCCGCAGGCGACCAGGACCCACCAGCCGGGACGGGCGGCGGAGACGAAGGTGTCGCGGTAGGACGAGGAGCCGATGCCGGAGACCAGGAGGGCGCCGACCACGGCGACGCCGAGGGTCGAGCCGAGCTGCCTGCTGGTGGAGGCGACCGCCGCGGCGACCCCGGCCTGGGCGCGGGGCATGCCGGAGACGGCGGTGTTGGTGATGGGCGCGTTCACGAAGCCGAAACCGATGCCGAACAGGACGTAGCCGAGGACCAGGGTGAGGTCGGACGTCTCCGCCTCGAAGGCGGCGAACAGCACCGCGCTCACCGTCATCGCGGTTCCGGCGATCAGCAGCGGCAGCCGGGGACCGCGGGTGCCGACCAGCCGCCCGGACAGCGGCGCGCACAGGAACGTGGGCGCCGCCATCGGCAGCATCCACAGACCGGCGTGCAGGGCGTCGAGGCCGCGCACGTTCTGGAGATAGAGCGTGGACAGGAACAGGAAGCCGCCGAGTGCCGCGAAGCCGCTGACCGCGATGACCGTGGCCCCGCTGAACGGCGCTGAGCGGAAGAAGCGCAGGTCGATCAGGGGTTCGGCGCGGCGCGGCTCGTACCACAGCAGCCCGAGCAGCGCGGCGAACGCGACGACGCCGAACGGCACCACGACGGCGGCGCTCGCGTCCGGCGCCTCGATGATCGCGTACGTCAGCGCGCCGAACAGGGCGATGACGAGCACCTGGCCGACCGGGTCGGGGCGGCGGGCCTTCGGGGCGCGGGACTCGGGGACGTAGCGGAGGGTGAGCAGGATCGCGGCGAGGGCGACGGGCAGATTGAGCCAGAAGATCGAGCGCCAGCCGACCGACTCCACCAGCAGCCCGCCGACCAGCGGTCCGGCCGCCATGGATATGCCGACCACCGCGCCCCACGCACCGATGGCGCGGGCGCGTTCGCGCGGGTCGGTGAAGGTGTTGGTGATGATCGACATGGCGACCGGGTTGAGCATCGAGCCGCCGACCGCCTGCACCATCCGGAAGACGACGAGCAGCTCCAGGTCGGGTGCGAGCGAGCACAGCAGCGAGCCGAGGGCGAAGACGACGAGACCGGTCATGAAGACGCGCTTGCGGCCGACGCGGTCGGCGGTGGACCCGGCGAGCATCAGCAGCGACGCCAGGACCAGCGTGTACGCGTCGATGGTCCATTGCAGGCCGGACGTGCTCGCGTGCAGCTCGCGCTGCATGGAGGGCAGGGCGACGTTCAGGACGGTGTTGTCGAGGCTCACGATCAGCAGGCTCATGCAGCAGATCGCGAGCACCAGCAGCCGTCGGCGGTGGCTCAGCTCGGGCATGGGTTCCAGCGTAGTCCACTTCGATAGTGCGGTTAACTAATGACCGTTACAAGTGCCTCGCGCATGCGGGACAATGAAGGAATGCCCATGCCCGAGTCCCCCCTCCAGATCGGTCCGCACACCGCGGCGCCGCCGGTCGTCCTCGCCCCGATGGCCGGGATCACCAACGCCCCCTTCCGCACCCTGTGCAGGGAGTTCAGCGGCGGCAAGGGCCTGTTCGTCAGCGAGATGATCACGACCCGGGCCCTGGTCGAGCGCAACGAGAAGACCATGCAGCTGATCCGGTTCGACGCGAGCGAGCAGCCGCGCTCGATCCAGCTGTACGGCGTCGACCCGGCCACCGTCGGCAAGGCCGTCCGCATGATCGCGGAGGAGGGCCTCGCCGACCACATCGACCTGAACTTCGGCTGCCCGGTCCCCAAGGTGACCCGCAAGGGCGGCGGCTCGGCCCTGCCCTTCAAGCGCAACCTGCTGCGCGCGATCCTGCGCGAGGCGGTCAGCGGTGCGGGGGACCTGCCGGTCACCATGAAGATGCGCAAGGGCATCGACGACGACCACCTCACCTACCTCGACGCCGGCCGCATCGCCGTGGAGGAGGGCGTCACCGCCATCGCGCTGCACGGCCGCACCGCCGCGCAGCACTACGGCGGCACGGCCGACTGGGACGCCATCGCGCGCCTCAAGGAGCACGTCCCGGAGATCCCCGTCCTCGGCAACGGCGACATCTGGTCCGCCGAGGACGCGCTGCGCATGGTCAGCGCCACCGGCTGCGACGGCGTGGTCGTCGGCCGCGGCTGCCTGGGGCGGCCCTGGCTCTTCGCCGACCTGGTCGCGGCCTTCGAGGGCCGCCCCGACGCGTTCGTGCGGCCCACGCTGCGCGAGGTCGCCGACGTGATGGTGCGGCACGCGACCCTGCTCGGGGAGTGGATCGGCGACGAGGCACGCGGTGTCATCGACTTCCGCAAGCATGTCGCCTGGTATCTGAAGGGCTTCGCGGTCGGCTCCGAGATGCGCAAGCGCCTGGCGATCACCTCCTCCCTGGCCGAGCTGCGCAGCGGCCTGGACGAGCTGGACCTCGACCAGCCCTGGCCCACCGGCGCCGACGGCCCCCGCGGCCGCACCTCCGGCAACAACCGCGTCGTCCTCCCGGACGGCTGGCTCAAGGACCCCTACGACTGCGCCGGCGGCATCAGCGAGGACGCGGAACTGGACACCTCGGGCGGCTGAGGCCGCCGTGCGGGGAGCGGTTGGGCTGGGGTTGAGCTGTGGCTACGGCTGGTGCTGGTGCTGGTGCTGGTGCTGGTGCTGGTGCTGGTGCTGGTGCTGCGGCTGGGGCCGGGTCGGGGGCGGGGGCGGGGCCGCCGCCCGTCCTCCGGCCGCCTGACCTGGCTGCGCGGTCCCTGGCCTCCGGCCCGGCTGCCTGGCCTTCGGCCCCTGGCCGTTCGGCCTTCGGCCCGCTTCCGGCCTCGGTGCACTCTTTGGCTCCTGGCCCGCGGCCGCCCGGCGACCGGCACCTGGCCCCTGCCCCCTGGCTTCCCGCCCCTGGCCGCTCGGCCCCCGGCCCGTTCCCGGCCTCGGCCCGGCTTCCGGACCGGCCCCTGCACCTCGGTCTATGGAGCCCGGCTGCCCGGCTCCTGGGCTCCGGCCGCCCGCCCTTTGGCCTCCCGGCTGCCCGACCCGGCCGCCGTGCCCCTGACCCCCGGCCGCTGGGCGTTCGGCCGCTGGCTCCCGCCCTGGCCGTCGACCGCTCGGCTTCCGGCCCGCCCCGGCCCCTGCCGCCTGAACCAGTGGCTCTGCCCCTGACCTCCGGCTCCCGGGTCCTCGCCGCCCGGCCCTCGGCCCCGGCCGCCCGGCTTTCGGCCCCTGGCCGTTCGGCCTTCGGCTCGCTTCCGCTCCCGGCCCTGGCCGCCGCCTGACCCGGCCTCCCGGCGTCCCGCCCCCCCCGGCCTTCCGGCCCCCTGCCCACTCCCGCCCCCGGCCACCCTCGGCCGCCCCGCCCCCCCCTGGGTCCCGGTCAACGCCCTCACCTCCACCCCACCCCAAGCAGCGCCCGACCGTCGCTCCACCCCCTCCCGAGCGTGCGCAGAGCGTGGCCCCGGTATGGCCGGACATGCGGTCCAGGCGTCCGCATGGTGAAATCCGAGCGTGTGCGGCAGCGTGATTCTCGCCACCCTTGAGAGGGGTTTTGCTCAGATGAGCGGATCTTCGCCCGTCTGCACTTCTCCAAGGGGTGGCACTCGGTGCCACCCGGTGATCGTTCATCGATCGAAATCACACGTGCCCATAGCCGCTCACATGAGCGACTGGGAGGGTCTGTGAGCCGAGATCCGTTCAAGAAGTGAAAACATCCGGCCCTGACGACTTGCCAAGCCTTGACTTTCGATCCGCTGGCGGACCGCTGGTTACGGGCGCATGACGCACGAGTGGACGTACCCACAAGCCTTTGATCTGGGTATGTTCCTCGCCGTCAGGGCAGCCACCGCGTCCTCGAGGAGTCGAGACCCGTGTCGGAAAACAAAGATCTCCAGGTACCCGCGCCGGGCGGGAGCGTTGAGGGCGTGAAGTTCGTCTACGACTTCACCGAGGGCAACAAGGACCTCAAGGACCTGCTCGGCGGCAAGGGCGCGAACCTCGCCGAGATGACCAACCTGGGGCTCCCCGTCCCGCCGGGCTTCACCATCACCACCGACGCCTGCAAGGTCTACCTGGACAGCGGCGAGGAACCGGCGGCCCTGCGCGACGAGGTGAGTGCGCACCTCGACGCGCTGGAGCAGCGCATGGGCAAGAAGCTCGGCCAGGCCGACGACCCGCTGCTGGTCTCCGTGCGCTCCGGGGCGAAGTTCTCCATGCCCGGCATGATGGACACCGTCCTGAACATCGGGCTCTCCGACAAGTCCGTCCAGGGCCTGGCCAAGCAGGCCGGTGACGAGCGGTTCGCGTGGGACTCCTACCGCCGCCTCATCCAGATGTTCGGCAAGACCGTCCTCGGCGTCGACGGCGACCTCTTCGAGGACGCGCTGGAGAAGGCCAAGGAGACCAAGAAGGTCGCCGTCGACACCGAACTGGACGCGGCCGACCTGAAGAAGCTGGTCACCAAGTTCAAGAAGATCGTCAAGACCGAGGCCGGCCGCGACTTCCCGCAGGACCCGCGCACGCAGATGGACCTCGCGATCAAGGCCGTCTTCGAGTCGTGGAACGGCGACCGCGCCAAGCTCTACCGCCGCCAGGAGCGCATCCCGCACGACCTCGGCACCGCCGTCAATGTCTGCTCGATGGTCTTCGGCAACCTCGGCCCCGACTCCGGCACCGGTGTCGCCTTCACCCGCGACCCCGCCTCCGGCCACCAGGGCGTCTACGGCGACTACCTCCAGAACGCCCAGGGCGAGGACGTCGTCGCGGGCATCCGCAACACCGTGGCGCTCGCCGAGCTGGAGCAGATCGACAAGAAGTCGTACGACCAGCTCATGCAGATCATGGAGACCCTGGAGAACCACTACAAGGATCTCTGCGACATCGAGTTCACCATCGAGCGCGGCCAGCTCTGGATGCTCCAGACCCGCGTCGGCAAGCGCACCGCGGGCGCCGCCTTCCGCATCGCCACCCAGCTCGTCGACCAGGGCCTGATCGACGAGGCCGAGGCGCTCCAGCGGGTCACCGGCGCCCAGCTCGCCCAGCTGATGTTCCCGCGCTTCGACGACGGCGCCAAGGTCGACCAGGTCGGCCGGGGCATCGCCGCCTCGCCGGGCGCCGCCGTCGGCAAGGCCGTCTTCGACTCGTACACCGCCGTCAAGTGGTCCCGCTCGGGCGAGAAGGTCATCCTGGTCCGCCGGGAGACCAACCCCGACGACCTGGACGGCATGATCGCCGCCGAGGGCATCCTGACCTCCCGCGGCGGCAAGACCTCCCACGCGGCCGTCGTCGCCCGCGGCATGGGCAAGACCTGCGTCTGCGGCGCCGAGGACCTGGAGGTCGACACCAAGCGCCGCCGGATGACCGTCCCCGGCGGGCACGTCGTCGAGGAGGGCGACGTCATCTCCATCGACGGCTCCTCCGGCAAGGTCTACCTGGGCGAGGTCCCGGTGGTGCCCTCCCCGGTCGTGGAGTACTTCGAGGGCCGGATGCACGCGGGCGCCGACGACGCCGACGAACTCGTCCAGGCGGTCCACCGCATCATGGCCTTCGCCGACCGCAAGCGCCGCCTGCGGGTGCGCGCCAACGCCGACAACGCCGAGGACGCGCTGCGCGCCCGCCGCTTCGGCGCCCAGGGCATCGGCCTGTGCCGCACCGAGCACATGTTCCTCGGCGACCGCCGCGAGCTGGTCGAGCGGCTGATCCTCGCCGACACCGAGGCCGAGCGCGAGGAGTCCCTCAAACAGCTCCTGCCGCTCCAGAAGAAGGACTTCGTCGAGCTGTTCGAGGCGATGGACGGCCTGCCGGTCACCGTGCGCCTCCTCGACCCGCCGCTGCACGAGTTCCTGCCCGACATCACCGAGCTGTCGGTCCGCGTGGCCCTGGCCGAGTCCCGCCAGGAGCCGCACGAGAACGAGCTGCGCCTGCTCCAGGCCGTGCACCGGCTGCACGAGCAGAACCCGATGCTGGGCCTGCGCGGCGTCCGCCTCGGCCTGGTCATCCCCGGCCTGTTCACCATGCAGGTGCGGGCCATCGCGGAGGCCGCCGCCGAGCGCAAGGCCGCCAAGGGCGACCCGCGCGCCGAGATCATGATCCCGCTGGTCGGCACCGTCCAGGAGCTGGAGATCGTCCGCGAGGAGGCCGACCAGGTCATCGCGGAGGTGGAGGCGGCCACCGGGACCCGGCTCAAGCTGGCGATCGGCACCATGATCGAGCTGCCGCGCGCCGCGCTCACCGCCGGGCAGATCGCCGAGGCCGCCGAGTTCTTCTCCTTCGGCACCAACGACCTGACCCAGACCGTGTGGGGCTTCAGCCGCGACGACGTGGAGGCGAGCTTCTTCACCGCGTACCTGGAGAAGGGCATCTTCGGGGTGTCGCCGTTCGAGACGATCGACAAGGACGGCGTCGGCTCCCTGGTGAAGTCCGCCGCCAAGGCCGGCCGCGCCACCCGCCCCGACCTCAAGCTCGGCGTCTGCGGCGAGCACGGCGGCGACCCGGAGTCCGTCCACTTCTTCCACGAGGTGGGTCTGGACTACGTCTCCTGCTCCCCGTTCCGCATCCCGGTCGCCCGGCTGGAGGCGGGCCGCGCGGCCTCCGGTTCGGAGGGCAGCGACCACCGGTAGAGCCGGTGACCGCCGGTCACGCGCCGGCGCCGCAGATCCCGGAGTCCTCGTCGTGGTCCCCGACCCTCACTACCGATTGCGACGAGGACTCCGGTCCCCAAGACGAAACACAGGAACGAAGTCAGGGAACAGAGAAGGGGCGGCGTCCTGTGCGGGGACGCCGCCCTTCCCGTGTCCGGCTCCGCACGGCCGGCGGGTGCTCAGTCCTGGTCGGTGTGCTCGCGCGCGATCTTGCCGCTGGCCGCGTCGACGTCGTACGTCGTCTTCTTCCAGTCCTTCGTGTCGACGACGTCGACGGCCCAGACGAGCTTGCCGTCGCTCTCGTCGAGCATGGCGCCGGTGACGGTGCCCTTCTTCTTGTCGGTGGCGGCCTTCACGGCCTGGGCGGGGCTCTGCGTGGCCTTGCGCAGCCGGTCGGCCACCTTGCGGCGGTCGTCGGCGCTCTGGCCGGGCTGGGCCTGGTTGCGGAAGACCTTCCCGTCGGCCGCGTCGACGTCGACCATGTGGACCGTGCCGTCGGCGGCGGCGACCTTCGCCTGCCACTCGGGGGAGCCGGGGGAGGGGGCCGGGGCGGGCGAGGACGGGCTCGCGGTGCCGGGGCTCGCCGTACCCGGGCTCGCCGTGCCGGGACTGGCCGTCCCGGGGCTGGCGGTGCCCGGCGACGCGGAGTTCTCCTGCGAGGCGGCCTTCAGCTCGATCCCCATGAGCTTGCCCCCGGACACCTCCTTCACGGCGGTGCCGGCGGCCTTGTCCCAGCTCACCTTGGTCTTGGAGACCAGGTCCCGGCGCTGCATCTGGTCCTTGGTCAGCGAGGCGGTGGGCGAGGGCGAGGCGGTGTCGGTCGGCGAGGCGGTCGTGGGAGCGGCCTCGGCCGCCTCGGCCTGCGACCCGGTCGTGGTCGAACAGGCGGTCATCAGCAGGGCGGAACCGCCCAGAGCGCAGATCGCGACGATCGTGCGGAGGGGCGGGATACGAAGCGCAGTGGTCATAGCACTGTCAGTAACCCCCGCATCGGAACATGACACCGACCCGCCGCCGAATCCACCCCAATGGCCCCGCCCGTCACCGGCCCGGCCGTGCACGCCGTGCGGGTGCGCCGGGCGGGTGCGCGCCGCGCGGCCGGGGCTGGCCGAAACGGTCCTCTTGACGCGTACACACCGCTGCAACGCTCCTGTCGTAATCGCGGCGCATGGTTGATCGTTGGGCCGTGCGCGGCGGGTGTGCGGCCGCGTGGCAGGGCATACGGCACCGGGCACAGGTGCGGGGACACGAACGCCAGGGGGCGCAGATGACCATCAGCCGCAGAGCACTGCTCGCCGCCGGGGCCGTCGCGGGCGGCGGACTGCTGACCGCCTGCGGCGGCAACACCGGGCGCGGGGACGGGGGCGGCGGCTCGGGACCCGCGCTGTCGCAGTGGTACCACCAGTACGGCGAACCGGGCACCGAGCAGGCGGTCAAGCGGTACGCCGCCGCGTACGAGAAGGCGCGCGTCACCGTGCAGTGGCGGCCGGGCGACTACGACCGGCAGACCGCCGCCGCCCTGCTGACCGACTCCGGTCCCGACGTCTTCGAGGTCGACGGGCCCACCCTGGACCAGATCCAGGGCGGCCAGGTCGCCGACCTCACCGCCCTGCTCGCCGGGGTCGAGGACGACTTCAACCCGGCGGTGCTCGCCCCCAAGAAGTACGACGGGAAGATCTGGGGCGTCCCGCAGGTCGTCGACATGCAGATGCTCTACTACCGCAAGAGCCTGCTGAAGGACGCCGGTCTCGAACCGCCCGGCACCCTCGACGCGCTCGTCGACGCCGCGAAGAAGCTCACCACCAGGAAGACCAAGGGCCTCTTCCTCGGCAACGACGGCGGCGCGGGCGTCCTCGGCGGAACCCCCCTGTACGCGGCCGGACTTCAGCTCGTCACCGACGACGGCAGGCCCGGCTTCGACGACCCGGCCGCCGCCCGCGCCCTCGCCAAGATCCACCGGCTCTACGCCGACAGGTCGCTGCTGCTCGGCGCCCCCGCCGACTGGTCCGACCCGTCCGCCTTCCTCCAGGGCCTGACCGCCATGCAGTGGTCCGGGCTCTGGGCGCTGCCCCAGGTGCAGAAGGAACTCGGCGACGACTTCGGCGTGCTGCCGTTCCCGAAGGACGGCCCGGCCGGACGGCCCGCCGTGCCGGTCGGGGCGTACGCCGCCGCCGTCAGCGCCCGCGGCCGCAACCGGGAGGCCGCCGAGGCGTACGTGAAGTGGCTGTGGGTCGAACGCACCGACGACCAGGAGGACTTCGCGCTCTCCTACGGCTTCCACATCCCGGCCCGGATCTCGCTCGCGAAGAAGGCCGCCAAGCTGCGCACGGGCGCCGCCGCCGAGGCGGTCCGCCTCACCACCGACCACGGCCACGCCGAGCCCCTGCTGTGGACCCCGGCCGCCCGCACCGTCTACCAGGACGCGCTGAGCCGGATCATCAAGGACGGCGCCGACCCGGACGCCGAACTGCGGTCGGTGCTGCGGAAGGTGACGGCCGAACTCGACCGCGTACGGAACAGGAAGCCGTGAGCAGCCGTACGGTGGCCGGGCCCGCCACGGGCCCCCGGCCGGACGGCGGCCGCGCACCGGGCGACCGCACGGCGGCGGCCCGCCGCAGCCTGACCCGGCGGCGCACCCTGTGGTTCTGGGTGTTCGTCGGGCCCTTCGCCGCCGGGCTCGCCCTATTCACCTACGTCCCGCTGCTGTGGAGCGTCGGCCTCAGCTTCTTCGACGCGCACAACACCGTCACGCCCACCCGCTTCGTCGGCCTCGGCAACTACACCGCGGTGCTGTCGGACGACGCCTTCACCGGCAGCCTGCGCACCTTCCTGCTGTTCACCGCGTTCATCGTCCCGGCCACCTACGTCCTGTCCCTGGCGCTCGCCCTCATGGTCAACCGGGTGCGCCGGGCACGGGCGTTCTTCCGGTCGGTGTTCTTCCTGCCGGCCGCGTGCAGCTATGTCGTGGCCGCGCTGATCTGGAAGATGTCGATCTTCAACGGGGTGCGGTTCGGCCTGGCCAACACCGTCCTGGACGCCTTCGGCGCCGAGCCGGTGGCCTGGCTGTCCACCACCCACCCGCCCTGGTACTGGCTGGTCATCGTCACCGTACGGCTGTGGCTCCAGGCGGGCTTCTACATGATCCTCTTCCTGGCCGGGCTCCAGCGGATCGACCCGGTGCTCTACGAGGCCGCCGCCGTGGACGGCGCCCGCCCCGGCCCGCAGGTGCTGCGCCACATCACGCTGCCCCAACTGCGCGCCACCTCCGTCGCGGTGGTGCTGCTGCTCGTCGTCAACGCCTTCCAGTCCTTCGACGAGTTCTACAACCTGCTCTCCGACGCCCGCGGTTACCCGCCCTACGCCCGCCCACCGCTCGTCTACCTCTACTACACCGCCCTCGGCCAGGGGCAGAACCTCGGCACGGGCAGCGCGGGCGCGGTGATCCTCGCCCTGATCATCGCGGTCGTCACGGTGGGCCAGGCCCGCTGGTTCGGACTGGGAAGGACGGATGCCGATGGATGACGCCCTGGTCCGGGCCGGGCGGGCGCTGCGCCTCGTGCTGCTGATCGCGCTCGCTCTGCTCTTCCTGGTCCCCTTCTACCTGCTGGTGCGCAACGGCCTGTCCAGCGAGCAGGACATCACCTCGCCCGACTGGACGTTCTTCCCCTCCGAACTGCGCTGGGGCAACGTCCGCGAGCTGTTCGACGACACCTCCGTGCCGTTCGCGCGCTCGCTGCTGAACTCCGCGCTGATCGCGGTCGCCACCACGCTCGGCACCCTGGTCCTCGCCTCCCTCGCGGGCTACGGCCTGGCCCGCATCCCCTACCGGCACGCGAACAAGGTCTTCTACGCCGTCCTGGGCACCCTCATGGTCCCGGCGGCCGTCACCTTCGTGCCCAGCTTCGTGCTGGTGTCGTCGCTGGGCTGGATCTCCACCCTGCGCGGACTGATCGTCCCCACCCTGTTCTCCGCCTTCGCCTGTTTCGTCTTCCGGCAGTATTTCCTGGGCTTCCCGCGCGAGCTGGAGGACGCCGCGCAGGTCGACGGGCTCGGCTACTGGCGCACGTACTGGCTGATCGTCGTGCCGAACGCCCGGCCGGTGTTCGCGGCCGTCGGCACGATCGTCTTCCTCGGTGCCTGGAACTCCTTCCTGTGGCCGCTGGTCATCGGCCAGGACCAGAGCGCCTGGACGGTCCAGGTCGCCCTGTCCTCCTTCACCACCGCCCAAGTGGTGCGGCTGCACGAGCTGTTCGTGGCCGCCGCCGTCTCGATCCTGCCGCTGCTCGTGGTGTTCCTGTGCTTCCAGCGGTGGATCGTGGCGGGAGTGGAGCGCTCCGGGATCGACTGACCGGCGGCACCGGCCACGGAGTCACCGTCACAGCGAGCCGCCGCTGTCCACGACCAGATCGGTGCCGACGAGCGAGGCCGCGTCGTCGGAGGCCAGGTAGAGGATGGCGGCGGCGACCTCCTCGGTGGCGGAGACCCGGCCGAGGGGGAGAGTGGCGCGGGCCCGGTCGGCACGGCCCGCCTCCGTCTCGCCGGGGCGCAGCGACATCCCGGTGGCGGTCGCGCCGGGGCTGACCACGTTGACGCGGACGCCGTCGCCGATGTGGTCCAGGGCGGCGCCCCGGCTGAGCGCGGTCACGGCCGCCTTGGTCGCGGAGTAGGCGGCGGCGCCCGGCGAGGCCGTGTGCGGGCCGAAGGTGGAGGACACGTTGACGATCGCGCCGCCGGACGGCTGGGTCCGCATCCGGCGGATCTGCGCCTGGAGGGCCAGGTGGACGCCGGTGACGTTGACGGCGAGCTGGGTGTGCCAGTCGTCCTCGGGCAGGTCGGCCAGGGGGGTGCCGCCCCGGAAGACGCCCGCGTTGTTGACGGCGACGTCGAGCGAGCCGAAGCGGTCCACGGCGGCCCGGACCAGCGCCTCGGCGTCGGCGGCGCGGGAGACGTCCGCGGCCACCGCGAGCGCCGTGCCGCCCGCCTCCTCGATCAGCGCGACCGTCTCGGCCAGCGGCTCCGGACGGCGTCCGGCGACGACGACCCGGGCGCCCTCGGCGGCGAACGCGCGGGCCGTCGCGCGGCCGATGCCCGAGCCCGCGCCGGTGACCAGCACGGTCCGGCCGTCGAAGCGTCCGGCGGGCCGGGTGCTCTGCGTGGTCATGATCTCCCCTTTGGACAGCTCTGGTGGGTGCGTCTTTATTTGACCGAACGGTTCAGTATGAAGGCCGGAGAAAACGCCCCCCGCGCGCGAGGGGGCGGCGGGGCGGCGGGTCGTCAGCCGAGCAGGGCCAGGGCCTGTTCGGTCGCGTCGCGGACCCGGGCCGGGTCGCGGGTGGCCTTGCCCACCACCCGCATGCCCTGCATCAGCACCAGCAGCATCCGGGCCAGGGCGCGCGGATCGCGCTCGGCGTCCAGCTCGCCCTGGGCCCGTGCCCGGGTCAGCGCCGAGCCCAGCAGCGTCTCCAGGTAGTCCCAGCGCTGCTCGACGCGGCGGGCCGCCTCGGGGTCGTGCGGCGCCAGTTCGGCCGCCGTGTTCGTCACGAAGCAGCCGCACTCCCGCTGCTCCGAGGTGGCCTCGGCGGCGAACCGCCGGATCACCGCCCGCACCGCGGGCAGCGCGGGCCCCGGCCGGGACAGCTCCCGCAGCAGCACCGCGTCGCTGTTCTCGCAGTACCGGTCGAACGCCTTCAGGTACAGCTCGTGCTTGCTGCCGAACGTCGCGTACAGACTGGCGCGCCCGATGCCGAGGTGCGCCACGAGGTCCGCCATCGACGTCGCCTCGTAGCCGCGCCGCCAGAACAGCTCCAGGGCCGACTGCAACGCGGCGTCCGGATCGAATTCCTTGGTCCTGGCCACGGAGGGGAGGCTAGCCCTTTCTGAAACGTACGGTCAAGTAAACGGCCGGTCGGGGCGAGGGGGACGGACCTCAGAAGTCGCTCAGATGCATGGATCATGCACCCGCCCTTGCCTAGGGCCTGTCGTCAAATTCCCGCCTGCCCCGCGACGCCATGCACGCTCCCCCAAGCTCTTCGAGCAGGGGGGACCCCCACTCGCCGCACCGGGCCCGGACCCGAGTACGTCCAGTACGCGGGTCAGGNCCCGGCACTCCCCCGAGCTCTTCGAGCAGGGGGGACCCCCAGAGCACGCACCTGACGCCGCGAGGCCCGCCCTCCGGGCGGACGACGGGAATTTGACGACAGGCCCTAGGGTCGTGATCATGCCCGACATATCGCTGACCGTGGTCGCCCTGCTGTGTCTCGCCGCGCTCGCGGCGGGGTGGATCGACGCCGTGGTCGGCGGGGGCGGGCTGCTGCTGTTGCCGGTGCTGCTGCTGGGGCTGCCGGGATCCACACCGGCCGCGTCCGCGCTGGGCACCAACAAGGCGGTCGCGATCGTCGGGACGACCGGCGCGGCGGTCACCTACGCCCGCCGGGCACCCGTGGACGTGCGTACGGCGGTGCGCATCGGACTCGCGGCGCTCGCCGGGTCCTGCGCCGGTGCCTTCTTCGCGGCCGGGATGAGCACCGATGTGCTCAAGCCGCTGATCATGGTGGTGCTGCTCGCGGTGGGGGCCTTCGTGATCCTGCGGCCCGCCTTCGGCACCGCCCCGGCGCCCGGCCCGGCCACCCGGCGGCAGATCCTGGCGGCGATCGGCCTTGCGGGCCTCGGCATCGGCTTCTACGACGGCTTCATCGGCCCCGGCACCGGTACGTTCCTGGTGCTGGCGCTGACCGCCGTCCTGCACCTGGACCTGGTGACCGCCTCCGCCACCGCCAAGATCGTCAACTGCTGCACCAACGCCGGTGCCCTGGCGACCTTCGCCTGGCAGGGCTCGGTGCTGTGGGAACTGGCGGCGCTCATGGCGGTGTTCAACCTGGCGGGCGGCATGCTGGGCGCCCGCACCGCGCTGAAGAAGGGCAGCGGCTTCGTCCGCGTCGTGCTGCTGACGGTGGTGTGCGCGCTGGTGGTGAACCTCGCCTACGAGCAGTGGGTGGCGTAGCGCGGCGGACCGCCTGCCCGCGGAGTCAGCGGCCGCCCGTCAGATGGGCGAAGACGACCACGTTGCCCTGGTAGCCGGTGGCCCGGGAGTAGCCGCCGCCGCAGGTGATCACCCGCAGCTCGGGGCGGGTGGCGGCGCCGTACACCTTCTGGTCGGGGAAGTCCTTCGCCGCGTACACCTCGATCGCGTCCACGGTGAACACCGCGACACCGCCGTCGCGGCGGTCCACCTCGATCACGCTGCCCTTCTTCAGCGCGCCGAGGTCGTAGAAGACGGCGGGGCCCTGGGTGTTGTCGACATGGCCGGCCACGATCGCGGTGCCGCGCTCGCCGGGGGTGGTCCCGGCCTCGTACCACCCGGCCAGGTTCTTGTCGGCGGCGGGCGGCACGGCGAGGCTGCCGGAGGCGGTCAGGCCCAGGCCCGTCAGAGGGGCGTCCACCCGGATCGAGGGGATGCGGATCCGGGTGGGCGGGGAGGGCGGCAGCGCGGGCGCGCTCAGCCGCTCCTCGCCCGGGTCCGGGGTGCCCTCGGCCGCGGCGGGCTGGGGCGGGGCGTGCGTGGTGCCCTCACCGTGCAGCAGCCACACGCCGCAGCAGAGGCTGACGACGGTGACGGCGGCTATCGCACAGTCGCCGATCCTGCGCATGCGTACCCCTCTCCGTATTTCCTCGTGTCGGGGCGGGTCCTGCGGTCGTGTCCCCTTCCCCTCCGGGCCGCGAGGGGCGTCGCACCCGGAGGGGGAGGGGACGTGCGGTACCGGCCGACGGACAGCGGAGGGTGTCCGTCAGATCCCGTCGCCTCTCGCCCGGCGATGCAGGAGCCAGGTACCGCCCGCGGCGGCGACGGCGAGAGCCGCCACGCCGGCCGCGGTCTGCACGGGGTCGTGGCCCAGAGCGCCGCCGACCCCCGTCTTCACACTTCCGCGGGGCTGCACCTGCTGCCCCTGTGCCGCCGTCAGGGTGACGACCAGGTCGCCCTTGATCTCCCGGCCGCCCTCGGCGCACTCCGCGACGATCTCGTACGTCCCCGGCTGCGCGCTCTCCGGCACCCGGAAGCGCCCGATCGCGTCGTCCCGCTCGCTCGGCGCCAGGGTGAAGGGACCCGCGCCGACCGCACTGGCGTCGCCCGCGGCGGAGGTCTTCCCGCCGCACGCCGTGGTGTTCACGGTGACCTGCCCGCCCGGCACCACCGAGGTGGGGGACACCTCCAGGCCGCTCGCGGCCGAGCCGAGGGGACGCGTGGCCACGGGAGCGGTGTCCGCGCCGTACGCGGGCGCGGCGAGGCCGCTCACGGCGGCGACGGCGAGCGCGGCCCCGGTCACGGCCCCGGCCGGCAGACGTGCGGTACGTCGCATCGATGCTCCTTAGAGCTGCTCAGCGGTCGGGACACGGCCGCGGCACCCGCATGTGCCGCCGTCGTCGCGTCCCTGCCCTTCCGAGGTAAGTGGCACAGCCGTCCCCGCGCTTCCTGAGGGACCGTCAGAAATACGGTGAACGGGTGCCGCCGCGCCCGGGTCGGGCAACGGAAGGTGCGACGTTTCCGCAGGTCAAGGGCTATGCCCCTGACGGTGTGTCGGAAATTTCCCGAAGGGCGCCCGGTGCGGGGGTGAACGGGTGACCGGGGGGTGTGGACCGGGCGCCGGGCCGCCGCTTGACCTCAACCTTGGTTGAGCTACCAGGCTGTGCCGCATGGACACCACCACCGCGCCCGGCGCGCCCCTGAAGGTCACCCTCGTCCTCGGCAGCAACCGGCACGGCCGCTTCGGACCCGTGGTCGCCGACTGGCTCCTCACCCATCTGCGCGCACACGCCGGCCTCGCCGTCGAGGTCGTGGACGTGGCCGACACCGCCGCGCTCCCGACCAGCCTCGACCCCGGCCCCGAGGCGCGGGCCGCGCTCGCGGAGATCACGCCGAAACTCGCGGGCGCGGACGCGTTCGTCGTGCTGACCCCCGAGTACAACCACTCCGTCCCGGCCGGCCTCAAGAACCTCATCGACTGGCACTTCACCGAATGGCAGGCCAAGCCGGTCGCCCTCGCCTCCTACGGCGGCCTCGCCGGCGGCCTGCGCGCCGTCGAGCACCTGCGGCAGATCTTCGCCGAACTCCACGCGGTCACCGTCCGCGACACCGTCTCCTTCCACAACGCCGGCGCCTCCTTCGACGACACCGGCCACCCCAAGGACCCGACCGCCCCCGACGCCGCCGCCAAGGCCATGCTCGACCAGCTGACCTGGTGGGGCCACGCCCTGCGCGAGGCGAGGGAGCGGCGGCCGTACGGGAGTTAGGGCCTGTCGTCAAATTCCCGTCGTCCGCCCGGAGGGCGGGCCTCGCGGCGTCAGGTGCGTGCTCTGGGGGTCCCCCCTGCTCGAAGAGCTTGGGGGAGTGCCGGGTCCTGACCCGCGTACTGGACGTACTCGGGTCTGGGCCCGGTGCGGCGAGTGGGGGTCCCCCCTGCTCGAAGAGCTTGGGGGAGCGTGCATGGCGTCGCGGGGCAGGCGGGAATTTGACGACAGGCCCTAGGGGGGCGGGGCGAGCCCTCGTGCGCACCGGGGGGCGGCTGCCTCGGAGGCGCCGGGCCGCCCACCGCGGCCCCGGCTGATATCATTTTTCCAAAACGTATATACGGCACTCGGGAGGCGGTATGAGCCGGACCGTGATCGATCTTGACGACGAGGCCCTCGCTGAGGCGGCCCGTCTCCTGGGCACGACCACGAAGAAGGAGACGGTCAACGCCGCGCTCAGGGAGATCGCGGACCGGCGGCGGAGAGCGGCGGCCGTCGAGCGCATGCGGCGGATGGTCGCCGAGGGCGAGATCGACCTCTCGCTGATCGAGGAGCCGGCGCACCCGTCGCCCGCCGGGCCCGGCGAGAACCCGGACGAATCCTCCCCGGGTCTGGGGCATCACGCGGCGTGAGCGAGACCTTCCTCATCGACACGAGTGCGCTGATCCGGTTCTATCGCGGCCAGACCGGCGAGGAGTGGGACCAGCTCGTCTGCTCCGGCCTGGTCGAACTGTGCGAGCCCGTGCGCCAGGAGTTCCTGCGCGCGGTCGGCGGCAGGCCCGCGTACTACGACGCGGACGCGCTGCTCCAAGAGACCTTTCCGTACTGTCCGATGCGGGATTCCGCCTGGGAGGCGACCGCCGCACTGCAGCAGGCTCTCGCCGATCGGGGATGGCACCAGTGCGCGAGCCCCGTCGACCTTCTGGTCGCTGTCACCGCTCAGCAGCACAAGCTGACCGTGCTGCACGAGGACTCGGACTTCGAGACCATCGCCCGGGTGACGGGGCAACCGGTGCGCCGCATCGTGGAATGAGCGTACGCGGAACGCTCGTACCGCACGGCCGCCCGGACGTGTGGTCCGGGCGGCCGCTGTGAGCGGTGGGGGCGGGCGTCAGTTCACGCTCACCGCGCTCCAGGCCGCCGCCACCGCGTTGTACTCCGCGCTGCCGGAACCGTAGAGGTCCTTGGCGGCGTTGAGGGTGGCGGTGCGGGCGGCCGCGTAGTTGGTGGAGGAGGTCATGTAGACCGTGAGGGCGCGGTACCAGATCTTGCCGAGCTTGTCGTGGCCGATGCCGGTGACCGTGGAGCTGTTGCAGGTGGGGGAGTTGTAGGAGACGCCGTTGACGGTCTTGGCGCCGCTGCCCTCGGCGAGCAGGTAGGCGAAGTGGTTGGCGACGCCCGAGGAGTAGTGGACGTCGAGGTTGCCCACCGAACTGCTCCAGCAGTCGGCCGAGTTGCCGTCCCTGGAGGGCTTGTCCATGTAGCGCAGGGCGGTGCCGCCGAAGCCGGAGCGGACGATCTCCTCGCCGATCAGGTAGTCGCCGGGGTCGGCGGGGTTGGCCGCGTACCACTCGACCAGGGTGCCGAGGATGTCGGAGGTGGCCTCGTTGAGCCCGCCGGACTCGCCCGAGTACGTCAGCGCCGCCGTCTTGGACGTCACGCCGTGCGACATCTCGTGCCCGGCGACGTCGAGGGCGACCAGCGGACCGAAGGTCGTGCCGTCACCGTCGCCGTACGTCATGCAGAAGCAACTGTCGTCCCAGAAGGCGTTGTTGTAGTTGGTGCCGTAGTGGACGCGGTTGTACGAGCCCTTGCCGTCGCCCGCTATGCCGGTGCGGCCGTGGACGTTCTTGTAGTAGTCCCAGGTCTCGTTCGTGCCGTACTGGGCGTCCACCGCCGCCGAGGCCCGGTCCGCCGTCGCGCCCGTGCCCCAGTGGTTGTCGGCGTCCGTGAACAGGGTCGCGGGCGCCCGCTGGAAGCAGATGCCGAAGATGCACAGGTCGGTCTTGTTCTCCGCGTCACCGGTGTACGTGTTGCCCCGCGTCGGGTCCTTGAGCTGGTACGACGAACCGGACTGGGTCGTCTCCAGCGCGACCGTCCCGCTGTAGAGGGACTTGCCGTCGCCCGTCGCCGTCTCGATGCTGTCCCAGGCGTCGATCTGCGCCCCGGTGCGCGCGTCGGTCAGGACGGTGCGGGCGGCCGGGTTGCCGAGCGAGTCCAGACCGGCGGCGACCGTGCGCCAGGCCAGCCGGGGGCTGCCGTGCAGGGCGTCGACGACCAGGCTGGGCCGGGCCTTGACCTGCTGGAACCGGGTCCCGGCGTGCGCGCCGCGCAGGGCGCGCTCGGCCAGATCGGCGGCCTTGGGGGCGGCGAGCGCCGGGGTGGTGGTCGCCAGGGCGATCGTGCCGCGGGTGGCGCGGTCCGCGCCCCGGTACGCCCCGTCCGGGGCCAGGTGGACCACGAAGTCGCCGCCCAGCACGGGCAGTCGGTCGTAGGTGCGGTCGTAGCGGACGTGCTGCGTGCCGTCCTTGTCGACGATCACGTCCCGCACGGCGGTGTGCTCGGCGGCGGTGAGTCCCAGGGCACGGGCGTGGCCCGCGAGCGCCGAGGCGGCGTTGTGGACGGCGGTGGTCCGGTCGGGTCTGGGGTCCGCGTGCGCGGCGGGGGAGAGTACGGCGGCCAGCAGGGTGGCGGCGGTGGCGGCCCCTGCGGCCGCGGCCAGGCGGGAACCTCGGGTGTGCCGTGTCCGACTGCTCATCGGTCTCCTTGAGCGCGGGCGCCCTCGGGGCGCGTGGGGGTGGCGCTGACGGTGACTGAGATTTAAGTGGGCATGACATGTCATGTCCATAGCGCCCGCACGGTCGGATGTGGCGCGAGGTCCCGCGCCCGACTTCCCCGGCCCCCTCCCCCCCGGACTCCCCGGACTCCCCGGACTCCCCGGACTCCCCGGACTCCCCGGACTCCCCGGACTCCCCGGACTCCCCGGAGGGAATCAGCCGAGCAGCCGCAGCCCCTCGGGCACGGCGATGCCGAACTCCCCGTCGGCCACGCGCCGCGCCTCCGCCTCGTCGGTGAGCGTCCGTTCGGTCACCGTGCCGTCGGCGAGGGTCTCGGTGAACCGGGCGCCGTCCAGGCAGACATGACGCCCGGCGGTGGTCCGCTGGAGGTAGGCGCGGCGGGTGAAGGGCGAGCGCGGATGGGTGGCGACGTACCAGTTGGCCACCTCGAAGTCGCTGGCGACGAACCGCTCCTGCGTGAAGGCGTACTGGGCGGTCCAGTCCGCCGCCCCGGGGTCGTACGCCTGGAGCGCCCACAGCTCCAGCGGGCCGCCGTGCGGCAGCCGTACGAGCCGGTGGCGCCGCCCGGCCCCCGCGGACTCGGGCCCCACGGCCAGCGGCACCGGCTCCAGCAGCGCGCCGGTCGCCCCGAAGCCCACGTCCGCCAGATACGGCCGCGCCTCGCCCGGCACGACCACCCGCAGCATCATGTGCGTACGCGGCCGGCTCTCCGGGTCCTCCGCGCCCAGCACCACGCGCCCCGCCAGCCCGGACACCTCGAAGCCGAGTGCCCGCAGGGCCAGCGCGAGCAGCGTGTTCTGCTCGTAGCAGTAACCCCCGCGCCGACCGCGCACCATCTTGGCCACCAGATCGGCGGGCGCCAGCGAGGGCGCCCGGCCCGCCAGCGCGTCCAGATTCTCGAACGGGACCGACAGGGCGTGCGCCAGGTGCACCTCGCACAGCGTCGCGAGCCCGGCGCGCCGCTCGCCCCGCAGGCCGATGCGCGCGAGATACGCGCCGAGGTCGAACGGCTCGCCCGCGGCGGCCGCCGCAGCGGCGTCGGTCTCGCTCGTCTTGTCGGTCCCGCTGCTCTTGTCGGTCTCGCTGGGCTCGCTGGGCTCGGAGGTGTCGCTGGTCTCGGCGTGGGACATGCCCCGAACCTACGCCGAGGCGCCCCGCCCACGCCCGGACCCCCGGTCCCGACCGGTCTACTCCGGTGGACCTAGGCCGTCACCGGCGTCCCGGCCGGGGAGGGGGGACGCTCAGCGTGCGTCGGCCAGCGCCCGCGCCACCCCGGGCTCCTTCGGTCCCAGGAAGGTCGGGTCCGGCCGGAAGACCGCGTCCAGCGCCGCCTTCCCGGCCGCGAACACCTCCCGGGCGCCGCCGTAGTACCAGGTGGCGTCGTGCACGGCGTCCACCCCGACGCCGTAGGAGTCGATGCCCGCCGCCTCGCACAGCGCCACCGCCCGCCGGATGTGGAAGCCCTGGCTGACCAGCACCGCCCGGTCCACACCGAAGATCTTCTTCGCCCGCGCACAGGAGTCCCAGGTGTCGAAACCCGCGTAATCCGTGACGATCCGGTCGGCCGGTACGCCGTGCCCGGTCAGGTACGCGCGCATGGCGTCCGGTTCGTCGTAGTCCTCCCGGCTGTTGTCGCCGGTCACCAGGACGACCTTGATCCTGCCGTCCCGGTAGAGCCGCGCCGCCGCGTCCAGGCGGTGCGCCAGGTACGGCGACGGCTCGCCGTGCCACAGGCCCGCGCCGAACACCACGGCGACGTCGGTGCGCGGCGCGTCGGCCGTGGTACGCAGCCGGTCCCCGGTCGTGACGTACAGCCAGGTCGCCGGGAGCAGCGCCAGCACGCACACCGCCACCACGGCCCGCACCAGCCGCCGCCGCCCGGCCCGCGTGCGCGGCAGCCGCGGCCGCGTCCATCCCGGTCGCCGTGTCCGGCGCATCGCCCGGCCCCCCTCTCGTACGGCCGTACACGCGCGCGTGCGGTACGGGCCCCGATCAGCAAGGACGAGCCAGGACCCGCCCCGGTTCGCCCGCCCGCCCACCACCCGCGCGACACCCCTCCCGCACCCCGCCCGCCCCCGCCCGGCGGGGCCGCCCCGACACACCCGGCACGGCCCCGCCCCGCCCCGCACTCGACACCCGGCCCGGCCTGCCCAGCCCCGTGACCCCGCCGCGGTCGGCCCCCGCGGGGTTCCCGCCGAGCGGCCCCGCCGGGAGCGGACCGTGGCGTCCCGGTTGTCGGTGGGTGCCCGTACTGTCGAGGCATGGAAGGGATCGCATCCGAGACGGCGGCGCCGTACGAGAACCAGCTTCCGCCCGAGGGCTACGACCCGGCGGCCATCGACCGCTGGGCCGGTGAGCCGGACAAGCGGCCGGGGCGTACGGCGTTCCAGCGCGACCGCGCGCGGGTGCTGCACTCCGCGGCCCTCAGACGGCTGGCCGGCAAGACCCAGGTGGTCACGCCGGACAAGGCGCCGCAGGGCGTCGGCGCGTGGGACGCCAGCCCCCGCACCCGGCTCACCCACTCGCTGGAGTGCGCGCAGGTGGGCCGCGAGCTGGGTGCCGCCCTGGGCTGCGACCCGGACCTGGTGGAGGCCGCCTGCCTCTCGCACGACCTGGGCCACCCGCCCTTCGGGCACAACGGCGAACAGGCGCTGAACGAGTTCGCGCACGACTGCGGCGGCTTCGAGGGCAACGCCCAGTCGCTGCGCCTGCTCACCCGGATCGAGCCCAAGCGGTTCGTCACCGGCCCCGGAGCGGAGGCACCCGTCAGCGTCGGGCTGAATCTCACCCGGGCCGCCCTGGACGCCGCCACCAAGTACCCCTGGCCGCGTGGCGCCCACCCCACCGACCCGGCCTCGCCCAAGTTCGGGGTCTACGAGGACGACCGGCCGGTCTTCGACTGGGTGCGCCACGGCGCCCCCGGCACCCGCACCTGCTTCGAGGCCCAGGTCATGGACTGGTCCGACGACGTGGCGTACTCGGTGCACGACGTGGAGGACGGCCTGCACGCCGGTCACCTCGACCCCGCCTGCCTGCGCTCCGCGCCCGAGCGGCAGGCCGTCTTCGCGGTCGCCGTCGGCCGCTACGTCCCGGCGGGCACCGAGCACGAGGAGCTGGCCGAGGCCCTGGACCGCCTCCTCGACCAGGAGTGGTGGCCGCACGGCTACGACGGCTCCGCCATGGCCCAGGCCCGCCTGAAGGACGCCACCAGCCAGCTCATCGGCCGCTTCTGCCTGGCCGCCGAGGGCGCCACCCGGCAGGCGTACGGCGGCGGCCGGCTGACCCGGTACGGCGCGGAGCTGGTCGTCCCCAGGAGCACCCGAATGGAGTGCGCCGTCCTCAAGGCCGTCGCCGACCGCTTCGTCATGCAGCGCGACGAGCAGGAGCGGCTCCGCGCCGACCAGCGGATCGTCGTCGCCGAGCTGGCCGCAGCGCTCACCGAGCGCGCGCCCGAGGGCCTGGACCCGCAGTTCCGCGCCCTGTTCACCCGGGCCGCCGACGACCGCGCCCGCAAGCGCGTGATCGTCGACCAGATCGCCTCCCTCACCGATGTCTCGGCCCGCTCGCTCCACGCACGGCTGACGGGGGCAGGTACGGGGCAGGGATGACGTCATGGAACTGACAGCGCGCTTACGGACCGCCGTGATACCGCTGTTACGCATGGGGCCAGGGTGACCCCAGTGCCGGGGCCCGGCGCCCCGAGGTGACCCTGCGTGGCCTGATCGGGCCACTCCCTCTTCCCGCATCACGCTCCGCGCGGGACGCTCGCACGTGGCGGCACCCGCAGTTTCTCCGGGGGACACCCCCCGGCCCCCCGGCAGGAGGCAACAAGTGGTCGACGCGGATCAGACATTCGTCATCGTCGGAGGAGGTCTGGCCGGTGCGAAGGCGGCCGAGACGCTGCGCGCGGAGGGCTTCAGCGGCCGGGTGATCCTCATCTGCGACGAGCGCGACCACCCCTACGAGCGCCCGCCGCTGTCCAAGGGCTATCTGCTCGGCAAGGAGGACCGCGACAGCGTCTTCGTGCAGGAACCGGCCTGGTACGCGCGCCATGACATCGAGCTGCACCTCGGCCAGACCGTCGTCGCCGTCGACCGCGCCGCCAGGACCGTGCACTACGGCGACGACGGCACCCACGTCCGCTACGACAAGCTGCTGCTGGCCACCGGCGCCGAGCCGCGCCGCCTGGACATCCCCGGCACCGATCTGGCCGGTGTCCACCACCTGCGCCGCCTGGCCCACGCCGAGCGCCTGAAGAACGTCCTCACCCACCTCGGCCGGGACAACGGTCACCTGGTGATCGCGGGCGCCGGCTGGATCGGCCTGGAGGTCGCCGCCGCGGCCCGCACCTACGGCGCCGAGGTCACCGTCGTCGAGCCCTCCGCCACCCCGCTGCACGGCGTGCTCGGCCCCGAGCTGGGCCAGCTCTTCACCGAGCTGCACCGCGAGCACGGCGTCCGCTTCCACTTCGGCGCCCGGCTGACCGAGATCGTCGGCCAGGACGGCATGGTGCTCGCCGCCCGCACCGACGACGGCGAGGAGCACCCCTGCCACGATGTGCTCGCCGCGATCGGCGCCGCCCCGCGCGTCTCGCTCGCCGAGGCGGCCGGCCTGGAGCTGGCCGACCGGGCGCACGGCGGCGGTGTGATCGTCGACGAGCGGCTGCGCACCGCCGACCCGGACATCTTCGCCGCCGGTGACGTGGCCGCCTTCCCGCACGCCCTGTTCGGGACCCGGCTGCGGGTGGAGCACTGGGCCAACGCGCTCAACGGCGGCCCGGCCGCGGCCCGCGCGATGCTCGGCCGGGACGTCGTGTACGACCGGGTGCCGTACTTCTTCTCCGACCAGTACGACCTCGGCATGGAGTACAGCGGCTGGGCGCCGCCCGGCTCGTACGACCAGGTGGTGATCCGCGGCGACGCCGGGAAGCGCGAGTTCATCGCGTTCTGGGTGAAGGAGGGCCGCGTCCTCGCGGGGATGAACGTCAATGTGTGGGACGTCACGGACCCGATCCAGGCCCTGATCCGCGCGAGGACCCCGGTGGACACCGACGCGCTGGCCGACCCGCACGTCCCGCTGGACACCCTCGTCCCGTAGGACCTGGCCGGACGGGAGTGTCACCGCGGCCCCGTAGAATTCACCCGTGGCCGGACGGATCAACGACGAGGACGTGAAGGCGGTACGGGACGCGGTCCCGATCGACGCCGTGGTGTCCGAGTACCTCCAGCTGCGGGGCGCGGGCGGCGGCAACCTCAAGGGCCTGTGCCCCTTCCACGACGAGAAGTCGCCGTCCTTCCAGGTCAGCCCGAGCAAGGGACTCTTCCACTGCTTCGGCTGCCAGGAGGGCGGCGACACCATCACGTTCGTGATGAAGGTCGACCACCTCACCTTCTCCGAGGCGGTCGAGCGCCTCGCCGCCCAGGCCGGCATCACCCTGCGCTACGAGGAGGGCGGGTACAACCCCTCCCACCAGCGCGGCGAGCGCATCCGCCTGATCGAGGCGCACAAACTGGCCGCCGACTGGTACGCGCAACAGCTCGCGGGCAGCGCCGAGGCCGAGACCGGCCGGGTCTTCCTCGCCGAGCGCGGCTTCGACCAGGGCGCCGCCGTCCACTTCGGCGTCGGCTACAGCCCGCAGGGCTGGGACCACCTGGTCCGCTTCCTGCGCGGCAAGGGCTTCACCGACAAGGAACTGCTCCTGTCCGGCCTCGCCCAGGAGGGCCGCCGCGGCCCCATCGACCGCTTCCGCGGCCGGCTGATGTGGCCGATCCGCGACATCGGCGGCGAGGTCGTCGGCTTCGGCGCCCGCAAGCTCCACGAATCCGACAACGGCCCCAAGTACCTCAACACCCCGGACACCCCGGTCTACAAGAAGTCCCAGGTCCTGTACGGCATCGACCTGGCCAAGAAGGAGATCGCCAAGGCGTCCCGCGCGGTCGTCGTCGAGGGCTACACCGACGTCATGGCCTGCCACCTGGCCGGGGTCACCACCGCCATCGCCACCTGCGGCACGGCCTTCGGCGGCGACCACATCAAGATCCTGCGCCGGCTGCTCATGGACAACGGCTCGGCCCGGGTGATCTTCACCTTCGACGGCGACGCGGCCGGCCAGAAGGCCGCGCTGCGCGCCTTCGAGGACGACCAGAAGTTCGCCGCCGAGACATACATCGCTGTCGCCCCCGACGGCATGGACCCCTGCGAGCTGCGTCTGGCCAAGGGCGACGACGCGGTCACCGACCTGGTGGAGCCGCGCACCCCGCTCTTCGAGTTCGCGCTGCGCCAGATCGTCGCCCGCTACGACCTGGACACCCCGGCGGGCCGCGCCGCCGCCCTGGACGAGGCCGCGCCGGTCGTCGCCCGGATCAAGAACAGCGGCGCCCAGCACGAGGTCGCCGTCCAGCTCGCCGGGCTGCTCGGCATCCTGGACACCCAGTTCGTGGTCAAGCGGGTCGCCCAGCTCGCCCGCTGGGCCCGCGAACGCGGCGGCCGTGGCGGGGGCCCCGAGCGCCGGCAGGGCCCCCCGCAGCAGCAGTACGCCGCTCCCGCGCAGCCCGCCGCGCCCGGCGGCCCCGCCCTGAACCTGCGCAACCCGGTGCACGCCACCGAGCGCGAACTGCTGAAACTGGCGCTGCAACGCCCCGAGCTGGTCTCCCCGGCCTTCGACGCGTACGGCACGGACGAGTTCACCGCCCCGCCCTACGCGGCCGTGCGCCAGGCGGTCCTGGACGCGGGCGGCGCCGAGTACGGCACGGCCGACCCGCAGGAGTACCTGGTCCGGGTCCGCGAGGCCGCCCCCGATGACACGGTCCGCGCCATGGTCACCGAGCTGGCCGTGGAGGCGATCATGCGCCGCGTGGTCGACGAGATGTACGCGGGCGAGGTCCTGGTCCGCGTCCGCCGCCGCGCCGTCGAACGCCGCATCCGCGACCTCAACAGCACCGTGGCCCGCCTCGGCACCGGCGGTGACCCCGCCGGTCTCGCCGCCGCGCAGAACGAGCTGTGGGTCCTCCAGCAGTACGACCAGGCCCTGGCGGTCAAGGGCGCGGCCGCTCTCTAGGGTTCTCCGGGGCCCGAGCGGGCCGGAATATCCGCCTCGTGACGGACCGGACGCAAAAAGTCACCGCACGCCCCTCGTGGCGGCGATGTGTCGTACTCCACACTGGGGTCCGGTGCCTGATCCCCGGAGCGCGGCCGGTCCGTCCCCCCACGGGTCTCTCCTCCCGCGGCCGTGCTCATCGCGTACAGGACGGACAGCGGCGAGGCCGTCGACCCCGTCCCCCGAGTACCGCTGCCGCACAGGTCAGCAGCGATCATCCTGGAGGTCGCCCGCGTGCAGACCCAGACCCTCATCACCCCTGCCGACAGCGCCACCGATCTCGTCCTGGCGGCGGCCGTGCCCCCGCAGGACCGGGTCGCGCACCACCCGGACGCGGCGGAGCCCGGCGAACCGGAGGAGCCGCCCGCCGCCGAGCCGGAGCCCGGCGCGTCCGAGGCCGCCGGGCCCGCCGAAGCCGGTGAGCCCGCCGAGGCGTCCGAGCCCGCCGCCGTCCCGGCCCGCGCCGACAGCGGCGGGCCCACCGCGGACCTGTTCCGGCAGTACCTGCGGGAGATCGGCCGCATCCCGCTGCTCAGCGCGGCCGAGGAGGTGGACCTCGCCCGCCGGGTCGAAGCTGGCCTCTTCGCCGAGGAGAAGCTCGGCGGCGCCCACGACCTCGACAGCGCGCTCGCGGGCGATCTGGACCGGCTGGTCGTCATGGGCCGCCTCGCCAAGCGCCGCCTCATCGAGGCCAACCTGCGGCTGGTGGTGTCGGTCGCCAAGCGCTACGTCGGCCGCGGGCTGACCATGCTCGACCTGGTCCAGGAGGGCAACCTCGGGCTGATCCGGGCGGTGGAGAAGTTCGACTACGCCCGCGGCTACAAGTTCTCCACGTACGCGACCTGGTGGATCCGCCAGGCGATGAGCCGGGCACTGGCCGACCAGGCCCGCACCATCCGCGTGCCGGTGCACGTCGTCGAACTGATCAACCGGGTGGTGCGGGTGCAGCGCCGGATGCTCCAGGAGCGCGGCTACGAGCCCACCGCGGCCGAGGTCGCCGCCCACCTCGAACTGCCGCCCGAGCGGGTCAGCGAGGTGCTCCGGCTGGCGCAGGAGCCGGTCTCGCTGCACGCCCCCGTCGGCGAGGAGGACGACGTGGCCCTCGGCGACCTCATCGAGGACGGCGACGCCGCCTCGCCCGTGGAGTCGGCCGCGTTCCTGCTGCTGCGCCAGCACCTGGACGCGGTGCTCTCCACGCTGGGGGAGCGCGAACGCAAGGTCGTCCAGCTCCGCTACGGCCTGGTGGACGGGCGCCCGCGCACCCTGGAGGAGATAGGGCGCCTGTTCGGCGTGACCCGGGAGCGGATCCGCCAGATAGAGTCCAAGACCCTCAACAAGCTGCGCGACCACACCTTCGCCGACCAACTGCGCGGCTACCTGGACTGAAGGGGGGCCGCCCCGCCGGGCGACCCCCTCGCGCGTACCCCCCTCGCGCGTACCGGCCGGGCCGGTCTCCGCTCAGTCGACCTCCACGACCGCCTGCGCGAACTGCGCCTTGTACAGGCGGGCGTAGGCGCCGTCGGCGGTCAGCAGCTCCTCGTGCGCGCCCTGTTCGACGATGGAGCCGTTCTCCATCACCAGGATGGTGTCCGCGTCCCGGATGGTGGAGAGCCGGTGCGCGATGACGAACGACGTCCTGCCGTGCTGGAGTTTGGCCATCGCCTTCTGGATCAGCACCTCGGTACGGGTGTCGACCGAGCTGGTCGCCTCGTCCAGCACGAGGATCACCGGGTCGGACAGGAACGCCCGCGCGATGGTGATGAGCTGCTTCTCACCGGCGCTGACCCCGCTGCCCTCGTCGTCGATCACGGTGTCGTAGCCGTCGGGCAGCGTCCGCACGAACCGGTCCGCGTGCGCGGCCCGCGCCGCCTCCTCGATCTCGCCGCGCGTCACCTCTCGCGAGGCGCCGTAGGCGATGTTCTCCGCGATGGTGCCGCCGAACAGCCAGGTGTCCTGGAGCACCATGCCGATGGCGGAGCGCAGTTCGTCGCGCGACATCCGGGCGATGTCCACCCCGTCCAGGGTGATCCGCCCGCCGGTGACGTCGTAGAACCGCATCAGCAGATTGACCAGGGTGGTCTTGCCCGCGCCGGTCGGGCCGACGATCGCGACCGTGTGGCCCGGCTCGACCGTCAGGGACAGGTCCTCGATCAGCGGCTTGTCCGGCGCGTAGCGGAAGGACACGTGCTCCAGCGCGACCCGCCCGCGCAGCTCCTCGGGCCGCACGCCCGGCACCGGGTCGGCCTCCTGCTCCTCGGCGTCCAGCAGTTCGAAGACCCGCTCGGCCGAGGCGACGCCCGACTGCACCAGGTTCGCCATCGACGCGACCTGGGTCAGCGGCATCGAGAACTGCCGCGAGTACTGGATGAACGCCTGCACATCACCGATGGACAGCGTGCCCGAGGCGACCCGCAGCCCGCCGACGACCGCGACCAGCACATAGTTCAGGTTGGACACGAACATCATCAGCGGCTGCATGACGCCGCTGTTGAACTGCGCCTTGAACCCGGCCTCGTACAGCGCCTCGTTCTGCTCGGCGAACTGCCGCGCCGACTCCTCCTGGCGGCCGAACACCTTCACCAGGGCGTGCCCGGTGTACATCTCCTCGATGTGCGCGTTCAGCTGGCCGGTGGAGCGCCACTGCTGCACGAAGTGCGGCTGGGAGCGCTTGCCCACGCGGGTGGCCACGACGAACGACAGCGGCACGGTCACCAGCGCGACCAGCGCCAGCAGCCAGGAGACCCAGAACATCACGATGAGCACGCCGACGATGGTCAGCAGCGAGTTGATGAGCTGGCCCATCGACTGGTTCAGGGTCTGCCCGATGTTGTCGATGTCGTTGGTGGCGCGGGAGAGCACCTCGCCGCGCTGGCGCTTGTCGAAGTAGGACAGCGGCAGCCGCGACAGCTTGGTCTGCACGTCCTCGCGCATCCGGAACATGGTCCGGTTGACCGACCGGTTCACCAGCCGGGTCGCCACCGCCATCAGCAGCCCGGCCACCAGGAACGTGCCCAGCGCGAACAGCAGCACCTCGCCGACGGCACCGAAGTCGATGCCCTGTCCGGGCGTGAAGTCCGTGCTCCGGAGCATGTCGGCGACCGAGCCCTGGCCGTGCGCGCGCAGCGAGGCCAGGGTCTCGTCCTTGGACATCCCGGCCGGGAACTGCCGGCCGATGATGCCCGCGAAGACCAGGTCGGTGGCCTTGCCGAGGATCTTCGGCCCGATCACGCTGAGGGTGACGCTCACCACCACGCACGCCAGCAGGAGGCAGATCGTGGCCCGTTCGGGCCGGAACTGGGCGATGAGCCGCTTGCCCGACCTCTTGAAGTCCATCGAGCGGCTGTCCGGGGAGCCCCCGGCCATCATCCGTCCCATCGGCCCCGCCATCAGGCAGCCTCCGCTTCCGTCAGCTGGGAGAGCACGATCTCCCGGTACGTCTCGTTGCCCGCCATCAGCTCGTGGTGGCGGCCGGTGCCGACGACCCGTCCCTCGTCCAGGACGATGATCCGGTCGGCGTCCCGGATGGTCGCCACCCGCTGGGCGACGATGACGACGGTCGCCTCGGCCGTCTCCCGGGTGAGCGCGGCGCGCAGGGCCGCGTCGGTGGCGTAGTCGAGGGCGGAGAAGGAGTCGTCGAAGAGGTAGATCTCCGGGCGCTGCACCAGGGTGCGGGCGATGGCCAGGCGCTGGCGCTGGCCGCCGGACACATTGGTGCCGCCCTGCGAGATCGGCGCGTCGAGGCCGCCCTCCAGCCTGCCGACGAACTCCTTGGCCTGCGCCACCTCCAGCGCGTGCCACAGCTCCTCGTCGGTGGCGTCCGGATTGCCGTAGCGAAGGTTGGTGGCGACCGTGCCCGCGAACAGGTACGGCTTCTGCGGCACCATGCCGACGGTCCGCGCCAGCAGCTTGGCGTCCAGGGTGCGCACATCGGCGCCGTCGACCAGGACCTCGCCGTCGGTCGCGTCGAACAGCCGCGCCACCAGACCCAGCAGGGTGGACTTGCCGCTGCCGGTCGAGCCGATCACGGCGGTCACCTCGCCGGGCCGGGCGGTCAGGTCGACGGCCTTCAGCACCGGCTCCTCGGCGCCCGGGTAGCGGAAGCCCGCCCCGCGCAGCTCCAGATGGCCGTGGCTGCGCAGCTCGCGCACGGGCGCCAGGGGCGCGACGACGCTGGACTCGGTGTCCATGACCTCCTGGATGCGCTCGGCGCAGACCTCCGCGCGCGGCACCATCATGAACATGAAGGTGGCCATCATCACGGACATCACGATCTGCATCAGATAGGCGAGGAACGCGGTGAGGTCGCCGATCATCATGCTGCCGCTGTCGATGCGGTGTGCGCCGAACCACACCACCGCGATGGACGACAGATTGACCACCGTCATCACGATCGGGAACATCAGCGAGAGCATCCGGCCGGTGGCCAGGGACATCTCGGTCAGCTCGCCGTTGGCCGCGCGGAAGCGGTCGTTCTCGTAGCCGTCGCGGACGAAGGCGCGGATGACGCGGTTGCCGCTGATCTGCTCGCGCAGCACCCGGTTCACCGTGTCCAGACGGGTCTGCATGGACCGGAACAGCGGGCGCAGCCGGCGCACGATCAGCGTCACGGAGAGGCCCAGCACCGGTACGACGGCGACCAGGACGCCCGACAGCGGCACGTCCAGGCCGAGGGCCAGCACGACACCGCCCACGCACATGATGGGCGCCGACACCATCAGGGTGAACGTCATCAGGGCCAGCATCTGTACCTGCTGGACGTCATTGGTCGTACGCGTGATGAGCGAGGGCGCGCCGAACTGGCCGACCTCGCGCGCCGAGAAGGACTGCACCCGGTCGAAGACGGCGGCCCGCACGTCTCGGCCGAGCGAGGAGGCGGTCTTGGCGCCGTAGTACACGGCACCGATGTTGCATCCCACCTGCACCAGCGAGATGGCGATCATCACGGCGCCGAACGTCAGGATGTAATCCGTGTCACCTTTCACCACGCCCTTGTCGATGATGTGGGCGTTCAGCGTGGGCAGGTAGAGGGTGGCGCAGGTCTGGAGGAACTGAAGCAGCACCAGAAGAGCGATGGGTTTCCTGTAGGGCCTGAGATAGGTCCGCAGAAGTCGTATGAGCACGCTGGGTCTCTCGGAGTCGGCGGTGGGGGCGGTCGATGTCCCCTGGCACCTATCGTCGGACACTCCGCCCGTGTTACCTCAACTGATTAACCCGATCGAAGCGCGGGCCGACCGGGCACCCCGGCCGGCCCGCGCCCGGACTCCGGTGTCCGGTACGCGGCGAACGGCGCACTACGCGCTGAACGCACCCGGATGGGTCTGTTCGCGTACCGCCGTGTACTGCTGGCGCACCGCCTGGCCCACCGCCAGGTCCTCGCCCGGCTCCAGCACCTGGGCCGCCGCGCCCTGCCAGGCCGGCGGGCTGTGCGGGTCGAGGGTGCCCCGCGAGACGCCGAGCGCCCACGCGGCCTGCCGGGCGGCGCCGATCGCCGCGTAGTCGGCGGGCTGCGGCACGACGACCTGCGCGCCGAACAGCGCGGGCGCGGCGGCCTGTACCGCGGGCAGTTCGGCGGCCGGCCCGAGCAGGAAGACGCGCCGCACCTCCACGCCCCGGCCGCGCAGCACGTCCAGCGCGTCCACGAGCCCGCACAGCATGCCCTCGAAGGCGGCCCGCGCCAGGTGCTCCGGCTTCATCGACTCCCGCCGCAGACCCGACAGCGTCCCGGCGGTGTGCGGCAGCGCGGGGGTCCGCTCGCCCTCCAGATAGGGCAGCAGCACCAGTCCGTGCGAGCCCGGCGTCGATGTCATCGCCAGCTCGGACAGGGCCTCCAGATCCGGCAGGCCCAGCAGCTCCGCGGTGCCGCGCAGCGTCCGTACGGCGTTCAGCGTGGTCACCACCGGCAGATGCATGCCGGTGGCGTCGGCGAGCGAGGTGATCATCCCGCTCTGGTCCACCAGCGCCTCGGGGTGCACGGCCATCACCGACCCGGAGGCGCCCAGCGACACCACCGCGTCCCCCAGCCCGATGCCCAGACCGAAGGCGGCGGCCATGGTCTCCCCGGTGCCGGCCGAGATCAGCAGCCCCTCCGGAGTCGTACCGGCCGCCTCGGCGGGGCCGATCACCTCGGGCAGCACCGCCTGGTGGCCGAGCGCCAGCTCGACCAGGTCGGGCCGGTAGGCGCCGGTGGCCGCCGACCAGTAGCCGGTGCCGGAGGCGCCGCCGCGGTCGGTGGTCCGCCGCGCCGGGCGGCCCAGCAACTGCCACACCAGCCAGTCGTGCGCCTGCATCAGCACGGCCGTGCGGCCGGCCGCCTCCGGCTCGTTCTTCGCGAGCCAGCGCAGCTTGGTGACCGGCTGGGCGGCCTGCGGCACGGAGCCGACCGCCTGCGCCCACGCCTCCCGGCCGCCGAAGGAGTCGACCAGGTCCGCGGCGGCGGCCTGGGCCCGCCGGTCGCCGCCGACCAGCGCCGGGCGCACGGTGGCACCCTGGCCGTCCAGTGGCACCAGCGCGTTCTGCTGGGCGGAGACGCCGATCGCCTGCACGCCCTCCAGCAGTCCGCCGCCCGCGGCCTCCCCGAGCGAGAGCAGCCAGGCCTGCGGATCCACGTCCGCCGGACGGCCGCCCCCCTCCGGGCTCTCCACCGGATGCGGTGCGTAGCCCTGCCGGAGCACGGCCCCCGTGTCCGTGTCGCAGACCACGATGCGAGTGAAATCAGGTGAGCTGTCCAACCCGGCGACTATCCCCATGCGGAAAATTCTGCCGCATCCCGGCACCCGCGTGGGGCCGGGGCCGGATGGTTCCCCCGGTTCAGGTGTTGCTGGTGCCCCAGTCGTCCGCGCCGTTGCCCCCGGCCCGCTCGCGCAGCGAGCGGACCCGCTGCGCCACCGAGTCCGGGACATGGTCGCCGACCCGGTCGCTCACCGCGTGGTACGCCTTGCCCGCGAACTGCCGCCCCTGCTGGGCCGCCGTCTCCGCGGTGTTGCGCACGGCGGGGTTCTGCGCCACCTGGCGGGCGGACTTGCGGAGCTGCTCGTAGCGCTCACGTCCCGCCTTGGTGCCCAGTACGTAACCCAGTGCCAGCCCTGCGATGAACACGAGCCGGTAGCGCATGGTGGCCACCCTTCCTTGCCTCGACGTCGGAGCCCGGGGGAACCGATTGGCGGAGCACCCCCCTGCTTGCGCTAATGTATGTGTCGCAGCGAGCGCGCGCTCACCGGGGGACTACCCCGGAAGACGCGTTCGATGCGACGAGGCATTCCTCCGTAGCTCAATTGGCAGAGCAGCCGGCTGTTAACCGGCAGGTTACTGGTTCGAGTCCAGTCGGGGGAGCTCGGTCCTCCGTAGCTCAATTGGCAGAGCAGCCGGCTGTTAACCGGCAGGTTACTGGTTCGAGTCCAGTCGGGGGAGCATGCTGAACGAGGACCCTCAGGGGTCCTTTTTCATGTCCGGCCCCACCCCGGGTACCTGTCGGACCCATGTTCGGGGGAACCGCCGTGACCTCGCAGGAGTCCTCAAGGTCAGGAAGACCGCGGCGAGCCGGCCATGGCGAAGCAGGAGATCGTATGAGCGGCTATGCTGCGGCAGACGGCGCGCACACGTGTACGCGACGCGCCGGACGGGGCGGTAGCTCAGCCGGTTAGAGCAGCGGACTCATAATCCGTCGGCCGTGGGTTCGAGTCCCACCCGCCCCACCGCAAGGTTCTCCCAGAGAACCGTTTCTATCTGCGGAAGCGTGAGAACGGGGGTCGCCACTCCAGGGTGGGGCCCCCGTTCATTCGTTCAGATCAAGATCCAGGGGACACCCGGGGGACACGGTCGGGCGACAGCGGCCGGCGTGTTCGCACGGGAGCGCCCGCACTCCGCTGCCGGCTCGGCCCATCGGTTCTTCGCCGGCGAGGGCTTTCGGTGTCAGTAGTGGTACCGAGCCTGGACGATCATCAACTCGTCGCCGGACGGCTTGTACACGAGCCGGTGCGTGTCGTCGATCCTCCGAGACCAGTAGCCCGACAGATCGCCCTTCAGGGGCTCCGGCTTGCCGATGCCCTTGAAGGGATCGCGCATGGTGTCGTCGATCAGCTTGTTGATGCGCTTGACCATCTTGCGGTCGTTCTCGGCCCAGTAGGTGTAGTCCTCCCAGGCGTGAGACGTGAACGAGATCTTCACGCATGCTCCGCGTCGGGGTCGATCAGCTCGCGGTGCTGGGCCTTGCCGGTCTCCGCCTCGGCGATGGAGTCGAGCAGGCGACGGGCGTTCTTGGGGGAGCGCAGGAGGTGCACGGTCTCGGTCCAAGAGCTGAAGTCCTCTTCGGACATGAGGACGGCGTTCCCCTTGCGGGAGGTGATGTGAACCGGAGCGTGGTCCTCGTTGACCTGCTCGATCAGCGGGAACAGGTTCTGGCGCGCTTCGCTGGCGGTGATGGACATGCTTGCTGCCTCCTCTCTCGACTTGTACAAGATATGGTACGAGTCCTGATCGTGTCCACAGTTCCCGGCGCGCATGCTGGAGTGCTGTGTCGCCCTGGTGGCTGCCGAATGAAGGGCGGATGGGGGACGATCTGGACCGCGTGCCGTGGGCCCTCGCACTGTCCTCTGACCTCAGGGAGCTGTCGGAGGCGGCGCACCGGAGGGCAGCCGCGCTTCCGGCTCAGTTCTTCCTGATCTTCTTCCGTTCCCCTTTGGGGTACGCGACTTTGTGGTTTCCGGTGGCTGTGATCATCTTGTGCGGGGGGACCGCGCATGCCCAGGCCGTCGCAGGGGTCATGATCTGCATCCTGCCTTTCGTGAGCTGGTCCTTCCTCGGCTACCGCATTCTTTTCTTGCGCGCCATTTTCCCGCTGGTCACCGTACTGGCTCTCTGGATCGTGTGGCTTTCTCTGCTGCCGATTCCGATGTTCGAAGGCTTTGTGCCGCGCGTCGCCGACGCGGCTCTGTCGCTTCTGTTCCTCGGGAGCCTTCCGGCAGTCCTGATCATGTACGTGCGGTGGCGCCGTGAGATCGCGGAGAGGGTGCACGCCTACGACAAGGAAGCGCTGGTGATGCTTCGCCTCGTCAAGGCCATGCATGACGGCCGGGAGCTCTGGTGGCAGCGGAGGACGGTACGCCAGTGGAGCAATTCCCTTGAGGTTGCGGCCGTCGAGACGGCCAGGGCAGGCTGCAACAAGCGGACGATGTCGACGTCGTCGTGAGCGAGCTTTTCGAGAAGATCGACGCGCTCGTGCGCAGTGACCGGCAGACTTTTCTCTCCGGTGCGCCAGAGGTGGCATCTGCGGCGAACCGGATGTGGCGGCGTGTGCTTCGAATATGGCCGGGATGCCTTCTGACCAATATGCCGGTCCAGGTAGGTGGATGCTGATCGCGGTGGGGATCAGTTCTCTTCTTTCCGCGAATCCCGAAGTGGCCGGGAACGTGCGAGATGTGATGTCGCGGGTGCTTCCTTTCCGCTGAGTTCCCGTACTCGGGCGGCGGCGGAACCGCTCTCAGATGCCGTCCGCCGGGTCCGACGTCTCGGGAAGGTCGTCGCGTTCGCCCTCGGCCTGGGAAGGGGTCGGGTAGGGCGGTTCCGGGGTGTCGGCCGTGCGGCGGGCGGGGGTGTCGTCGCGTTCGCCCTCGGCCTGGGAGGGGGTGTGCTCTCGCATGTTCATGGTGACTCCTGCGGACCTGGGGTGGTCACTCCGGGTCCGGGTACCCGTCATTCCCCGTCGTCCCCCTCTCCGCACGCGATCGTCCGGGCCAGCGCGGCGCCCAGAGCCGTGCGGATCTCCTCCGGGGGCGGGGGGCCGTCCGGCAGGGCGCCCGCGGTCAGGGCGGCGGCCACGGTGCGCAGCTTGGTGTTGGAGCGCTGGGACGCCTCGCGGAGGACGTCCCATGCCTGCTGCGGGGTGCAGGCGTGGGCGGCCATCAGGATGCCGCGGGCCTGGTCGATGACCGGGCGGGAGGCGATGGCCCGGCGCAGCTGCTCGACCTCTTGCTGGAGTTCGAGCAGCCGCTCCCCGCGCTCCGCGGCCACCGCCGAGGCGGGAGCGGGGGCGGGGGCGGGGGTGCCCGGTGCGGCGGGCGCCGGGTCCTCCGGAGGCGGGTTCAGCGGGTCGGCGGTGTCCAGGCCGGCCAGTTCCAGGACGCGGCGCGGCTGCCCCGTCCAGCCGGTGGCCGTGACGGGGACGAGACGGCAGCGGCCGTACGCGTCGAGCGCCTCCAGGAACCCGAGACCCGCCGAGTCCATGAACGTCACCCCGGCCATGTCCAGGTCGATCCGGCAGGTCCCCGGCGGCAGTTCGGCGAGCGCCTCGGCCAGCGTGTCCGCGCAGCCGTGCACCAGTTCCCCGCTCGGGGCGAGCCGGGCCCGGCCGTCCGGGAAGACGTGCGCGGCGACGGCCAGCGGAGCGGCCGGTGCGTCCAGCCGCCGCGCGAGAGGCGGACGTGGTGGTGCCCCTGAGGTCATGTCCCGCTCTGTCCCGCCTGTCATCCCGCTTGTGCCGTCCGGCTCGTCCCGCCGCCCGACGCCCTCCCGGATCCGCGGTTCTCCGTGGCTTCTCGGGAGCCCGGGGCCCGGTGGCCCTTGATGCGCCTGCCCTGTGCTCCGCCGCGTACACCTGGCGGGCGGTGCGCGGGCCGTGCGCGGGCCGGGCAGCGGGGCGGCGGGCAGCGGGGCGGCGGTATTGCCTTCGCCGGGGCGCCGTCGTCGGCGGCTACGCCCCGATCGGGTCCAGTACCAGCGGTTCGATCCGGCCCTCCAGCATCTCGCCCAGGCCCTGCACCGCGCACACGTCGGGGCGGTCGGCGATGTGCACCGGCATGCCCGTGGCCCGGCGCAGCATCTGGTCGAGGCCCGGCAGCAGCGCGGAGCCGCCGACCATCATGATGCCCCGGTCCACGAGGTCGGCCACCAGGTCGGGCGGGCACTCCCGCAGTACCGAGTAGATGCCGTCGAGCACGGCGGTCAGGGGGGCCTGGATGGCCTCCCGCACGGCGGCGGTGTCGACCAGGACGGAGCGGGCGAGCCCGGTGGCCACGTCCCGGCCGTGGATCTCGGTGGCCGCCGGGCCGTGCGCCGTGAGGCCGTTGTCGTGCAGGGCCAGTTGCAGCGGGCGCACCGACTGGCTGGGCAGCACCAACGCGTGTTCCTGGCGCAGGTGCTGGACGATCGCGTGGTCGACTGCCTCGCCGCCCACCGGCATCCGTACGGCGGCGACGATCGAGCCGAGGGAGAGGACGGCCACCTGGGTCGCCGCGGCGCCGCACACCATGATCATGGTGGCCTCGGCGCGTTCCACGGGCAGTCCGCAGCCCACGGCGGCGGCGATGAGCGTGTCGACGAGCTCCACCCGGCGGGCGCCGAGTCCGACCAGGGTCTCGACGGTGGCGCGCTGGGCCAGCGGATCGGCGTCGTGCGGGGTGCAGGCCGCCGCCCGCAGCCGGGCCTTGCGGCGCAGCGACCGGCGCATCTTGTCGCCGAGCAGATGCCGCAGCATGCGCTGGGCCATCTCGATGTCGATGACGGTGCCGCCGGATACCGGGCGGACCACGCGGATGTAGTCGGGGGTGCGGCCGGTCATCTTCTCCGCGAACTCGCCGACCGCGATCAGCGCGCCGGTACGGGTGTTGACGGCGGCGACCGAGGGCTGGTCGACGACGAGTCCCGCGCCCTTGACGTACACACGGGTCCGGGCCGCTCCCAGGTCGACGGCGAGATGGCAGCGGCGCAACTGCTCCAGACTGGCGGACATGACGGATCCTCCCGAGAGCGCGGACCGTGGCGGTCGCCGGGCGGCGGCCTCCTGTGCATCGTGTGCGGGACGGGGGAGCGGGCGCCTGTTCAAGGGGGCCGGGCGGGGGGCCGCTGGACGAGTGCTTTTCCTGGCCGTCTGCCGGACAAGTACCGGGAATGCGCACAGTGGACCGCCTTGTCCTGGCGGGAACCTGCCACGGCAGCCATCCGCCACCGCTCGTCAACTCCCTTGCCACACAAGTCTCCTGACACTCTTCCCAGCACCGACGCAGCACTCGACGCAGCATTCGACGCAGCACTCGACCAAGCGGTCCGCCGCTTGCGAGGAAGAGAGGCACGGATGAGCAGAGGACCAGGCAGACGGAGAGCGACCCTCCTGTCGGCCGGGCTCGTGATCGCCCTGCTGCCCGCCGGGCAGGCCGCCGCCGGACAGGCGGCCGCCCACGACACCGGATCCACCACCCCCACCACCCCCACGACCAGCGCGACCGGCGCGTCCCGGGCCGCCGCGGCGGCCGGGAAACCGGCGGACGGCCCCCGCACCGTCACCCTCGTCACCGGCGACCGGGTCACCGTCACCCCGCTCGGCGGCGGGAAGAGCACCGTCACGGTGCGGCGGCCCGCGGACGCCACCGGCGCCGTCCGCACCACCGTGGCCGACGGCACCGTCACCGTCGTACCGGACGAGGCCCGGCCGTATCTGCGCGCGGGGCGGCTCGACCCGCGGCTGTTCGACGTGAGCGAGCTGCTGCGGCAGGGACTCGCCGACACCCGCACCGGGGAACTGCCGCTGATCGTGACCTACGGCAAGGACCGCGCGGTGCGCACCCCGCGCGGCGCCGCCCGGACCCGGGACCTCGCCAGCGTGCACGGCGCCGCCGTCGAGGCGGGCAAGGGGCGTGCGTTCTGGCGGGAGTTCACCCGGCCCGGCGGCGCGCGCACCCTCTCGCCGGACGGCGTCGACAAGGTCTGGCTCGACGGCCGGGTCCGCGCCGACATGGCCGAGTCCAACGCCCAGATCGGCACCCCCAAGGCGTGGGAGGCCGGGCTGACCGGCAAGGGCGTCACCGTCGCCGTCCTGGACACCGGCGTCGACACCACCCACCCCGACCTGGCCGGCCGCGTCACGCAGACCAAGAGCTTCATCCCGGGCGAGGAGGTCGCCGACCGCAACGGCCACGGCACCCACGTCACCTCCACCGTGGGCGGCAGCGGCGCTGCCTCCGACGGCAAGGAGAAGGGCGTCGCCCCCGACGCCGTGCTCGCCGTCGGCAAGGTGCTCGACGACCAGGGCACGGGCAGCGAGTCGCAGATCATCGCAGGGATGGAGTGGGCCGCGCGGGACGTGCACGCGCGGATCGTGTCCATGTCGCTGGGCTCCACCGAGGCCAGCGACGGCACCGACCCCATGGCGCAGGCCGTAGACACCCTCTCGGCCGAGACCGGCGCGCTCTTCGTGATCGCCGCCGGGAACACCGGCGCGCCCTCCTCCATCGGCTCGCCCGGCGCCGCCGACGCGGCCCTGACCGTCTCCGCGGTCGACTCCGCCGACCAGGCCGCCTACTTCACCAGCGCGGGACCGCGCCTGGGCGACAACGCCCTCAAGCCCGACCTCGCGGCCCCCGGCGTCGACATCCTCGCCGCCCGCTCCCGGCTCACCGAGGGCAGCGGCGACTACACGACCATGAGCGGTACGTCCATGGCGACGCCCCATGTCGCCGGGGTCGCCGCCCTGCTCGCCCAGGAGCACCCGGACTGGGACGCGGCCCGGCTCAAGGACGCGCTGATGTCGACGTCGAAGCAGCTCGACGCCTCCGCCTACGAGCTGGGCGCGGGCCGGGTGAGCGTGCCGGACGCGGTGGCCGCCGAGATCACCGCCACCGGCAGCGCCGACCTCGGCTTCTACGGCTGGCCCTACGACGGGAACAAGCCGGTCACCCGCACCCTCACCTACACCAACTCCGGTGACCGGCCCGTCGACCTGACCCTGGCCGTGCAGGGCGCCCCCGAGGGCGTGGCCGCCCTCGCCGACCAGCGGCTCACCGTGCCCGCGCACGGTACCGCCTCCACCACGGTCACCGGCGACGGCGCCAAGGCGCCGGTGGGCAACACGAGCGGGCAGATCGTGGCCTCGGCGGCCGGCACAGCCGTCGCGCACACCGCGTTCGGGCTGGTCAAGGAAGGCGAGCGGTACACGCTCACCGTGCACGTCAAGGACCGCTCCGGCGCCGCCACCGCCGCCGACCTCGCCGTGCAGCAACTCGTCGCGGACGTCGACCCGTTCAGCGCCCACGTGGACGACTCGGGCACCCTGAGGCTGCGGCTGGACCCGGGCACGTACAGCGTGTCCTCCTTCCTCGACGTGCGCGGCAGCCACGGCGCCGACTCCCTCGGGCTCGGCTTCCTCGCCGCCCCCGAGATCACCCTCGACCGGGACCGCGAGATCACCCTGGACGGGCGGCGGCTGCGCGAGGTCCGCGCCGATGTGGGCCGCCGCACCGAGCGGCGCCAGCTCCTCATGGAGTACGACCGCAAGGCGGGCGGCGCCGACCTGTTCGGGGCCGTGCAGGTGCCGCTGATGTACGACAGCGTGTTCGCCGCGCCGACCGAAAAGGTCCGGCAGGGCTCCTTCGAGTACCGGACCGTGTGGCGGCTCGGCGCACCCCTGCTGGCGGTCAAGGGCGTCGGTGACGCGCTCGTCCAGGCGGGCAGCACCCTCACCGCGGGCCGCAGCAGGCTGCCGCTGGTCGACATCGGCACCGGCGGCCCGACCGGCAGGAACGTACGCGGCAAGGCGGTCCTGGCCCGCGTCACCGACACCACCGATCCCGGCGCGCTCGCCCAGGCCGTGCAGGACGCGGGCGCCGCCGCGCTGTTCGTCACGGACGACGCGCCCGGCCGGCTCAGCCTGTGGTGGGGCACCGACGACAACGCCGACCGGCCGTTCCTGATCGCCTCGGTGAACGCCGCCGACGCCGCCCGGCTGCGCGCCGCCCGCCGCGTCGACATGACCGGCACCCCGCACACCCCGTACGTCTACGACCTGTCGGACGGCCACCCGGGCGCGGTCCCCGACCGCGATCTGACGTACGCCCCCGGCAAGCGCCAACTGGCGGAGCTGGGCGTGAAGTTCCACTCCGGGCAGGCCGCGAGCGGCGGGGAGTTCCGGTACTCGATCACCGACACCTTCCCCATCGGCCTGGGCTTCGCCGAGAGCGCCGACTACCCGGCCACCCGCACCGACTACGTCTCCACCGGGCCCGGCCAGCTCTGGCACGAGTCGGTGACACTCGGCGAGGGCACCCTGGAGGAGCGCAGCGGCCTGGTCCGCTACACCGGCGGCTCGCACCGGGAGCTGGACTGGTTCAAGCCCGTCTGGCACCCGTGGCTGGGCACCGGGCTCGGCTGGGGCCAGCAGCGCGCCGGGAACACCCTCCAGTTCAACGCGCCCGGCTGGGGCGACTCCGGGCCCGACCACACCGGCTTCGGTGACGTGTGGAGCGCGGAGAGCGGCATGACCCAGACGACGGTGGCCTATCTGGACGGCAAGGAGGTGGACCGCGGCACCAGTTCGAGCGCGTACGTCTGGGACGCGCCCGCCGACGCGCACACGTACAAGCTCGTCACCGACACCGCGCTGGACCCGGCCCGCTGGAAGCTCGCCGGGCGGGGCCACGCCGAGTGGACGTTCCGCTCGGCGGCCACCCCCGAGGACCACTGGAGCTTCCTGCCTCTGATCAACCTCGCCTTCGACGTCGGCACCGACCTCGCGGGCACGGTGCGGGCGGGCAGCCGGATCCCGGTGAGCCTGAGCGCCGCGTACGTGGCGGGCGCGACCGGCACCGGCACCCTCTCCGGGGGCCGGCTGGAGGTCTCCTACGACGAGGGCGCGACCTGGCAGCAGGTGCGGCTCTCCGGCGGGCACGCCTCCTGGAAGGGCACGCTGAGCGTGCCCCGGGGCGCGGCGTCCGTCTCGCTGCGCGCCTCGGCGGGCGACGACCGGGGCGGCTCCGTGCACCAGGAGCTGGTCCGGGCCGTGGGGGTGCGGCAGCGGTGAGCTGAGCGCCGCGCGCACACGCGGGCGGCGCCGCCTCCCTGGGACGGGGAGGCGGCGCCGCCGTGCTGCTTCGCTGCCGTCAGATCAGCCAGCCGACGATGTGGATCAGGCCGGCGAGGACGTCAGTGAGGAAATTCATGATCGTGCTTCTCCTTGTGTTGCCACGTGTGGGACCTGCGCCGACCACGGTCTGCAGCCCGTCGCTTGCGCACCGTCAGTATCGTCCGCCTCACGGGCCCGGTACCGATCACTTCTGCGACGATCACCTGTTCCAGGGAACAACTGATCCCTTGTTCGGATGTTCGGATGTTCGGAACGGGTGCTGGACTGCTTCCCGTTCCTGGTTCTTCCCGGCCCGCTACGGCTCCACCACGCCCCGCACCACGCCCAGTCCGGCCAGGTCCTGCGGGCGCAGCCGCAACTGCTCGGCCGTGGCCGGTGCCTGCTCGGGCGGGCGCTTGAGGATGGCGGCGGCCAGTTCCGGGGCGATCACCGAGAAGTAACTGTCGGGCACGGCCCAGGTGTTGCCCGGCGCCGCCAGCGCGAGCGCGCCGCCCGAACCGCCCTCCCCGATCACCAGCGTGGTCACCGGCGTCCGGGCGGCGGCCACCGCGCCGAACAGGTCGGCGATGGCCGCGCCCGCGCCCTGCCGCTCCGCCTCGGCGTCGTTGGCGGCGCCCGGGGTGTCCACCAGCGTCAGCACCGGGATCCCGAGCCGGTCCGCGAGCCGGACCAGCCGGGCGGCGGTACGGTACCCGGCCGGCCGCGTGGCGGTGCCGTTCTGGGCGGCGTAGGCGACGGTACGGCCCTGGTGCGTGCCGAACCCGCAGAGCATGCCGCCCACTTCGCCCCGGCCGACGGTGCCGGTGCCGGTCTCGGGGGAGGGGCCGCCGCCGCAGCGGTCGCCGCGCAGGGCGACGCGGTCGGTGAAATAGGCGTCCAGATACCGTTCGGCGCGCGGGCGTTCGGGGGCGCGGGCCCGCCGGACGGCCTCCCAGCCGGTGGCGGGCAGCCCGGTCGCGGACGCACCTTGCGCCGTGCTCGGCAGCGCGCGCGGCGGGGGAGCGGGGGCCGCCGAGGGCGCGGTCAGCAGCCGCAGCCACCGGCCCAGCGTCGCGCGCAGCTCCCCGGGCGGTACGACGGCGTCCGCGGAGCCCGCCGCCACCTGCGCCTCGGCCGTGTACGCCGCCGGGTCGGCGTCCGGCGGCCGGACCCGGGAACCGGCGAAGCCCACCTGGGCCCCGGGCAGCGCCAGCACCACGTCGGCGCCCGCGCCCAGCGTGGCCCAGCCGCCGCCGGTCGTCGGATCGCGCAGCACCGCGAGCTGCGCCAGACCGGCCGCCCGGGTCAGCGCGGACTGCCGTGCCACGCGCTGGAGTTGGGTCAGCGCGAGCATGCCCTCCTGCATCCGGCTGCCGCCGGTGGCCACCAGCGGCACGACGGGCAGCCGGTGCGCGCGGGCGTAGGTGTACGCGGCCTCCAGGCGGTCGCCGGTGCGGGTGCCCAGCGAGCCGCCGAGGAAGCCGAACTCGAAGGAGACCAGCACCGCGGGCGTGCCCTCGATCCGCGCGGTGCCGCACACGACGGACTCCTGTTCGCCGGTGCGCGCCGTCGCGCGGGCGCGGGAGGCGTCGTAGCCCTCCCAGCCGAGCGGCCCGTCGGGGCCGTCCGGCGCGACGGCGTCCGGGGCGCCCAGGGAGCCGGACGGCGCCGGGGCGTCGGGCAGTTCGGTGAAGTCGTCGGTGACCAGGGCTATCGCCTGGCGGGCGGAGAGACGGCCGGCCATGGTCAGCGCCCGCCTTCCGCGGCCGGGTCGCCCTGCGGCAGCGCCCGTTTCATGATCTTGCCCATCTCGTTGCGGGGCAGCGCGTCGAGCAGCCGGACCACCCGGGGCCGCTTGTGCGGGGCCAGCCGCCCGGCCACGTGCCCGGCCAGCTCCTCGGTGCCGGGCGGGGCGGCCGGGTCCGCGGGGACGATCCAGGCGACGATCCGTTCACCGAGGTCGGCGTCCGGCTCCCCGGTGACGGCGGCCTCGCGGACACCGGGATGCTCCAGGAGCGCGTTCTCGATCTCGCCCGCGCCGATCTTGTAACCGCCGCTCTTGATCAGGTCGGTGGCCTTGCGGCCGACGATCCGGACCGAGCCGTCCGGGTCGCGCACCGCCATGTCCCCGGTGCGGAACCAGCCGTCGCCGGTGAAGGCGGCGGCCGTCGCGTCGGGCCGGTTCAGGTACCGCGTGAACAGGTTCGGGCCGCGCACCTGGATCTCGCCGACGCTCTCGCCGTCGTACGCGGTCAGGGGCGTCCCGTCCTCCTCCACCAGCCGCAGACCGACGCCCGGCAGCGGCGGCCCGACCGTGCCCGCGCGGGCCTCGCCGTCCGCCCGCACACTCGTGTTCATCAGCGTCTCGGTCATCCCGTACCGCTCGATCACCCGCCGCCCGGTCGCCGCCGCGATCCGCTCGTGGTCGTGCACCGGCAGCGCGGCCGAACCGGAGACCAGCAGCCGGGCACCCGCCAGCGCCCCGGCCAGCTCGGGGGAGTCGGGCAGCGCCTCCGCGATCCGGTGGTACATGGTCGGCACCCCGAACAGCATCGTCGCCCCGTCCGACAGCTCCCGGGCCACGCCCTCCGTCGTGAACCGCCCCAGGTGCCGCACCGAGCCGCCACGCCGCAGCGGGCCGAGCGTGCCGAGCACCAGACCGTGCACATGGAACAGCGGCAGCCCGTGCACCAGCACGTCCCCGGCGGTCCACGCCCAGGCGTCCGCCAGCGCGTCCAGGGTGTGGGCGACGGCCCGGCGCGGGATGACGGCGCCCTTGGGCGGTCCTGTGGTGCCGGAGGTGTAGACGATCAGCGCGGGGTCCTCGTCGCCCGCCCGGCCGTCCTCGGCCGGGACCGGCCCCCGCTCCCGTACGTCCACGTCGGCGCGGCGCGGTCCGGCGAGCGCGTCGGGCAGTTCGTCGCCGGGGACGGCCAGCACCAGCGAGGGGGCGCTGTCGGCGAGGATGTGCCCCAGCTCCTTCCCGCCGGACCTCGGGTTCAGCGGTACGACGCTCACCCCGGCGAGCAGCGCGCCCACCACGGCCACGGCCGTCTCCAGCGCGGGCGTCGCCCAGACGGCGACCCGCTCCTGGTCCCGCACCCGTGCGCCGACGGCACCGGCCGCCGCCGCCAGTTCCGCATAGGTCAGCGCCCGGTCGCCGAACCGCAGGGCGGGCCGGGGCCCCGGGGCATCCGTCAGGGCCGGGAAGAGGGAGGACACGCGGCGGACTCCTTCGTCGTGTTCGTCTGGGTCATTCGTCTGGGTCATTCGTCTGGGTCACCGGACGGGCCGGCCGGTCACCTGGTCAGTGTCCCGGCCGCCGGACCCGGTCACCCCTCGGGTGCCGGGGCGGCCGGACCGGTCGTGGGACCGACAGCACCGTCCTACCCCGGACGCCGTCGTCCCACGACCGCGCTCAGGCCGGCCGCGAGCCGGACTTCGGCGGCGCGCGGCGCGGGATGCTCCGGCGCCGGAGCGACGGTGTGCCGCGCACGCCGCAAGGCGGCCCCGTCCTCGCCTCAGCGGGACTCCACCACGTCCGCGACCACACAGCTCACGTTGTCCGGGCCGCCCGCCGCGTTCGCCGCGCCGATCAGGGACCGTACGGCCGCGTCCGGGTCCCCGGCGGCGGCGAGCAGGGACCTGATCCGGTCGTCGGGCACGACCGCGGTCAGGCCGTCCGAGCAGAGCAGATACCGGTCGCCGGGCAGGGCGTCGTGCAGACGCAGGTCCGGGACGGGCGGGGTGGCGGTGCCGTCCAGGGCCCTGAGCAGCAGCGCGCGCTGCGGGTGGCTCACCGCCTCCTCGGGCGTCAGCCGCCCCTCGTCCAGCATCGCCTGGACCACGGTGTGGTCGTGGGTGACCCGGAACAGCCCGGCCTCGCGCAGCAGATACGCCCTGCTGTCCCCGATGTGCACCAGGGCGAGCCGGGAACCGGTCCACAGCAGCGCGGTGAGCGTCGTACCGGCCTCCGCGCCGCCCGCCGCGTCCGCCACCGCCCGGGTCGCGCCCTGGACCGCGTCCTCCAGCAGGTTCAGCACGCTCCCGGCGGGCGGTTCGGCCGTGTCCAGCGCCTTCAGCGCCGTCACGGCCGCGCCGCCCGCCCGCGCCCCGGCGGGTCCGTACCCGTCGGCGACGGCGAGCAGCCGGGTCCCGGCGTAGGCGGTGTCCTGGTTGGCGGGGCGCACCCTGCCGCGGTCCGAGCGGGCGGCGTAGCGCAGTTCCAGCATGGTGATGTCCTTCCTCGGCGGTGCCGAAGAGCGGTCGGACAGGTGGTCAGCCATGTCCGAGAGGTGGTCGAGATGGTCGGCGAGGAACGCGGCGAGGTCCCGCCGTACGGCCGTCTCCGCCTCCACCCGGCCCCAGTGGGCGCGGATCTCGCGGGCGGCGGCGTCCGGCGCGAGCGCGCACACCCGGCGGATCCCGGCCAGCGGCATCCCCAGCCGCCGCAGCCACGCCACCAGCCGCGCCTGCTCCAACTGGTCCGGCGCGTAGTAGCGGTACCCGGTGTCCGGGTCGACCCGCGCCGGGCGCAGCAGCCCCAGTTCGTCGTACAGGCGCAGCGCCTTCGGCGAGAGCCGGGACGCCTTCGCGAAGGCGCCGATCGTCAGCATGGCCGTGCCCGTGTGCATGTGGACCTCGATTCCGTTCCCGCCACCGATGCTGGGGCTTCCCCGAAGGTGAAGGTCAACAGGGGTGTTCCGGTTGCGGCGGGGGTTGTTAGCGTGCGGGCGGTCCGCCGTCCGTTCCCACCCCTGCCGTGCCGTGCCGCGCCCGCCGAAGGAGCCCGCCGTGTCCCGTGTCGCCCTCGCCACCTACGACCCCGGCACCGCCCCGAGCCGGGACCGCGACCTCGGGCCGCTGGTCGCGGCGCTGCGCGCGGCCGGAGCGGACGCCGAGGCCGTGCACTGGGACGATCCGGACGCCGACTGGGCCGGGTACGACCTGGTCGTCATACGGTCCACGTGGGACTACAGCGGGCGCGCGGCGGAGTTCACCGCCTGGGCGGAGCGCTGCGCGAAGGCGACGCGGCTCGCCAACCCGGCCGCCGTCGTGCGCTGGAACACCGACAAGCGCTACCTCGGGGACCTCGCCGCCGCCGGGGTGCCGGTGGTGCCCACCCGGTACGTGCCGCCCGGGGAGCCCTGCGGGCCGCGGGACCTGCCCGGCGGCCACGACTTCGTCGTCAAGCCGGTCTTCGGCGCGGGCGCCCGGCTCGCCGCCCGCTACACGCCCGCCGAACGCGGGACGGCCGCCGCGCAGGTGGCCCGGCTGCACGCCGGGGGGCTGACCGCGATGGTGCAGCCCTATCTGGAGCGGATCGACGTCAGCGGGGAGCGGGCGCTCCAGTACGCCGGGGGCCGGCTGCTGCACGCCAGCCGCAAGCGGGCCGTGCTCTCGCCCGGCACCGCCTACGACGCTCAGAAGACGGCCCACCCGGGCCTTGAGCAGTGGACCCCGACCGCCGCCGAACTCGCGGTCGCCGAGAGCGCGCTGGCCGCCGTGCCGGGCGCGCCCGAGCTGCAGTACGCCCGGGTGGACCTGGTGGACGGACCGGACGGCGCCCCGTGCGTGATGGAACTCGAACTGGTCGAGCCGAACCTGTTCCTGTGGCTGCACCCGGGCTCGCTGGAGCGGGTCGTCGCGGAGATCCTGGCCGCCGCCGCGGCGCCTGCGCGTCCTTGACGTGCGGCGCCTACGCGTCCTTGACGTGCGGTGCCTACGCGTTCATGACGTGCGGTGCCTACGCGTTCATGACGCGCGTGCGCTGGAGCAGCCCCCAGGTGAACTCCGCGGCCACCCAGTGCGCCGCGCCCCGCGCGTCGGGCGCGGTGAGGGCGAGCCCCCAGCGGGTGGGCGCCGTGCCCTCCAGGGGGCGGGCCGGGGCAAAGGCGCGGGCGGCCTCGTCGACCGTGCAGGACCAGGGGGTGAGGTCGTCGAGGGTGCGCAGGACGGGCGCCGGGGCGCCCGGCGCCCGGACCAGCCAGGCGTTGAAGACCCGGCCGCGCGGCCCGCTCAGCACCTCCAGGCGCAGCGTGGGCCACAGCGGCAGCGGCCACTGCCGCGCCTCGCACTCCATGTCGCCGACGCTGCGGGCCGCCGTGGACTCGGGCGCGCCGAGCGCGCCGCGGAAGACGGCGTCCGAGTGACCGCGCGGGGTGTGCGCCATCGCCTGCCACCGCTTGTTCGCCTCCCGCATCTCCGCCGCCGTGGCGCCCAGCTCGCGGCGCGCGTCGGCCACCAGGTCCGGCTGGTGGTCGGCCATGCGGCGCAGCAGCACCAACTGGACGTCGCGCGCGGTGAACGGCGGCCGGGAACCGGCGGCGGAGGCGGTCATACGCTCCATGATCGCCCACCCGGCGGCAGACGTGCCACGGTCGCCGTCCCGGCGGCGGACGCCCCCCGATCGCCCACCCGGCGGCATGTGCCCCGCGCGCCACCGCCGCCCCATTGCCGCGCCCCACCCCCGTGGCTAGCCTGTGAACGTTCGTCGTTCGCCATGTCGGTCGCCTGTTGAAATCTCGAACAGGCCGGATTCAGGGAGGGGGCCGGCCGTGGGACGTCTCGTACCCGCCGTGACCCGGGCTCTGGACATACTGGAGCTCTTCCTCGACGGGGACGGCACGCTCTCCGCCCCCGACATCGTGCGCCGCCTCCAGCTGCCGCGCACCACGGTGCACGAGCTGGTCACCACGCTCGCCGCCCGCCAGTACCTCGTCCCGGTCACCGGGCAGCCCGGCCGCTACCGGCTCGGCGTCCGCCCGTACCAGCTGGGCAGCCGCTACGCCGAGCAGCTCGACCTGGCCGCCGAGGGCCAGCAGGTGGCCCGCTCGGTGGCCGAGACCTGCGACGAGACGGTGCACGTCGCGATACTGGAGGGCACCGACGTCATCTACATCGCGAAGGTCGACTCCACCCACGCGGTGCGCATGGTCTCCGCGGCCGGCCGCCGCCTGCCCGCCCACTGCACCTCGGTCGGCAAGATGCTGCTCGCCTCGCTGCCCGAGTCCGAACTCGCCGCGCGCGTCCCGGACGACGCGGTGCTGGCCGCGATGACGCCCGACAGCATCACCGACCCGGCCGTGCTGCGCGCGGCGCTGGCCGGGATAAGGCAGCGCGGGCTCGCCGTGGAGAACCGCGAGTCGAACCCGGACGTCAGCTGCGTGGCCGCCCCGGTGCGCGACCGCACCGGCGAGGTCGTCGCCGCCCTGTCCATCTCGGTGCCGATGGTCCGCTGGAGCGAGGAGCGCACCGGCGAACTGGAGCGGCTCGCCGTACGGGGCGCCGCCGAGCTCTCCGAGCGCCTCGGCCACCGGAGCGCGGCATGAGGCGGCCGGAGTACGAGGCGGCGGCGCCGGAGCGGGCCGAACTGGGCGAGGGGCCCACCTGGGACCCGGCGGCCGGGCACCTGATCTGGATCGACATCCTCTCCTGCCGGGTGCACACCTGGGACCCGGCCACCGGGCGGCGCACGGTCCGCGCCACCGGACAGCACGTGGGCGCGGCCAAGCCGCGCATCGACGGCGGCCTGGTGCTGAACCTGCGCGACGGGGTGGGCCTGGTCGACCCGGGCCCGGACGGCGCGTTCCGCTGGCTGCACCGCGACCCGGTGCCCGGCCGCCGGGGCAACGACGCCGCCGTGGCCCCGGACGGCTCCCTGTGGGCGGGCACCATGCGCTACGACGAGGCACCGGGCGGCGGCACGCTGACCCGCGTCACCGGCGACGGCGCGGCCGAACCCTTCCTGACCGACGTGACGGTGAGCAACGGCATCGGCTGGAGCCCGGACGGCCGCCGGATGTACTACGCCGACACGCCCACCGGCCGGATCGACGTCTTCGACGTCCCGGACGGAGCCGACGGCGCCCGGCAGCCGGTGAACCGCCGTCCGCTGGCCCGGGTGGAGGAGGGCGCGGGCTTCCCGGACGGCCTGACCGTCGACGCGGACGGCTGCGTGTGGGTGGCCCTGTGGGAGGGCGGGGCGGTACGCCGCTACACCCCGGACGGCACGCTGGACCGGGTCGTGGAACTCCCCGTCGCCCGGACCACGGCGTGCGCGTTCGGCGGCGCCGGGCTGACCGACCTGTACATCACCTCGGCCCGCACGGGCCCTTCCGCACCGCACCCCCTCGCGGGCGCCCTCCTGGTCGTCCCGGACGCGGGCCACGGCCTCCCCCAGCCCGCCTTCGCGGGCTGACCACGGCGCAGCGGTCGGCCCGGGACCGGCCCTCCGGCCGGTCCGGCGGTCGGCCCGTCGACCGCCCTGCCGGGCCCCGGGGCGGGGCCGGGGGCGGCGGCCCCGGCCGACCGCTGCGCCGTGCCGTGTCGTGCCGGTGGCGAGGGCCTTTCGCTGGCAGTCCCGGTGGGCTGCTCCCGGCCCGCGGACCGGACGGCGACAGCGGCCCAGGGCCCCGGCCCGAGGGCCCTCGGGCCGGTCCGCCGGTTGCTGTCCTGGGCCCGGCCGCCCGGCCTCGGCAATGCTTGGGGCGCGGGCCCTTCGCCGACAGCCCTGATGGGCTGTTCCCGGCTCGCAGGCCGGAGGGCGGCAGCGGCCCTGGGCCTCGGGCCCCCGGCCCCGGGCTCGCTGGCCGGTCCGCCCTCCCGGGACCGGGCCGTCCGTCCGGCCCCCGCCTCAACCCCGCCGCACCGGAGGCGCGGACGGTGTCCTCGGGCCGGGGTGGTCCAGGGTGTCCAGGATCTTGCGTTCGGACGGGGTCAGCGGGGGGCCGGAGAGCGGGGGGAGAAGGGGGCCGCAGGCGACGTCCAGGAGGGTGGTGGGGCGGAAGAGGCGTTCGGGGCCCGTGCGCATGCTGGTCACGTCCCACAGGGCCGCCGCCGCCCGGTAGGAGCCGGTGGCCGAGCGGGTGAGACGGCGGCTGTAGGCGGTGGTGAGGCGGTCCACCGGGGTCGGCCGGGCGCCGCGTGTCCGCGGGTACCAGACGTCCTGGCCGACCGCCGCCGCCCAGGCCGCGTCGACCGACCGGGCGGCCCCGCGCTGCACCCGCCGGGACAGGCCGGGCGCGTCCGGGCCGCCGTGCCGCAGCTCCCGGGCGAGCAGCCGCGCCCCCAGCGCGGCCACCGACATGCCCTGGCCGTAGGCCGGGTTGAAGGTGGCCAGCGCGTCGCCCAGCACGACGAAGCCCTCGGGCCAGCGCGCGGTCCGCTCCAGATAGCGCCGCTCGTTGCTGGTGCTGCGGCTGAGGTGCACCCCGGTCAGCGGTTCGGCCCCGGCGGCGAGCCGGCCCACGATCGGGCTGGCGAGGGCGAACGCGTAGGCCAGGAAGCCGTCCGGGTCGGCCGGCGGCTCACCGCCGCCGCGCGTCCCGGCGAGACTGACCATCCAGCGGTCCCGCTCGATCGGCAGCAGCATGCCGCTGCGGCCGGGCGCGGACCGGTAGGGGTCCGCCTGCACGACCGTCAGCGGGAACTGCTCGGCGCCCGCCGGGGTGCGGTAGACGCGGGTGGCGTTCACCAGCCCGCAGTCGACGCTCCTGGTCCGCACGTCCGTGATGCCCGTCTCCGCCAGCCAGGTGACGACCCGTGAGCCGCGCCCGCTCGCGTCGACGACCAGATCCGCGGCCAGTTCCGTCTCCTCGCCGCCACCGGCCGTCCCGCCACCGGCCGGTGCGATCCGCACCCCGCGCACCCGCCGCGCGTCGCCCGTGAGGCCCACCGCCCGCGCCCTGCGGATCTCGGTGCCGGTGCGGGTGAGGACCAGGTCGCGCACGGTCCAGTCCAGCAGTGCGCGGGTGCAGCTGAGCACCCGCGGGCCGTCGTGCCGCCAGCGCCGGAACCAGCCCTCGGAGGTCAGGGCCAGCATGCCCGAGCCGAGCGGGATCTCCCGGGCGCCCGCCGCGAGCAGCCGCTCGCGCACCCCGCCGCCCGGCACCAGTTCCTCCATCGCGGCCAGGCCCCCGGCCATCAGCAGATGGGCGTGGCGCCCCTGGGGCAGCCCCTTGCGGTGCTCGGGGCCGTCGGGCAGGTCGTCCCGGTCGAGGACGACCACGTCGTCCACGGCGGAGGACAGCGCCGCGGCGGCCAGCATGCCGGCCAGACCGGCACCGACGACCACGGCTCTGCGCGGACGGTGACTGGGGGAGGGGGACATACGGGCTCCTCGGAATGGATCGCGGGCTCAGCCGGGGGAGGTCCGTACCGCCCCTCCCCGCACGGGGGTTCCGGCGGGCGGCCTGACCAGTGCCTGCGCCAGTTCCACCAGACCCCCCGTCCCGGACACCTCCGTGGCGTGCAGACGGTAACCGCTCGGCGTGGGCAGCGGTTCCTCGCGTGCTGCGGCGCGGCGCGCGGCGTCGGCGAGCATCGCCGCCTCCGCCGCGATCCGCGCCTCGTGCCCGGTGCGGCCCGCGCGCCGGGCGGCGGCCAGGGCGCGTTCGCGGACCTCGTCGTCGAAGTACGGGGCGAGGCCGAGCAGCGCGTCGTGGATGGACACCTCCCGCCAGTGCAGCCGGGCCCGCGGCAACTGCCACCAGCCGCTGGGCGGTTTGGGCGCGGTGGACACGAACCGCACCCGCGTCCACAGCGGAGCCAGGCTGCGGTAGTCGTCCAGGCTGCGCACCTGCGCGAGGACCGAGGGCAGCAGCCGGGGCAGCGCGAAACCCGCGGAGCACAGCAGCGCGGCCAGCGACGCCAGCGGCGGCGCCACCTGCGTGGACAGCACGTCCAGGTCGTGGCCCGACCAACGCGCCACCACCGCCGTGTACTTGGTGAGCTGGAACCCGGCCACGTCCAGCGCCGAACCGGCCAGGATCAGCCGCAGCCCGGCCCGCAGCAGCCCGGTCACCTCGCGGCTCCACTTCACGCACAGCGTGCACATCGCCAGGGTCGCCGCGCTGTGCCCGATCAGATAGAGCAGGATCATCTCGCACAGGTACGGCGTGTTGGCGTAGTACGTGTCGAGGTCGTTGAGCCGCTCGGTGCGCGCGTCGCCCAGCAGGAACAGCACGACGATCACGGCGATCAGCGCCACGTACGCGGCGACGCTGCGCAGCACCATCCGCCGCACCTGCCGCCGGGGCCCGCCGCGCCAGTGCACCAGCAGGATCAGCAGCGAGCAGCTGTACGCGCTGATCATGCCGTAGGTCAGCGGGGCGCCGAAGTTGGGGATGCCCGTGAGGCGGTTGACGGCCGCCAGCGTCAGCGGCGCCGAGCAGACGAACACCAGCGAGGCCAGCAGGATCGACACGCACGTCGACACGGTCAGCGGGTCCCACCCGGCGCGCGGCGGGCGGCGGCACAGCACGATCGCGGCCAGTCCCAGCAGCCCGGCCGCCAGGTACACGACGAGACTCACGGACACCACCCCCGCAGCGCCGGGGACACCGTGCGCGGGGGCGGCGGCGGTGCCGGGCGCCTGCTCACGCCGCCCCCGAGGGCCGGGTGCCGGGCGCCGGGGGCTCCGGGGCCCGCAGGGCGTCGGCGATCCGCAGGAGCAGCGCGGGGCCGGGGGTCCGCCCGCCCGGCCGGGCACCCTCGCCGGGCCCGGCGTCCAGCGGGGCCGGGGGGCGGCCGACACCGTCGAGCAGGACCGGCCACGGGCCGCCGATGCCCTCGGGGCCCGCCGTCGGGCCGATCCCGTCGAGCAGGACGAGATGCTGCCCGGCCGCGCTCCCGGCCTCCGCCGCCCGGCCGGTCTCGCCCGCCGGGGGCGAGGGCGCCGGACCGCGGACCGCCGCCTCCAGCGCCGTACCGCCGCCCTGCGGGTGCGGGGACCGCGGGCCGTCCCCGGACGGCTGCCGCAGGGCCGCGGTGATGACCGCCGCCCAGGCGGCGGCCTCCGCCCGCTCCTGGTCGCCGGTGGCCGCCAGGGTCCCGGCGCGGGTGCGCTCGTACAGGGCGCCGTCGAAGAACGCGTCCAGATAGCCGAGCGCGTTGTGGATGCTCGTCTGGCGCCACATCAGCCGGGTCGTCGGGGAGCACCAGCGCGGGCGGGGCAGCCGGAGGGCGTGGCGGGTGAGCAGGTCGTCCAGCAGCCGTTCCAGCGGCGCCAGCCGGGTGTACGTCCGCCAGGACCGCCGCCACCGCGTCAGCCGCGGCCCCGCCAGCGGTACGAGGATGCCGACCGTGGTCACCAGCGCGCCCAGGCCCGCGGCGGCCGGTGACACGTCGGTGCCGAGCGAGGACCAGTCGCGCCCGCACCAACGGGCCGCCACCGCGACGAACTTGGTCACCGCGTATCCGGCGCTGCACAGGGAGCCGAGACCCAGCATCACCAGCCCCGCGCGCAGCCAGCCGTGCACCGTGCGGGCCCAGCGCAGCGCCGAGACCGTGGTGACGCTCACCGCGACGAGGTGCCCGGCCAGGTACAGCACGATCATCTCGGCGATGAACGGCGTCGTCGCGTAGTACGTGTCCAGATCCGTACGCCGCTCCACCGGAGCCTCGCCCAGCGCGAACAGGGCGGCGATGCCGACGATCACGCAGGCGTAGGCCGCCACCCAGCGGCGGGCCACCCGGCGCACCCGCCCTCCGCCCCGCCAGTGGACGACGAGGACCTGGGAGGCGGCGCTGTAGGCGGTGATCGACGCGTAGGTGAGGGGTGCGGCGATGTTCGGCACGCCGCTGAGCCGGTTGACGGCGCCGACCGTCGGCGCGGCGCCCAGGACGAAGCAGGTGCCCGCCAGGGCCAGCACCACGCAGAGCGTGCGCAGATACGGGTCGTGCCGGCGGCTGACCAGATCGGGGGTCTTCACCGCCAGGCCCAGCCACAGCGCGCCGCAGCTGACGTAGTTGATCATCCCGCTCATGTCCTGGGCGTTCCCCGGTAGTTGAGTGCCGAGCCGATGCGTCCGGCGATGTCCTCGTCGGCGCCGGGGGCGGCGGCGGACGCGCCGCCCGCCGGGGCCTCCTCCAGCCAGCCGCGCAGTCTGCCGCCCATGAGCATGCCGAACCGGTCGGCCTCCTGCTCGTCGGCCAGGCTGAAGTCGGTGCGGGCGGCGACCGGCCGGGGCGGACCGCCCGCCGGGACCGGGCCCGCGGCGGTGTCCGCGGTGTCCGCGGCCCGTCTGCTCATGTGCCACACCTCGTGGCAGAAGATCACGATCTGGTGCCACGCGGCGGCCCGCCGGTCGATGACCACCACGTCCTGTGTCTCGCCCTCCAGCCACAGCCCGCTCGCGGTGTGCGGCGGGAAGATCTCCCGGCGGACGACGACCGGACGGCCGCGCCAGGCGGCGACCGAGTCGACGAGGGCGGCGAACAATGTCTCCTGGTCCGCGGGGACCGGTACCCGGAGCGGCCCGATGAGAGTCTCGGCGAGGCGCCGCATCTCCCGTTTCCTACGCACTCATCTCCCTTTGTCGCCCCCCTCGGTCTGCCGGGACCCCCCATCATCTCCGGGCCGACCGCACCGGGGAAAGGTTCTTTCGCGGCGCTCTCGCCCGGATCGCGCTGCCCGGATCGCGGTCCCCGGGGCCCGGATCGCGGTCCCCCGGACCCGGAGTGCGGAGCCCGGCCGGGCCGGCGGCCCCGCCCGCCGGGGCTGCCCGCCGGTCCCGCTCGCCGGTGCCGTCCGCCGGTGCCGCTCGCCGGTGCCGCCGGTTCAGCGGCCGGGGGAGGACACCGGCGCCACCGGCACCCCGCCGGACGCGGATCCCAGCAGCGTCAGCCGCACCCGGCCGGGCCCCGCCTCGGTGTCCGCCCCGGACAGGACGGCCAGGGCCAAGGTGTTGGTGTCCCGGGTGCGCAGGATGCCGTCCGGCAGGACGAGCGGGCGCCGCCCGGCCGCGCCGTTGACGTACTCGCCCAGGTTCCAGCCGTTCAGGAAGACCTGCGCCCGCCACTCGCGGTGCGGGTCGTCGTCGAGCACCAGCCCCACCGAGGCGTCCGTGCCCGCCGCGACCGACGGCTTGAACGTGGTCCGGTACCAGACGACTCCCTGGCGCCGCACGGCACGCGGGAAGGACACCCTGTCCCAGCCGCCGTCCGGGAAGCCGGGCAGGTGCCAGCCCTCCCGCTCCCCGTACAGGCCGCCGTTGTTCAGCGGCCCGCGCACCGGGTCGGCCGGGCCCGCGCCCTGGATCCGCCAGCGCACCCGCGGGGCGCCGCCGGTGAAGTCCACCGCCGCCAGTCCGCGCACCGTCCCGGCGGCCGTACCGGGCGCCGCGTCGTCCTGCGCCCGCGCCGCCGGACGCACCAGTACGGCCAGCACATGCCGCCCGCCGGTCCGCAGCCGCGGCGGCACGGCGAGAACGGCGGTGCCCGCGTCGGTGCCGCCCGCGTGCCCAGGGTCCGGCACTCGGTGCGTGCCCAGCGGCTCCCCGTCCAGCCACGCCATCAGCAGTCCCCCGGGGCCCGTGCCGTGCTCCAGCGAGACCGACCCGATGCCCGAGGCGTCCGTGAAGGCACCCCGGTACCAGACGTCGCCGTAGTGGAAGCCGTAGGCGTCGGCGGACAGCACCGGCCGCGTCCGCGCACCGGCCGTGCCGCCGTTCGCCGTGCCGCCGTCCGCCGGGGCCAGGCCGGCGGTCCGCCACGCCGAGTCGTCGAAGCCGGGCGCGGACTCGGGATTCTCCGCCCGCGCCCGCCAGCCGCCCGGCGCGGGCAGCTCCACCTCGGCCACCCCCGGCAGCGGCGCGATCGAGCGCAGGCTGCCCGAGCCGGTGCGGGCGGTGCGCACCGGGCGCCCGTTCCACGTCACCGTCGTGACGCCGCGCGGGGGCCAGACCTCCAGCCGTGTCGCCTCGACGGTGTCGCCGGTGAGGTGGAGCGTGGCCCCCTGGACGGCGGCGGTGCGCAGCAGGCGCGGCCCGCAGACCAGCAGCGAGCCCGACGGGGTCTCGTACGGCCACAGGCGCGACGACGTCCTGTCGTCGGCGAACAGCATCAGCACCGGCCGGTCGACGGTCTCGCCCGCCTCCACCCGGGCCCCGGCGAGGCCGGTGCCGAAGGGCACCGTGATCCGTACCAGGCGGCGCTCGTACACATAGGCGACCTGCTGGCTGAGCCGGGTGACCATCGGCTCTCCGGCCGCCTCCAGCGCCAGCCGGGCCGTGTCGCCGCGCCGCCCGCAGAACACGACGATGTCCAGCGGCCCGGCCGAGAGGTACAGCATCGGGTGCGCGGTGGAGTACCGCACCCTGAGCAGTCCCAGCCGCATCCGGGAGACCGCCAGCCGGGCGTCCCGGGCCGGGACCGTCACCGGCAGGTTCTCACCGGCGGCGGGCAGCAGCGAGGAGACGTCCTTGTCGCTGTCGTTGCGCAGGATGTGGACCCGGCCGCCGGTGTCCGGGTTGCGCAGGTGGTACGTGGTGAGTCCGCGCGCGCTCGCGCCCCCGGCCCGCTCCAGCTTGGCGAAGTCGGGCAGATGCCGCAGCATGTGCCCGATCTGGTGCGCGGGCACCATCTCCGCGGTCACCTGGCGTCCCTCGTCGATGGCGGCGCCGTGGTCGTAGGACGCGGGCATGCCCGGTCCGGGCAGCCAGCCCCAGGAGGTGCCGCCGAAGGCCGGGTACACGTTGTGCAGGGCGATGCCGCCGGCCAGGTCCGTGAGCTGGGCGTGCCGCACGGCGGCCGCGTCCCGCGCGCGCGGTGCCCCGGTGCCCGGCCGGTCGCCGGTGTCCGTCAGGAACCCGGCGGGGCGCGGGAAGGACGGCGGCATCCACCGGCCGCCGCCGTCGCCGCGGAAGAGGGGGACGTCGATGCCGTCGGCGCGGACCTTGTCGAGCAGCCGGGACACCAGGGCGCCGCCGGGGTCCGCCGCCGCCCCGCTGTCCACCTGGTAGAGCAGCACCGTGCCGTCGCCCCGGGTGTACAGGTGCCGGGCGGCGATCGCGTCGACCCGGCCCAGCCACTCCTCGGCGTGCCGCGCGTACCCGGGATCGGCGGCCGGCGAGGCGCCCGCGGAGGCGGGCAGCCAGCCGGGCAGGCCGCCGCCGTCCACGTCGGCGCCGATGTGCGGGCCCGGCCGCAGGACGACGTAGAGCCCGGTCTCGGCGGCGGTGCGCAGGAACAGCCCGAGGTCCCGCACCCCCGTGAAGTCGTACGCGCCCGGGGCGGCGGAGTGGTAGTTCCACGCCACCCGCGCGGTGACCGCGTTGTAGCCGTGCGCCCGCATCTTCTGGAGGACGTCCCGCCACAGGCCGGGGCTGGGCAGCCGGAACGGGTGCATCTCGCCGGACCACAGCACCAGCCGCCTGCCGTCCACCAGCAGCGAGTAGCGGTCGTAGGACACCGTGTGGCGCCGCCCGTCGGCGGCCGGGGGAGGCGGCGGCGGGCCCGTCGGCACCCCACGCGCGGCGAACGCCGCGGGCGCCCCCGGCCCGCCGCTGCCGCCCAGCGCGAGACCGAGCGCGGCGGAGCCCGCGAGGGCGCTGAATGTACGTCTGCTGAGCGCCAAGGTGAGTGCCTCCCGGGCGGATGGTACGGGGCGCGGGTCCCGCCATTCTCCACTGTCCCGGGCCCCACAATGGACCCATGAGGATCTCGGCACGGGCGGACTACGCGGTACGGGCGGTTCTGGAACTGGCCGTACGAGGGGGACAGGACCAGGCCGGCCCGGTGAAGGCCGAGACGGTCGCCGCCGAGCAGGGCATCCCGCACAAGTTCCTGGAGGGCATCCTCGGCGACCTGCGCCGCGCGGGTCTGGTCACCAGCCGGCGCGGCGGGGGCGGCGGCTACACCCTGGCCCGGGACGCGGCGCAGATCACGGTGGCCGATGTCATCCGTGCGGTGGACGGTCCCATCGTGTCCGTACGCGGCGAACGCCCCACCGGCCTGACCTACACGGGCTCGGCCGAGCCGCTGCTGCCCCTGTGGATCGCGCTGCGCGCCAATGTCCGCCGCATCCTGGAGGGCGTCACCGTCGCCGACATCGCCTCGGGCGCCCTGCCGGAGACGGTACGGACCCTGGCGGCGGAACCGGCGGCGTGGGAGAACCCGTGACCGCGCGGGCGGCCCGTGCGCGGGGCACGGGCCGCCCGCCCGGCCTCAGGAGCCGGACCGGCGCTTGTTCCACACGTCGAAGCCGACCGCCGCGAGCAGGGCGAGGCCCTTGATGACCTGCTGCCAGTCGGTGCCGACGCTGAGCAGGTTCATGCCGTTGTTGAGCACGCCGAGGACGAGACCGCCGATGATCGCGCCGAGCACGGTGCCGACACCGCCGCTCATGGAGGCGCCGCCGATGAAGGAGGACGCGATGGCCTCCAGCTCGTAGTTGACGCCCGCCTTCGGGGAGGCCGCGTTGAGCCGGGCGGCGACGACCAGGCCGGCCAGGGCGGCGAGCACGCCCATGTTCAGGAACACCTGGAAGGTGACCCGCCGGTCCTTGACGCCGGACAGCTTCGCGGCCGGCAGATTGCCGCCGATCGCGTAGATGTGGCGGCCGAAGACCGCGTTGCGCATCACATAGCCGTAGCAGACGACCAGCGCGCCCAGGACGATCAGCACGATCGGCGCGCCCTTGTAGCTGGCCAGCAGCAGCGTGACGACCAGCACCGCGGCGACCAGCGCGACGAGCTTGAGCGCGAACAGCCGCGCGGGCGGCACGTCCAGCGAGAACTCCCGCTGGCGGCGCCGGTCGCGCACCTCCTGCCAGACCACGGAGGCGACGAGGACGAGCCCCAGGAGCAGCGTCAGGTTGTGGTAGTTGGTGTGCGGGCCCACCTCGGGCAGGAAGCCGTTGCCGAACTTCTGCACGCCGTCCGGGAACGGGCCGAGGGTCTGCCCCTTGAGCAGGATCTCGGTCAGCCCGCGGAAGAGCAGCATCCCGGCGAGGGTGACGATGAACGACGGTATCCCCAGATACGCGATCAGGAACCCTTGCAGCGAGCCCGCCGCCGCGCCCACCAGCAGGCACAGCACCACCGCGACGGGCCACGCGAGATGGTGGCTGACGGTGAGCACGGCCGCCACGGCGCCCACGAACGCCGTCAGCGAGCCGACCGACAGGTCGATGTGCCCGGCGATGATCACCAGCATCATGCCGATGGCCAGGATCAGGATGTGGCTGTTCTGGAGGACCAGGTTGGAGACGTTGCGCGGCAGCAGCAGATCGCCGTCGGTCCAGATCTCGAAGAGGACGACGATCAGGCCGAGCGCGATCAGCATGCCGTACTGGCGCATGTTGCGGCGCAGGCCGCCCAGCATCAGCTGGAGCAGTCCGCCGCCGGACTCCGCCCCGGCCCGGCCCGGCGGCGCCGGGGCCGGGGCCGGGCTCTCGGCGCTCACATCCGTGCTCATCGCGACACCTCTTCGTCCTGGGAGTCCTGCGTGTCCTGCGTGCCCTGAGAGTCCTGCGTGTCCTTGGTCATACGGCGCATCAGCACCTCCTGGGTGGCCTCGGCGCGCGGCACCTCGCCGGTCAGGCGGCCGGCCGCCATCGTGTAGATCCGGTCGCACATGCCGAGCAGCTCCGGCAGTTCGGAGGAGATGAAGACGACCGCCTTGCCCTGCGCGGCCAGCCGGTCGATCACCGTGTAGATCTCGTACTTGGCGCCCACGTCGATGCCCCGGGTGGGCTCGTCCAGGATCAGCACGTCCGGCCCGGAGAAGATCCACTTGCTGAGGACGACCTTCTGCTGGTTGCCGCCGGACAGCTTGCCCACCGGCTCGAACACGGTCGGCGCCTTGATGTTCATGGAGGTGCGGAACCCCTCGGCGACCTGCCGCTCCTGGTGCTCGTCGACCACGCCCCGCCGGGTGACCTTCCGCAGCGCGGTCAGCGAGATGTTGCGGTTGATGGTGTCGATGAGGTTCAGGCCGTAGTGCTTGCGGTCCTCGGTGACGTACGCGATGCCGTGCCCGACCGCCTCCGCGACGGACTTCGTACGGATCTCGGTGCCGTCCTTGAGGACCGTGCCGGACGCGTAGCGCCCGTAGGAGCGGCCGAAGACGCTCATGGCCAGCTCGGTGCGGCCGGCGCCCATCAGGCCCGCGATGCCGACGATCTCCCCGCGCCGCACCTGGACCGACACGTCGTCGACGACCTTGCGCTGCTGGTCGATCGGGTGGAACACGGTCCAGCCGCGGATCTCCAGGGCGGGCGCCGCGCCCTCCTCGGGCCGGTGCGGGGTCCGTTCGGGGAAGCGGTGGTCGAGGTCGCGGCCGACCATCCCGGAGATGATGCGTTCCTCGGTGGTGGCGGCGGCCCGCACGTCGAGCGTCTCGATGGTGCGGCCGTCGCGCAGGATCGTCACCGAGTCGGCGACCTTGCGGATCTCGTTCAGCTTGTGGGAGATGATGATCGAGGTGATGCCCTGGTTCTTCAGCTCCAGGATGAGATCGAGGAGTTTGCCGCTGTCCTCGTCGTTGAGCGCGGCCGTCGGCTCGTCCAGGATGAGCAGCTTCACCGACTTCGACAGCGCCTTGGCGATCTCCACGAGCTGCTGTCTGCCGACCCCGATGTCGCAGACCCGGGTCTCCGGGTGGTCGTCGAGGCCGACGCGGCGCAGCAGTTCCGCGGCGTGCCTGAGCGTGTCGTTCCAGTCGATGAACCCGCGCCTGGCGTGTTCGTTGCCGAGGAAGATGTTCTCCGCGAGGGAGAGATAGGGCACCAGCGCCAGTTCCTGGTGGATGATGACGATGCCGCGCTGTTCGCTGGCCCGGATGTCCCGGAACCGGCAGGTCTCCCCCTCGAAGAGGATCTCGCCCTCGTAACTCCCGTGCGGATGCACGCCGGAGAGCACCTTCATCAGGGTGGACTTGCCGGCGCCGTTCTCCCCGCAGATGGCGTGGACCTCGCCCCGGCGGACGGTCAGGGTGACGTCCGACAGCGCTTTGACACCGGGAAAGGTCTTGACGATCGAGCGCATTTCCAGGACGGGTCCCGCCATGGTCGTGCCTTCCGGTCGGTGGTCGGTCGGTGGTCGGTTCGGTGGTCGTCGTTCCGGTGGGTGCGGGAGGGCGCTACTTGCCCAGTTGCGCGTCGGTGTAGTAGCCGCCCTTGACCAGGACGTCCTCGTAGTTCGACTTGTCGACACTGACCGGCTGGAGCAGGTAGGACGGCACCACCTTGGCGCCGTTGTCGTACGACTTCGTGTCGTTGACCTCGGGCTTCTTGCCGTTGAGGACGTCGTCGACCATCGTCGAGGCGACCTCGGCGAGCTTGCGGGTGTCCTTGTAGACGGTCTGCGTCTGCTGCCCGGCGATGATCGACTTCACCGAGGCCAGCTCGGCGTCCTGGCCGGTGATGACGGGCAGCGGCTTGCTTCCGGAGCCGTAGCCGTCCGACTTCAGCGCGGACAGCACACCGATGGAGATGCCGTCGTAGGGGGAGAGGACCGCGTCGACCCGGGCGCTCTTGTAGGCCGAGGTGAGGATGTCGTCCATGCGCCGCTGGGCGGTGGCGCCGTCCCAGCGCAGCGTGGTCACCTGGTTCAGCTTCGTCTGGCCGGACCTGACGACCAGCTTCTTGCTGTCGATGTACGGCTTGAGGACGCTCAGCGCGCCGTCGAAGAAGTACTTGGTGTTGTTGTCGTCGTTGGAACCGGCGAACAGCTCGATGTTGAAGGGGCCCTTGCCGCTCTTCAGGCCGAGCCGCTCGGCGATGTAACCGGCCTGGAGCTGCCCGACCTTCTCGTTGTCGAAGGACGCGTAGTAGTCGACGTTCTTGGTCCCGAGGATCAGCCGGTCGTAGGAGATCACCGGGATCTTGGCGTCGGCGGCCTGCTGGAGCACGTTGTTCAGGGACTTGTTGTCGATGGCGGCGACGATCAGGCCCTTGACGCCCTGGGTGATCAGGTTCTCGATCTGCGAGACCTGGGTGTCCGGGTCGTCCTCGCCGAAGACCAGCTTCGCCTTGTACCCCTTGGACTCCAGGTTCTTGACAACGTTATTGCCGTCGGCGATCCACCGCTCGGACGACTTGGTCGGCATCGCGACACCGATGGTGCCGCCCTTGGCGCTGCCCTTGTCCTCCTTGCTGCCGCCCTCGCTGTTCTGCCCGCAGGCGGACAGGGCCAGACAGAGGCAGGCGGCGGTGGCGGTGGCGGCGAGTGCGGCGCTGCGGTTGCGCATGGTCATCATCCTCGATGTGAGTGCGGGTGGTCCGGCGGTGCGGGCGGTGCACGGCGGTACATGGCGGTGCATGGCGGTGCGGCGACGCTGTGGGGGTGGTGCCGGTGGAGCCGGGAGTGCCGGTGGTGCCGGTCGTGCACGTCTGGTGCGGTGGTGCTGTGCCGGTCGTGCTGTGCCGTGGTGCCGTGGTGCTGCCGGGCGGTGCGCGGCGGGCGGTGCGACTGCGGGCGTGCGACTGCGGGGCACTGCGGGGGCCCGGATCGGCCCCAGAAACAGATGTGTGGGATTGTGCGCGGCTGTGTCGCCTTCTGTGAAGCTCAGTTTCCGGAACGTTATGCCGGTGTGTCGAAGCGGGTGAGCGGGCCCGGCAGCCGCGAGCCGAGCGGCGCCATGTCACCGGCCGCCCCGTGCCGCTCCAGCAGGTCCAGCGCCAGCCGGCCGCGCCGCACCCGCTCCCGCGCGCTCGCCAGGGCGACGTCGCGGACATGGTGCCCGTACGGGTAGATGCCGGGCGCCCTGGACAGGCCGAACTTCAGGTACAGCGGCGCCCCGCGCCGGATCAGCTCGGCGACCTCGTACATCCGCACATAGCCGCCGAGGTCGTCCGGTGCCTCGATGTACATGTCCATCGGTGCCGCCGACACCCGCCGTATCTCGGTGAGATGAGCGGGCGTCAGATCGCTCGGCACATTCACGGAGTCGGCGCCCAGCCGCTCGTGGACGGCGTACGCGGCCGGATTCACCGGACCGATCAGCGCGGACACCTTCAGGGTGGTGTCGGCCGGGAGGAGGCCCGCCGTCCGCGCCCGGTGCAGCGTCCACAGCACGCCCTCGTCGGCCACCAGCAGGCATCTCACCCCCAGTGCGGTGGCGCGCAGGGCGTCCTCGACGCACCCGGCGACCGCGTCGTGGCCGCGGGCGCGCGGCCCCGCGCCGCCCGAGTCGGTGCGCACCGAGCCGCCGGTGTCCCAGGTGCCGCGCGGACCGGTGAACAGGCAGAGTTCGACGCCCCGTTCGGCACTCGCCCCGGCCATCTCGGTGATCTCGGCGTCGGTCAGCATCCACACCCCGCTGCCCTGGCTGATCCGGTGCACCGGGACGTCGAGCCGCGCGGACTCCTCCAGGACCACCGCCAGCGCCTCCGGGCCCTCGCAGGAGGGGATCTCGGTGCGCCAGCGGCCGCCGCCGGGGAAGGAGTGCGGGGAGGAGTCGGCGGGGTCGGGGTCGGGGGCGGCCAGGTCGAGCGCGGTGAGCGCCGGTTCACCGGGCCTGCGGGCCGCCGTGGCGGAAGCGTCGGTCACGGGCTGTCCTCCGGGTTCGTGCGAACCGTGCGTCCGGTATGCCGGACGGCGTTCGCGGTTCGGGGCGTGCAGAGCGACGGAAAGGGAGAGCGAAGGAGCGGGGCGGTGCGCGCCCCGCGTACGGCCGGGGCGGAGGCCAGGGCCAGGCGGGGGCCGAGGTCAGAGGCAGGGCCAGGGCCAGGAGCGGGCTCAGGGGCGGAGCAGCACCTTGCCCACCCGGGGGTCGCCGGACCCGGCCAGGCCGACGGCGCGCGCGAACTCGGTGAGCGGGAGTTCATGGGTGACCAGCGGCAGCGGGTCGAGCAGGCGGGCGGTGAACATCCGCACGGCGTGCGCCCAGGCTCCCGGCGGTGCCCCGAAGACGGTGCGCACCTCCAGTTGCCGTACCACCAGGCCGGCCGGGTCGAGGCCGGCCGCGCCCGGTGCCGGGAGGCCGGTCAGCACCAGCCGGCCGCCGCGCCGCAGGAGCGAGGCGGAGAGCCGGGCCGCGTCCGCCGATCCGGCCGCCTCCACGACCACGTCGAAGCCGTCCGGGAGCGCCGGATCGTCCGCGGTACGGAAGCCGGTGGCGCCGAACGCCTCCGCCAGTTCGGCCCGTTCGGTGTGCAGGCCCACCGTCACCAGCTCGGCCGGGGAGACCGCCCGCAGGAACTGCACGGCGAGCAGGCCGAGCGTGCCGGTGCCCACCACGGCGACCCGTTCGCCCGGCCGCACGTCCGCCTTCAGCGCGGCGGCGGCCACGCACGCGGCGGGCTCCAGCAGGGCGGCGGCGGTGAGGTCGGCGCCGTCCGGCAGGACGTGCAGCAGCCGGGCCGGCAGGGTGAGCGTGGCCGCCATCGCGCCGGGCAGCGTGAAGCCGGTCTCCTCGTACCCGGCGGCGCACAGCGTGGTCTCGCCCGCGTGGCAGCGGTCGCAGACCTGGCAGTTGCGGAACCCCTCGCCGACCACCTTGCGCCCGGTCAGCGCCGCGGGCACTCCGGCGCCCACCGCGCGCACCGTGCCCGACCACTCGTGGCCGGGTGTCAGCGGGTAACGGACGTACGCGGCGGGGCGGTTGCCCCGGTACACCTCCAGGTCGCTGCCGCACAGGCCGACCGCGTGCACCGCGACCAGGGCCTCGCCGGGCCCCGGCGGGCGGGGCGTGTGCCGCACGACTCGGTGCTCGCCCGGCGCCTCGACGACGACGGCGCCGCTCACGCGCCGCCCCCGGAACCGGCCCGGCCGGTGTCCCCGCCCGTGCCCTTGGGCCTGCGCGTCTCCCAGCCCTCGGCCCACAGGTCGAACCGCGCCTGCTGCTGCGGGAATTCGGCCGCCGCCTCGATGTCGAGCTCCACGCCGAGGCCGGGCGCGTGGGAGAGGTGGAAGCAGCCGTCCTCCGGGTCCACCTGCGGGGCGCCCCTGACCACCTTCTTGATCTCCGCGTCCGCGAAGTCGTTGAAGTGTTCGAGGATCTTGAAGTTGGGTGTGGTGAAACCGACTTGGAGGGAGGCGGCGGTCAGCACGGAGCCGCCGACGTTGTGCGGGGCCACCAGCGTGTAGTGCGTCTCGGCGGTCGCCGCCAGCTTGCGGGTCTCCCAGATGCCGCCCAGATGGCCGACGTCCGGCTGGAGGATGTCGGCGGCCTGGCTCTCCAGCAGTTCGCGGAACTCGATCCGGTCGTGGATGCGTTCGCCGGTGGCGACCGGCACGTCCACCTTCGCGGCGACCTTCGCCAGCGCCTTCAGGTTCTCCGGCGGCACCGGTTCCTCCAGCCAGGCCGGCCGGAACGGCGCCATCTCCCGGGCCAGCCGGACGGCCGTGGCGGGCGAGAAGCGGCCGTGCATCTCCAGCATCAGCTCGGCGTCCGGGCCGATGGCGTCCCGTACGGCCTCGATCAGCGAGACGGCGTAACAGGTCTGCTCGTGGTCCAGTTCGAGGTGCCCGGTGCCGAACGGGTCGATCTTCAGCGCCCGGTACCCGCGCGCCATGACCCCCTGCGCGGCCTTGTGGTACGCCTCTGGGGTCCGCTCGGTCGTGTACCACCCGTTGGCGTACGCCTTGACCCGGTCCGTCACCCTGCCGCCGAGCAACTGCCACACCGGCACGCCCAGCGCCTTGCCCTTGATGTCCCAGCAGGCCATCTCCACGACGGCGATGCCGGACATGACGATCTCACCGGCGCGGCCGTAGTCGCCGTACTTCATCCGGCGGACGAGGTCCTCGGCCGCGAACGGGTCGGAGCCGAGGATGTGGTTGGCCTCGGCCTCGCGCAGATAGCCGGTCAGCGCGTCGGTGCGGCCCAGCATGCGGGTCTCGCCGACCCCCGTGATCCCCTCGTCGGTGTGCACCTGGACATAGGTCAGGTTGCGCCACGGCGTCCCGACCACGTGTGTGCTGATTCCGGTGATGCGCACGGCGGTTGCCCCTCAGCTGATCGCGACGGCTCGACCGTCTCCGGCGGTGGCGCGCGTGCCGGTGCGGTCCTGTTGTTCGATATTTCGACACACGTTCGAAATGCTGGCGTGACAGTAAGGACGCGGCGCGGGCAGTGTCAATGGGGCGGACGGGGATCGGTTCCGGCGTGCCGTCCGGGAGTTCTCTCGATCCCCCACGGAACCTTCACAGACGCCCCTAGGAACGCGCCCCGCCCGGAACTTAGTCTTCCCGCGTCATGAACTACTGCCACCCGTGCCGACGGCATCTCAACGGCGCCCTCGCCTGTCCGGGGTGCGGCACCCCGGCCGAAACCGCCCCGGTGTACGCACGGGAACCCGAACCCCCGGCCCGGCCGCACGAGTTCGCGTACGGGCACCGGTACGAGCCTGCGGCGGATGCCGGGAGCGCCGGAAGTGCCGGGAACGCCGGAAGCACGGAACGCGCGGGCGACGCCGCCCACGGCGATGACATCGTTGCCGCCGCCGACCGCAACGGCGCCCGCACCGGCGGGCGCGGCTCCTCCGCCGACCACGACCCCTCCGCCGGCCGGCGCGCCCGCAAGGCGGCGGCGCACCGCAGGCGCCGCCGGAGGGTCCTGCTGGTCACCGCGGGCTTCGTCCTGGCGGCCGGCGGGCTGAGCCTGGCCGAGCTGGGCTCGGACGCGCCCGGCCTGCCGGGGCTGTCCGGCTCGGGCCCGGAAGCGGCGGGCGACCCGGCGGCCGACAGCGCCCACACCGGTCCGGCCGACGACGGCACGGCCCGGCCGTCCGGCGCGGCGACCGCCGACGCGGCCGGTGCGCACACCACGACGGCCTCGGCGACGGCCTCGGCCTCCCACCGGGCCGACCCGTCCGCCTCCGCGCCGGACCGCTCCCCGGGAGCGGACCCGAGCGCGTCGCGCTCGGCGGGCGTGCCGACCTCCCCGGCGGGCGCGGTGACCGGCCCCGGCGGCTCCACCGGTGACGGATCGTCACCCCGGGCGACCCCGCAGGACCCGCAGTCCCCGCCCGCCCCGGCGTCCTCCGCCCCGGCCCCGCCGCCGCCCAGCCCGTCCCCGACCCACACCTGCAACCGCTTCCTGTGGTGGTGCACATAGGGGTGGTGCACATAGGGGACGGCGGCCCCGCGACCGGTGCGGCGGCCGGTCAGCCGAGGATCTCCACGTACCCCCCGCTCCCGTGCACCCGGATCCGCTGCCCGTCCCGGATCAGCCGGGTGGCGCCGTCCACCCCCACCACGGCGGGCAGACCGTACTCCCGGGCGATCACGGCGCCATGGGTCATCAGACCGCCCACCTCCGTCACCAGGCCCGCGACACCGACGAACAGCGGCGACCAGCTGGGGTCCGTGTACGCGGTGACCAGGATGTCGCCCGCCTCCAGTGCGGCCCCGGCGAGGTCCGTGACCACCCGGGCCCGCCCCTCCACGGTCCCGGCGGAGACCGGCAGACCGGTCAGCGCACCGTCCGGCACGTCCCCGCGCCGGTACTCCCCGGTGACGCACTCGCCGTCCGAGGTCAGCACCCGCGGCGGCGTCAGCGCGCCGTACGAGCGGAACTCCTCCTCGCGCCGCCGCACGAGCCCCGGCTCCACCCGGCGCGTGCGCACCGCGTCGGCGAACTCCTGGAACGTCAGGTGGTACACGTCCTCCCGCGCGGTGAGCACCCCGTCCCGGACCAGGCGCCCGGCCTCCTCCAGCAGGGCCTGCTTGTAGAGGAAGTAGCGGCTGATGATCCCGTACTTCGGGTACTCCCGGTACCCGATGAAGGTCCGGACCCGGTCGATCATCCGCTTGGTCTCGGCGGCCTTGCGCTCACCGTCCGGCAGCGCCCGCAGCCGCGCCAGCACGTCCTGCTCCTTCTCCCGCGCGGCCCGGCGCCCCTCCTCGAAACGCCGCGCGGCGGCCCCCGGCCCGAAGTTCCGTACGTGGTCCAGGAGTACGGGGACGAGCGCGGTGGGGCGCTCGCTCCAGCGCGGCCTGGTGAGGTCGATCTCGCCGACGCAGCGCATGCCGTACCGGTCGAGATAGCCCTCGACGGCCGCGCGCGCCTCGGCGCCGCCCGCGACCTCGTCCAGCCCGTCCGGGAAGTCCTCGTCCCGGGCGTCCCGCAGCCAGGCGACCACCTCCGGATACGGCCGGATCACGTCCGCGACGTCGAGCAGGGCCAGACCCATCTCCGAGGTGATGTTGCCGGGTGCGGACAGGGTGAGCGTGTCGGCGGCGTTCGTCTCACCGAGCCACTCCGCCAGCTTGTCGTTGAGCCACCAGGTGGCCTCCATCCCCGCCATGATCACCCGGATGCTCAGCGGATCGCTGAGGACCCGCTTGTGCTCCTCGAAGGCCGTGAGCAGGAAGTCGAACAGCTCCGGTCCGCTCTTCGTCCGGATCTCGCGCCGCAGGGCGGCGACGGACGCCTCGCTGCGCGCGATCAGCCCGGCGACGACGGCCGGATCGGTCTCCAGCGGCGGCGGGGCGGTCCCGGCGCGCGCCGGAGCGGTCCCGGCGGAGCCCGGCGCCGGGGACGGCGCGGCCAGGGCGACGCGCTCGCCCTCGCGTGCCAGGACGGTCTCCAGCGCGTCCCTGACCAGCGGATCGCCCCGGCCCATCAGGTCCAGGAGGGCGCCGCGGCTCGCGGGCGAGGCCAGCCGCGGCGTCACATCGACGAACAGCCTGCCGCCCGCGACCCGCATCGGCACCATGGCCGTCAGCCGCCACACGGAGAGCCCCAGCGCCTTCATGGGGTCGGTCATCATCTGCTGGTGGCCGACCGAGACGTAGACGCGGTAGTCCGTCCCGTCCGTCCCGTCCGTCCCGTCCGTCCCGTCCGTCCCGTCCGTCCCGTCCGTTCCGTCCGTCCCGTCCGTCCCGTCCGTTCCGTCCGTCCCGTCCGTCCGCTGTTCCTCGTGCCCCGTGTCCCCGGGTACGGGGAACAGCGTCGTGACCGGCCGGCTCTGCACGATCTGGAACTCCCCGTCGGCCAGGCACCATTCGATGTCCTGCGGGCAGCCGAAGCGCTCCTCGATCCGCCGCCCCAGCCGGACGAGCCGGACGGCCTCGGCCCGCGTCAGCGCGGGCCGCTCCCGCAGCTCCGCGGCGACCGCCTCCTCGCGCACACCGCCGCCCGGCAGGGCATGCACGGCACGCTCCTTGGCGCCGGTCGTCTCGCTGACGACCTCGTTGTCCCGTACGCGGAACACATCCGGGTTCACCGCCCCGGAGACCAGCGCCTCACCGAGGCCGAACGCCGCCTCCACGGTGGCGACCCGCCGGTCGCCCGTCACGGGGTCGGCGGTGAACAGGACGCCCGCCGCCCGCGGGAAGACCATCCGCTGCACCACCACGGCCATGCGCACCCCGCAGTGGTCGATGCCGTGCCGACGGCGGTAGACGACGGCCCGCTCGGTGAAGAGCGAGGCCCAGCACCGGCTGATGTGCGCGAGCACCGCCTCGGTCCCCACGACGTTCAGATACGTGTCCTGCTGGCCCGCGAAGGACGCCGTGGGCAGGTCCTCCGCCGTCGCGCTGGAGCGGACCGCGTAGGCGGTGCCCTCGCCGTCGCGGGCGAGCGCGCGGATGATCGGCTCCGCGATGTCGTCCGGGACGGCGGTCCCCTCGACGGTCCGGCGGATCTCCGCGCCGAGCGCGCGGACCGCCTCTCCGTCGTCCGGGCCGAGGCGCGCCAGCCGGTCGAGCAGGCCGCCGAGCGAGGGCGCCGCCGCCAGGACGCGCCGGAAGGCGTGCGTCGTCACACAGAATCCGCCCGGTACGCGGACGCCCTCGATCCCGGCCAGCCGGCCCAGGCCCGCGGCCTTGCCCCCGACGAGGGCGGCCGTCCTGTCGAACTCGGCGCCTCCCGCCCCTCCTGTCCGCTGCCCTGCCTCTCCTGCGTGGATCTCCTGGAGATCCAGGACGTACTGCTCGGTCATGGCGACACCTCCCGGGCGGCGTGGCCCGCCGCACGCACCGGCCCACATCGCCCTCGTTTCCGCAGGTCGTGGGCTCGGCCGTCGATTGTGCGGCATGACGGGGGCCTTGCCGCAAGCCCCCCGGTGCGCTATAAATTGAGCATGGCGAGGAGAATGTTCTCCTCGCCTTCGTGTTTCTCCCGGCCACCGGCCGGACCGGCTCAGTCCGTCGAGCCGCCGCCCAGCATCCTGCGCAGCAGATCCCGCAGCGCCCGGCGCTCCGCGTCGCTCAGGCCCTCCAGCGGCTCGCGCGCGAAGCGCAGCCCCTCCCGCAGGTCCCGGGCCACCCGGCGGCCCTGCTCGGTGGCCGCCGCCACCTTCACCCGCCGGTCGTCCGGGTCGGGCCGCCGCTCCACCAGCCCGCGCGCCTCCAGCCGGTCCACGATCCCCGTCACGTTCGACGGCTCGCACTTCAGCCGCTGCGCGAGCTTGCGCATCGGCAGCGGCTCCAGGGACAGCAGGCTCAGCAGCCGCGCCTGCGGGCCGGTCAGCGCGTGCTCGCCCGCGGCCTCCTCGTAGTCCTCGTAGAACCGCGCCACCACGTCACCGATCAGCTCGACGACCTCCATGGTCAGGGCGTCGGGGCGGCGGGCGGGCGGGGGAGTCGGTGCCATGGGGTCCAGGGTACCGCGTTACTTGACAACCTGAAATATTCAGGCGCATGGTTGTTTCAGAACCTGAAAGATCTCGCTTCCGCGCCCGGCCGCACCGGGCGGAGCCCCCCACCGAGGAGAGGCGCACCGTGACCGACACCCCCGCACTGCCCGCCGTCAACCGCGCATGGCACCTGCTCAGCCGCCCCGTCGGCTGGCCGGAGCCCGAGGACTTCGCCCTGGTGGAGTCCCCGATGCCGGAACCCCGCGAGGGCCAGGTCCTCGTACGGAACGAGTACCTCTCCGTGGACCCGTACATGCGCGGCCGGATGAGTGCCGCGAAGTCGTACGTGGCGCCGTACGAGCTGGACAAGCCGCTCCAGGGCGGCGCCGTCGGCGAGGTCGTCGTCTCGCGCGCCGAGGGGATCAGCCCCGGTGACCACGTCCTGCACTTCGCCGGGTGGCGGGAGTACGCGGCTGTGGACGCCGCCCAGGCCGTCAGGGTCGACCCGCAGGCCGCGCCGCTGTCGACGTACCTCGGTGTGCTCGGCATGACCGGTCTGACCGCCTACGCCGGACTGCTGCGCACCGCGTCCTTCAAGGAGGGCGACATCGTCTTCGTGTCCGGCGCGGCCGGTGCCGTGGGCAGCCAGGTCGGGCAGATCGCCCGGCTGAAGGGCGCCGCGCGGGTCATCGGCTCGGCCGGGTCGGACGAGAAGGTCGCGCTGCTCGTCGACGAGTACGGCTTCGACGCGGCCTTCAACTACAAGAACGGCCCCGTGGCCGAGCAGTTGCGCGCCGCCGCCCCCGACGGCATCGACGTCTACTTCGACAACGTCGGCGGCGACCACCTGGAGGCCGCCATCGGCTCCCTGAACCGGGACGGCCGTATCGCCGTCTGCGGGGCCATCTCGGTCTACAACAACACCGAGCCCGCCCCCGGCCCGCGGAACATGGCCCGGCTGATCCAGACCCGCGGCCGTATCGAGGGCTTCCTCGTGGGCGACCACTACGACCTCCAGCCGCGGTTCGTCGAGGAGGTCGGCCCGTGGGTGCGCTCGGGCGAGCTGAAGTACCGCGAGACGGTCGTCGAAGGGGTGGAGAACACCCTGGAGGCGTTCCTCGGCGTGCTGCGCGGCGACAACACCGGGAAGATGATCGTCAAGCTCTGAACCGCGCGGGCGGCCCGCGCCCGGCCGGCATTCCCTCGGTTTCCGACATGCGGTAACTTCTTTCCGAAACCGTGGGCGATCGTGGGCGCGAGTCGCCGCGGACCGAGGAGGAACGCAGCCATGGCCATCCAGCAGTCCGACGTCCTGTACACCGCCGTCGCCACCGCCGAGGGCGGACGCGACGGCCGGGTCGCCACCGACGACGGCAGGCTCGACATCGTCGTCAACCCGCCCAAGGAGATGGGCGGCAGCGGCGCCGGCACCAACCCCGAGCAGCTGTTCGCCGCCGGGTACAGCGCCTGCTTCCAGGGCGCTCTCGGTGTCGTCGCCCGCCAGGAGGGCGCCGACATCTCCGGTTCGACCGTCACCGCGAAGGTCGGCATCGGCAAGAACGACGACGGCTTCGGGATCATCGTCGAGATCTCGGCCGCCATCCCGAACGTCGACGCGGCCACCGCGAAGAGCCTGGTGGAGAAGGCGCACCAGGTGTGCCCGTACTCGAAGGCCACCCGCGGCGACGTGACCGTGACGCTGGCCTGAACCGGCTCGTTGCCCAGGGCGGCGGCGGTCGTACCTCTGGACGTGGGGTGCGGCCGCCGCCGTCGCTACAGTGTGCGCATGCGTGATCTTGGGGTGGGCTTCGGGTATCTCCTGAAGGGCCAGCGATGGGTGGCCCGGCACGGGCGGTCGTACGGCTTCGGCCTGCTCCCCGGCCTGATCACCCTCGTCCTGTACGCCGCCGCGCTCACCGCGCTCGCCCTGTGGGGCGCGGACGCGGTCGGCTGGGCCACCCCCTTCGCCGACGGCTGGCCCGGCCCCTGGCTCGGGCTCTTCCGCGGCTTCCTGACGGCCGTGCTGTTCGCTCTCGGCCTGCTGCTGGCCGTCGTCACCTTCACCGCCGTCACCCTGCTCATCGGCCAGCCCTTCTACGACAGCCTCTCCGAGCAGGTCGACCGGGACGTCTCCCCGGACGGCACGGCGCCCGAGTCCGGCCTGCCGCTCTGGCGCGAGCTGTGGATCTCGGCCCGCGACAGCCTGCGGGTCCTGATCCGGGCGGCGCTGTGGGCCGTGCTGCTCTTCGCCCTGGGCTTCCTGCCGTTCGTCGGGCAGACGGCGGTCCCGGTGATCGGCTTCTTCGTCACCGGCTTCTTCCTCACCGAGGAACTGGCCGCCGTCGCCCTCCAGCGCCGGGACGTCGGACTCCGCGCCCGGCTCGGGCTCCTGCGCTCCCGCAAGACCCTCGTCTGGGGCTTCGGCACCCCGCTCGGCCTCGCCTTCCTCGTCCCCTTCGTCGCCGTCCTCCTGATGCCGGGCGCGGTCGCCGGTGCGACCCTGCTCGCCCGCGACCTCCTGGGGGAGGAGACGGAGCCGGACGGGAGCACCGGCGACCCCGGCACCGGCGACGACGGCAACGCCGCTCCCGTGGACGGCCGCCCCGCCCCCGCCCACGGTCACACCACCGGCACCCCGGACACCGAACCGGCCCCGGGCGCCCGCAGCCACCCCCGCCCCTGACCCGGCCCCGGCGCCCGGCCCCCGTACCGGCCGGACAGCACACCTAGGCTCCCGCGGCCCCGGTCGCCCCCGGCGCCTCCAGCACCGTCGCGGCCGCCTCCCGCAGGGCCCCCAGGAAGGCGCGGGCGGCCGGGGACAGCGAGTGGCCGGGGGCGGTCGCGGCGTAGACCGCCCTGGCGGGGGTGTCCCGCGCGCACAGCGGGAGCAGGGCGACGTCCGGGCGTACGGAGGCGGCGGCGAGGGCCGGGACCAGGGCCACGCCCAGACCGGCGGCCACATACCCCTGCTTGGCGGTCCACTCGGCGACCACATGGGCCACCCGGGGGCGGAAGCCCGCGCGCAGCGCCGCGTCGAGCAGGGTGCCCTCCGGGCGGGGGCCGCCCGACACCCAGTCGGCGTCCGCGAAGCGGCGCAGCCGCACCGGTCCCGGGCGCCCCGCCAGCGGATGCCCGGCCGGTACGGCGACGTACAGCGGCTCGTCGAGCAGATGGTGCAGCGTGTACGCCTCCAGCGGGGCTTCACCGGTGGTCGAGACCACCGCGAGGTCCAGGTGCCCGGCGCCCAGCCGGTCCAGCAGGCCGGGGGTCAGGCCCTCCTCCCGGGAGATCCGCACACCGGGATGGCGGGCCCGGAAGGCGGCCAGCGCCCACGGCACCAGCGCCACGTCGGCCGAGGCGAACGCGCCGAACCGCAGCCGCCCGCCCGCCACTTCGCGCAGCGCCGTCAGTTCGCGCACGGCGCCGCGCAGCGACTCGGCGACGGCCCGCGCGTACGGCACGAGCACCTGTCCCGCCTCGGTGAGCCGCACCCCGCGCGGCAGCCGGTCGAACAGCGGCCCGCCGCCGAGGGCCGACTCCAGCGCGGAGATCTGCCGGGACACCGCCGACTGGGTCCAGCCCAGGTCCCGCGCCGCCACCGTGAACGAGCCGTGCCGGGCCACCTCCAGGAACACCCGCAGCCAGAGCGTGGACAGATCGGGGACGGCACCCTCGGGGCCAGGGCCGGGGCCCGGACCGGGCGCGGCAGAATCATGCGGGTTCGGCATGGCAGTCATGCTAGACATTCGCTTGTCGCATCCCCCGGGCCGCCCTAGCGTCGGCGTCATGGAGCAGAACGAGAAGATCGCCTTCCTGGGGCTCGGCAGCATGGGCACGCCCATGGCCCGCCGGCTCCTGGCGGCCGGGCACCCGTTGACCGTCTGGAACCGCACGGCGGCCAGGGCGGCCCCGCTGGCCGCCGAGGGCGCCCGCGCCGCCGAGGGCCCCGCCGACGCGGTCCGGGACGCCGATGTGGTGATCACGATGCTCACCGGTCCGGACGCGCTCGCCGAGGTCGCCGACGCGGTGCTGCCTGCGCTGCCCGCCGGTGCCCACTGGGTGGAGATGTCGACGGTCGGACCGGACGCGGTGCACGCGCTCGCCGCCCGTCTGGACGGCCGGGCCCGCCTCGTGGACGCCCCGGTCATGGGCAGCACCGACCGGGCGGCCGAGGGCCGTCTCGGCATCCTCGCGGGCGGCGACAGCACCGGAGTCGAACGCGTCCTGTCGCACCTCGGCACCGTCACCCGCACCGGCCCCTCCGGCACGGGCGCCGCCCTGAAACTCGTCCTCAACACCGCCGCGGTCGGCGGTGTCGCGCTGGTCGCCGAGGCGCTGCGGCTCGCCGACGCCCTCGGCCTCGACGAGGACACCGCCCGGCGCGCGCTGGCCGCAGGACCGCTCGCCGGAGCCGTCGCCCGCGCCTTCTCCGCCGACGCCCGCTTCACCACCGCCCTGGCCGTCAAGGACCTGGCGCTCGCCACCGCCCGCGCCGAACTCCCCGTCGTCCGGGCGGCGTCGGACGCCTACCGGCGGGCCGCCGAGGACGAACCCGCCCTCGCCGCCGCCGACCTCTCCCGGGCCGCCGCCCGGATCCGTACCCGCATCCCCGCTTGAGGAGCACCACCGTGCAGATCACCCTGGACAGCCCCGCCGGCGCCCCGCAGCCGCTGAGCCCCTACTACTCCCAGGTCGCCCGGGTCGAACAGGCCGGCGGCGGGGCCCTGTTGTTCGTCTCCGGCCAGATCGCCGAGGGCGCCACGCTCGCCGAGCAGAGCCAGGGGATCTTCGAGACCCTCGCCGCGCTGCTGGAGCCGCACGGCGCGGCTCTGGCGGACGTCATCAGCATCCGCACCTATCTGACCGACATCGGCGGCATCGCCGAGTACGCCGCCGTGCGCGGGCGCCACCTCACCGGGACCCCGCCCACCAGCATGACCGTCGAGGTGCCCCGGCTGTTCCGGCCCGAGGCGCTGATCGAGGTGGAGGTCGTGGCGGCGGTGCCCGGCCGCGCATGACCGGCGCGGAGGTGAAGACCGCGTAGATGTGAAGGGTTCGTACGAGGTTGCGGCCGGGCGCCGGGGTGCCGGACGGCGCGGGGGCCGGCGCGACTAGGGTCGGGGCCGGGACGGGTTCCCCCGCGTACCGCCCCGGCCCGGGACCTGACCCCTGGACCGGGGCCCGTGGCTCGTGGCCCGACGCCCGTGGCCCCGCGCCCGGACGCGCGGCGGCCCGCCCGGTCGGCGCACCAGGACCGGCGTACCGCGATTCAGCGCACCGGGACTCAGCGCACCGAGAAGCCGTACACCGTCTCCGAGCGGAACACCTCACCCGGGCGCAGCACGGTGCTGGGGAAGCCGGGGCGGTTGGGGGAGTCGGGGAAGTGCTGGGTCTCCAGGGCGATCCCGGCGCCGGACGCGAACGGCCCCGCGGCCAGGTGGTCGGCGGTGTAGACCTGGAGACCCGGCTCGGTGGTGGCCACCGTCAGCACCCGCCCGGACTCAGCGTCGTACAGCTCGGCGGCCTCCTCGGGGCCCGCGGTGACGCCCTTGTCCAGGACGAAGTTGTGGTCGTAGCCGGGGCCCGCCGTGCGCGGCGCGCGGAAGTCGAAGCGGGTGCCGGTGACGTCCGCCGCGTCGCCCGCCGGGATCAGCCGCGCGTCGACCGGGGTGTACCGGGAGGCGGCCAGGCGCAGTGTGTGCTTGGTCGCGGGCGTCCCGGAGGCGGCCCCGGACAGGTTCCAGTAGGAGTGATTGGTCGGGTTGAGCACGGTCGGCGCGTCCGTGACGGCCTCGTAGGCCAGGTGCAGGGCGCCCGACGCGTCCAGGGTGCAGGTGACCGAGGTCTCCAGCCGCCCCGGGAAGCCCTCCTCGCCGTCCGGGCTGACCCGGGACAGGCGTACGCCGTGCTCGACCGGCTCCGCGTCCCACACCCGCTTGTCGAAGCCGCGCGCGCCGCCGTGCAGCGTGTTGGCCCCCTCGTTCGGCGTGACCGTGTACGTCCGCCCGTCCAGGGCGAAGCGGCCGCCCTCGATCCGGTTGGCGTACCGCCCGATCAGCGCGCCGAGATACGGCTCCGGATGGGCGAGGTAGCCGTCCACCGAGGGGAAGCCCAGCACCACGTCCGCGGTACGCCCGTCCCGGTCCGGGATCTCGGCCGACTGCACGATCCCGCCGTAGGACAGCACCCGCACCCGCACCCCGGCCCGCTCCAGTGTCCAGCGGTGCACCGGCGTGCCGTCGGAAAGTGTGCTGAAAAGTTCGTTCATGGGGGAACCCTAGGTCACGGATCTGTGGCCGTGACAGTGCGGTAGGCGATCTCCGCCAGCCTGGCCTGGCCGTTGCGGCTGGGGTGGAACCAGTCCCAGTGGCTCAACTGCTTGGTGCCGAACCGGTAGTCGAAGACCGCGTTGCCGTCGAAGCGGCAGCGGCGGTCCTTCGCGCACACCTCGGCGAGCACCTTGTTGTACTCCACCACCCGGGCCTGCACCGTGTCCCGCCGCTGGGTGGCCGCCGCGTCCAGCGCGTCCGCGTCGCCCAGCATCGACGGGCAGATGCCCAGCTTCCAGACCTGCTTGCCCAGCGCGTTGGTCCGGCCCTGCGACCACAGCCGCTTCAGGTCCGGCACGCTGGAGACGTACACCTCCGTCTTCGGCAGCGCCTGCCGCAGGGCGGTCAGGGCGGACTGGAACTGACGGCGGAAGTCCGCCACCGGCGTCATCTGGCCGGTGGAGTCCCGGCACGCGTCGTTCGCCCCGGCCATCACCGTCACCAGCTCCGGCCGGTGCAGCACCGCCCGCTCCATCTGCGCGCGCAGATCGGCCATCCGGGAACCGGTCACCGCGTCGTTCCAGCTGCGCTGCGCCGCCCCGGTCACCCCGAGCAGCCGCACGGCCAGGCTGTCCACACCCGCGTCGCTGCCCGTCGCCCAGGAGACCTCCGGACAGTCCGTCAGCACCATGCACGCGTCGAAGCCGCGGGTGATGGAGTCGCCCACCGCGGCGATGGAATCCGGACGGGTGTTCCACACCGGCGCGGGCGACGCGGACCGGCCGGCCGCGGTGCCCGCCTCCCGCCCGCCGGAGGCGCCCGCACCGGCCGCGTCGCAGCCCGCCGCGGTCAGTACGGCGGCCGCCACGACGGCATGGGCGGCCCGCAGCCGGTGACTTCGCTTGGGCATGCCGGTCTTCCCCTCGGTCGTCGTGCGGTGGTCCCTTCCAGAACAACGCCTGAGGGTTCCCAGCCTCACCCGATGTGACGGCGCACACCCGTACAAGCGTCCCCCCGGGTGAATGGCGGGTGTTTCCAGGCCCCGGGACCGACCGTACGTCACACTCCCCGGCCCGTCGCACGGTAGCCTCGCCCTCAACGTGGCCCCGCGCCACTGCCGCCCGCCCGCCCCCTTCCCCGCTCTGCCCGGAGGTCCCGGTGACGACACGTGGAGTTCTGTACGTGCACTCCGCGCCGCGCGCGCTGTGCCCGCACGTCGAGTGGGCCGTCGCCGGGGTGCTCGGCACCCGCGTCAGCCTGGACTGGATCCGCCAGCCGGCCGCCCCCGGCACCTGGCGCTCGGAGTTCTCCTGGCAGGGCCAGGCCGGCACCGCCTCCAAGCTGGCCTCCGCGCTGCGCGGCTGGCACCTGCTGCGCTTCGAGGTCACCGCCGAGCCCTGCGCGAGCGCCGAGGGCGAGCGCTACAGCTGCACCCCCGAGCTGGGCATCTTCCACGCCGTCACCGGCATCCACGGCGACATCCTCATCCCCGAGGACCGCCTGCGCGCCGCGCTGACCCGCTCCCAGCGCGGCGAGACCGATCTGGAGGCCGAGATCGCCAAGCTCCTCGGCAAGCCCTGGGACGACGAACTGGAGCCGTTCCGCTACGCGGGTGAAGGCGCCCCGGTCCGCTGGCTCCACCAGGTGGTCTGAGCCCGGCGGGCGGGCGCGGACGAACGGCGACGGCTGCGGCCCGGACCCCCGACGGGGTCCGGGCCGCAGCCGTTCACCCGGACGGTGCCGGGCGACCTCAGATCGTGCGGAACGCCAGGACGACGTTGTGCCCGCCGAAGCCGAACGAGTCGTTCAGCGCGGCGATCCGGCCCTCGACCGGCAGCTTGCGCGCCTCGCCGCGGACCACGTCCGCGTTGGCCTCGGCCTCGGGGTCGATGTCGTCGAGGTTGATGGTCGGCGGCGCCACCCGGTGGTACAGGGCCAGCACGGTCGCCACCGACTCCACACCGCCCGCGCCGCCGAGCAGGTGACCGGTCATCGACTTGGTCGCGGAGACCGCCATGTGGTCCGCGTCGTCGCCGAACACCTTCCGCAGCGCCTTCAGCTCGGCGATGTCACCGGCGGGCGTCGAGGTGGCGTGCGCGTTGACGTGCACGATCTCGGCCGGGTCCAGGTCGTTGCGGTCCAGCAGGTTCTGTAGGGCGTGCGAGATGCCGCGGCCCTCCGGCTCCGGCTGCACGATGTCGTGGCTGTCGGCGGAGATGCCCTGGCCGACCGCCTCCGCGTAGACGCGGGCGCCGCGCGCGGCGGCGTGCTCGGCGGACTCCAGCACGATCACGCCCGCGCCCTCGCCGAGGACGAAGCCGTCCCGGGCGACGTCGTAGGGGCGCGACGCCGTCTCGGGGTTCTCGTTGTTCTTGGACATCGCCATCATGTTGCCGAACGCGGCGATGGGCAGCGGGTGGATCGCCGCCTCGGTGCCGCCGGCGACGACCACGTCGGCCCGGCCGGTACGGATCATCTCGATGGCGTAGCCGATGGCCTCGGCGCCCGAGGCGCAGGCGGAGACCGGGGTGTGCACGCCCGCGCGGGCGCCCACGAGCAGGCCGACGTTGGCCGAGGGGCCGTTCGGCATCAGCATGGGGACGGTGTGCGGGGAGACGCGGCGTACGCCCTTCTCCTTCAGCACGTCGTACTGGTCCAGCAGGGTCGTCACGCCGCCGATGCCGGAGGCGATGACCGCACCGAGCCGGTCGGGGTCGACGGCGCCGTCGCTGCCGTCCTCGCCGGCCTTGCCGGAGAAACCGGCGTCCTGCCACGCCTCCTGGGCGGCGATCAGCGCGAACTGCGCCGAACGGTCCAGCCTGCGGGCCTGCGGACGCGGGATGATCTCGGACGGCTCGACGGCGATCTGAGCCGCGATACGGACGGCCTGCTCGGCCGCCCAGTCCTGGGTGAGGGGCTTGACCCCGGACTTGCCGGCGATCAGACCCTCCCAGGTAGAGGCTGCGTCGCCACCCAGCGGTGTGGTTGCGCCGATACCGGTGACGACCACGGTGCGATTGGTCGGGCTCACGGGAATTCTTTCTCCAACGGAACGAGGATCAAAAACGGCGCCACCGCCGGGTGGCGGGGCATCAGCCCACAGCAGTGATCGGTAGATCAGCTCTGGTGCTTGAGGATGTAGTCGGTGGCGTCCCCGACCGTCTTGAGGTTCTTGACGTCCTCGTCCGGGATCTTGACGTCGAAACGCTCTTCGGCGGCGACGACGACCTCGACCATGGACAGCGAGTCGACGTCCAGGTCGTCGGTGAAGGACTTGTCCAGCTGGACGTCCTCGGTGGGGATACCGGCGATCTCGTTCACGATCTCGGCGAGACCGTCGAGGATCTCCTTCTGAGTGGCGGCCATGTCGGCGCTCCTTCGTAGATGTTCAGAGGGTGTGGCGCCCGCCGCGGCAGCGGCAGGTGGGGCAGTGCCGTACCGGACCCCATGATCCGGCACGGAGTGCCTAGGGGAGGGTAACGACCGTAGCGGCGTAGACGAGACCCGCCCCGAAGCCGATGACGAGCGCGGTGTCGCCGCTCTTCGCCTCGCCGGTCGCCAGGAGCCGCTCCATCGCGAGCGGGATCGAGGCGGCCGAGGTGTTGCCGGTGGTGCGGATGTCACGGGCGACCGTGACGTGCTCCGGCAGTTTCAGGGTCTTCACCATCGAGTCGATGATCCGCACATTGGCCTGGTGCGGGATGAAGACGTCCAGGTCGTCCGGGGTGATCCCGGCCGCTTCCAGCGCCTGCTGGGCGACCTTCGCCATCTCGAACACGGCCCAGCGGAACACCGCCTGGCCCTCCTGCGTGATCGCGGGGAACTTGACGTTGCCCTCGCTGTCCTGGGGCAGACCGTCGAGGTCGCCGCTGCGGAAGCGGTCCCAGGGGACGGTCTGCTTGATCGTCTCGGACTTGTCGCCCTCCGAGCCCCAGACCGTCGGGCCGATCGCCGGCTCCGGGGAGGGGCCGACCACGACCGCGCCCGCGCCGTCGCCGAACAGGAAGGCCGTGGCGCGGTCCTCCAGGTCGGTCAGGTCGCTCAGCCGCTCCACGCCGATGACGAGCACGTACTCGGCGGAACCCTCCACCACCATGCCCTTGGCCAGCGTCAGGCCGTAGCCGAAGCCCGCGCAGCCCGCCGAGATGTCGAAGGCGGCGGCCCTGTCCGTGCCCAGCCGGTCGGCGATCTCGGTCGCGACGGCCGGGGTCTGGCTGAAGTGCGAGACGGTCGAGACGACCACGGCGCCGATCTGCTCGGGGGTGATCCCGGCGTCCGCGACGGCCTTGCCGGCCGCCTCGATCGACATGGCCGCGACGGTCTCCTCGGGGCCCGCCCAGTGCCGGGTCTCGATACCGGAGCGCGACCGGATCCACTCGTCGGACGAGTCGATCTTCTCGAGGATCACCTCGTTGGGCACCACCCGGGTCGGGCGGTAGCCGCCGACACCGAGGATGCGCGCGTACGGGGCGCCCTTGCTGGGCCTGATCTTCGACATGAACGTCGGCTCCTTCGGTCGTCAGGCGTTCGCGTGCTCGGCGATGAGCTCGCGGGCCGCGTCGAGGTCGTCGGGGGTCTTCAGCGCCAGCGTCCGCACGCCGGGCAGCGCCCGCTTGGCCAGACCGGTCAGCGTGCCACCCGGGCACACCTCGATCAGCGCGGTGGCGCCCAGCTCCTCGAAGGTCTTCATGCACAGGTCCCAGCGGACCGGGTTGGCGACCTGGCCGACCAGCCGCTCCACGATCTCGGCGCCGCTCGTCACGGCCCGGCCGTCCTTGTTGGAGACGTAGGTGACCTTCGGGTCGCCCGGCTCCAGGGCCTTCGCGGCCTCGGCGAGCCGGTCGACCGCGGGGGCCATGTGGGAGGTGTGGAAGGCACCGGCCACCTTCAGCGGCACGACCTTGCGCACGCCCTCCGGCTTGTTCTCGGCCAGCTCGGCGAGCTGCTCCAGCGTCCCGGCGGCCACGATCTGGCCCGCGCCGTTGACGTTCGCCGGGGTCAGGCCCAGCTTCTCCAGATGCGCGACGGAGACCTCGGGGTCGCCGCCGAGCAGCGCCGACATGCCCGTCGCGGTGATCGCGGCGGCCTCGGCCATCGCCAGCCCGCGCCGGCGGACCAGGGTCAGCGCCGCGGTGTCGCCCAGCACGCCCGCGAAGGCCGCGGCGGTGATCTCGCCCACGCTGTGCCCGGCGACGGCATCGGGTGCCACGTCACCGAGTGCCGCGGCCGACAGGATCCCGGCGGCGACCAGCAGCGGCTGCGCCACCGCGGTGTCACGGATGGCGTCCGCGTCGGCCTGCGTCCCGTAGTGGACGAGGTCCAGGCCGATGGCGTCCGACCAGGCGGCCACACGATCGGCGGCACCGGGCAGTTCGAGCCAGGGGGTCAGGAAGCCGGGCGTCTGGGCGCCCTGGCCGGGAGCGACGAGTACGAGCACTCTCACACTCTCTCTTGGGGACGGGCATGGCCGCCCGTGAGGACAGGGACGAAGAACACGGAGGGGTTTTGTGGACCCCCGACAAAAGGCTAGGCCTGGGGATCTCCATCGGCCAGACGCCCCAGGATCAGGGCGATCCGCAGCGTGAACGCGGATCGTACATCGGAGGGGGACCATCCGGTGACGTCAGTCACACGTCGGAGCCGGTAGCGCACGGTGTTCGGGTGAACGAAGAGCATCCGGGCCGCCCCCTCCAGACTGCTCGCCTGCTCCAGATAGACACTCAGCGTCTCCAGGAGCGCGGACCCGGCCTCCTCCAGCGGTCTGTAGATCTCCTCTACCAACTGCTCCCGGGCGCTCGGATCCCCGGCGATGGCGCGCTCCGGCAGCAGATCGTCCGCCAGCACCGGGCGGGGCGCGTCCTGCCAGGCGAAACAGGCCTTCAGACCGGCCGCGGCGGCCTGCGCGGACCGGGTGGCGGCCAGCAGGTCGGGCACGATCGGCCCGGCCACCACCGGCCCGGCCGCGTACGGCCCGATCAGCGACCTGGCGACGGCCAGCGGATTGTCGTCGCCGCCCGCGATCACCACCAGACGGTCGCCGAGCACCCCGGTGAGCACCTGGAGCTTGGCGTGCCGGGCGGCCCGCCGGATGGCCTCCACGGTCAGCTCGGAGTCGCCCTCGGGCGCGGTGCCCAGCACCACGCACACATGGTCGGGGGAGTTCCAGCCGAGCGCGGCGGCCCGCGACACGGCGCCCTCGTCGGCCTCCCCGCTGAGCACCGCGTTCACCACCAGCGACTCAAGGCGCGCGTCCCAGGCACCCCGTGCCTCGGCGGCCTGGGCGTAGACCTGGGCGGTGGCGAAGGCGATCTCCCGGGCGTACACGAGCAGCGCCTCGCGCAGCACGTTCTCGTCGCCGGGCGCGGCCACCTCGTCGATGGCGCTCTCCATGACCTCGATGGTGGTGCGCACCATCTCCACGGTCTGCCGCAGCGTGATCGCCCGCGTCAGCTCGCGCGGCGCCGTCCCGAACACATCGGTGGAGATCGCCTGCGGGGCGTCGGGGTGCCGGAACCACTCGGTGAACGCGGCGATGCCCGCCTGGGCCACCAGTCCGATCCAGGACCGGTTCTCCGGTGGCATGGCCCGGTACCACGGCAGCGATTCGTCCATCCGCGCGATGGCCTGCGCGGCGAGCGACCCGGAGGACTTCTCCAGCCGTTTCAGGGTCGCGGAGTGCCGGTGGGCGGGGCGGGCGGCGGCTTCGGGGCGGTGGGACTCGGGTTCGGGCACGGGGACAAGACTGCCTTATCCGGACGTGCGTGCGTGCCGCGGGTCGGACCGGGGGCCCGCGGTCCCGTCCCGCGGGGCTACGGTGGTGCGCGTGAGCACGGACGTACGACGCGCCGCGGACCGCTACCCGGGCGGCGACGAGAGCGCCGGGATCAGCACCCGGCACGCCTTCTCCTTCGGCCCCCACTACGACCCGGACAACCTCGGCCTCGGCGCCCTGATCGCCTGCAACGAGGAGCACCTGGCCCCGGGCGCGGGCTTCGCCGAACACCCGCACAGCCACACCGAGATCGTCACCTGGGTCGTCGAGGGCGAACTGACCCACCGCGACTCCACCGGCCGCCGCACGGTGATCCGCCCCGGCGACCTCCAGCACCTGTCGGCCGCGGCCGGGGTGCGCCACACCGAACGCAACGACGCGGACGTCCCGCTGACCTTCGTCCAGATGTGGCTGACCCCGCCGCACCCCGGCGGCGAGCCCCGCTACGAGGCCGTACGCGCCCTGCCCGCCGACACCCCGTACCCCGTGCCCGGGGCGGGCGCCACCCTGCGCGTCCTGCGGCTGCGCGCGGGCGGACGCACCCTGCTCCCGTCCGCCCCGCACGTGTACGTCCACGTCGTGCGCGGCGAACTGCGCCTGTCCGGCCACCTCCTGGCCCCGGGCGACGCGGCCCGCCTCACCGACCCGGCCGACGCCGAGCGGGCGGCGGTGGCGGTGGGCGCCGCCGAGGTGCTGGTGTGGGAGCTGCGCGGACGTTAGGCCCCCTCACACGCCCCGGAGTTCCGCCAGCACCCCGTCCGTGAAGACCGGCCACGCCTCGACCGCCCACGGGCCGAAGGCGCGGTCGGTCAGGGCGACGCAGGCCGCGCCCGCGTCGGGGTCGGTCCACAGGAAGGTGCCGGACTGGCCGAAGTGGCCGAAGGTGCGGGGCGAGGAGGAACTGCCCGTCCAGTGCGGGGACTTGGCGTCGCGGATCTCGAAGCCGAGACCCCAGTCGTTGGGGTTCTGGTGGCCGTAGCCCGGCAGGACGCCCTTGGTGCCCGGGTACTGGACGGTCATCGCCCCGGCGACCGTGCGCGGGTCCAGCAGGCGGGGGGCCTGGAGTTCGGCGGCGAAGCGCAGCAGGTCCTCGACGGTGGAGACGCCGTCCTTGGCGGGGGAGCCGTCCAGGACGGTCGCGGTCATGCCCAGCGGTTCCAGGACCGCCTGGCGCGCGTACTCCCCGAAGGGGATGTCCGTCGCCTTGGCCACATGGTCGCCGAGCTGCTCGAAACCGGCGTTGGAGTACAGCCGCCGTTCACCGGGCGGCGCCGTCACCCGGTGCTCGTCGAAGGCCAGCCCCGAGGTGTGGGCGAGCAGATGGCGCACCGTGGCGCCGGGCGGCCCGGCCGGCTCGTCCAGCTCGACGGCGCCCTCCTCGTAGGCGACGAGGACCGCGTAGGCGGCCAGCGGCTTGGTCACCGAGGCCAGCGGGAAGCGGTGCCCCGTGGGGCCGTGGGTGCCGACGACCGTGCCGTCCGCGCGGACCACGCCCGCCGCGGCGGTGGGCACCGGCCAGTTCTCGATCGACGCCAGGCTGTTCAACGACATGCGCCGAGCCTACGCGGCCGGGCCGCGCTCCCAGGATCCGGACCACCGGTGTGACAAATACCCCTCCGTGGTGCTCCGGTCGAATGAGAAACGTCGCAAGATGCGATCAGCCGCACGTGTCACGCGACCGGTTCGGCCACCGGGGCTGCCCACCATGCCCCTCATGAAACGCTTCTCCCAGCACCTCGGCGCGCTGCGTACCCGCGTCGGTGCCACCGGAACCGCCTGGGCCCTGGCCGCGGCGGCGGCGCCCGCCCTCGCCCTCGGGCTCGGCGCGGCTCCCGCCCACGCCGCGCCGCTGCCGGGCGGCCTCGGCCCGTGCGTCCCCGGCTCCTGCCCGAACCCGTTCCCCGGCATCAACAACGGGCCCCTCGCCGGTCGCGACAACGCCATCAACATCTTCGTCGGCGACGACTTCCTGGTGCGCGGCCGGGCCGCGGAGGCGGAGGGCCGGGTCGTCGTCCTCGACAACTTCGACCAGAACAAGGACCCGGCCGGCAGCAGCCTGTACAACCTCGGCATCGTCGGCGTCGGTTCGCGCGTACCGCCGCCCACCGACGCGGACTTCCTGACCACCGGCGGCAATGTCACCATCGCGCCCGGCCAGCGGCTGGAGACCACCGGCGGGATCGTCGGCGAGCGCGGCATCGTGCGCTACGCGGGCACCGAGTCCGGCACGGTCGTCGGCGAACTCGTCCACGACCCGGCCGCCGCCCAGCCGTACACGGCCCTCAGGAACCAGCTCACCGCGGCCAGCCAGTGCTACGCCCGCGTCGGCGGCCAGCCCCGCCAGGCCACCGGCACCGCCGTCAACGAGGGCACCCGGACGGTGTTCCGGGGCGACGGGACCTCCTCGCTCCAGGTCTTCAACGTCGACTTCGACCTGACCGCGCCCGGCGGCGGCCAGCAGGGCATCGTCTTCGAGAACGTCCCCGCCGACGCCACCGTCCTGGTCAACATCGTCGGCGGCGACCGCACCATCAACACCTACAGCGGCGGCATCGACGACAGCACCGACCCGCTCAACGCCTACCGCGAGCGGCTGCTGTGGAACTTCCCGGACGCGACCACGGTCCACCTCAGCGGCACCGGCCAGATGCAGGGCAGCTTCCTCATGGGCGACCAGGCGTCGATGACGACCGTCACCCTGCCCGGCATCAACGGCCGTTTCTTCACGACCGGTTCGCTCACCCACACCAGCTCGGCGACGGGCGGCGGCGGCCAGGAGTTCCACGCCTACCCCTTCGACGGCGACCTGCCCGACTGCGGCGGCACCGGCCCGACCACCGGTGAGGTACGGGTCGTGAAGACCGACGCGACCACCGGCGACACCCTGCCGGGCGCCGACTTCGAGCTGTGGCGCGAGACCAACGGCGAGCCCGGTCTCCAGACCACCGGCACGAACCCGGACACCCGGGTCACCTCCTGCACCACCGGCGACGACGGCCGCTGCGGCGTGACCGTGGCGACCGGCATGTACTACTGGCGGGAGACCGCGGCCCCCGACGGCTACGACCTGCCCGACCCGAACGTCTTCGGCCCGCTGACCCTCACCGCCGACAACGCGGCGCAGGGCGTGCAGGCCGTGGCCAAGGACACCCGCAGCACCGTGCCGCCGGTCAGCGGCGAGGTGCGCATCCTCAAGACGGACGCTGGCACCGGTGACGTGCTGGAGGGCGCGGACTTCGAGCTGTGGCGCGAGACCAACGGCGAGCCCGGTCTCCAGACCACGGGCGCCAACCCGGACACCCAGGTCACCTCCTGCACCACGGGCACCAACGGCCGCTGCTCGGTCACGGTCGAGACGGGCACGTACTACTGGCGGGAGACCGCGGCCCCCGAGGGCTACGACCTGCCCGACCCGAATGTGTTCGGCCCGCTGCACCTCACCGAGGACAACGCGGACGCCGGGGTGCAGGCCGTGGCCGCCGACACCCGCTCCACCGTCCCGCCCGGCAACGGCGCCATCCACCTGACCAAGACCGACCGCAAGGACGGCAGCCCGCTGGCGGGCGCCGTGTTCGAGACCTGGCGCGAGACCAACGGCGTCCCCGGTCTCCAGACCACCGGCGCTGACCCGGACACCCGGGTCGGCGGCGGCTGCTCGACCGACACCGCGGGCCACTGCGCCTTCGAGGACCTGCCGCCCGGCGAGTACTACCTGCGCGAGACGGCCGTCCCCGAGGGCTACGTCCTGCCCGGCAACCCGGTCTCCGGCCCCTACCGGGTGACCGGCGGCTCCACCGCCGTGGACGTCAGTCTCTCCAACGAGCGCGGCGAGCCCTGCAAGGGCAAGGACTGCTCGTACGGCTACTGACCGGCCGGTCCGCCGACCCGCTGACGGGCGGCCCTGACCCCCGGCCCGTTCACCGGTTCGGCCGCCCTCCCCAGGGCGGCCGGAGCGGCCCGGCGCTTCACTGGCAGGAGAAGCCCGCTCCGCTCAGGAGGTCTCCGCCGTGGGTCCTGCCCGTATCCGCATATCCGGCGCCGCCACCGCAACGGTGGCGGCGCTGGCCTGCGTGGCGCTCGCCGTGCCGGGCGCCGCCGCCGCTCCCGGCGGCGCGGCCGCCGAGTGCACCGCGCCGACCGGCCCCTACCAGCGGCCGCTGGAGCAGTACCTCGGCCTGCCCGTCGACGGGATCCAGTCCCCGGCGGACTGCGAGGCCGTGCGCGCCTTCCAGAGCGCGCACCAGGTCCCCCGCACCGACGGCTACGCGGACCTGGCCACCTACCGCTACATGCTCGCCGCGCAGGCCGCGGCCGACCCCAACGCGGCCGGCCACTGCCCGGTGCGCGGCTACCGGGTCACCTGCGTCGACATGGACCGGCAGCTGCTGTGGGTGCAGACCGGCACGCGCGTCGACTTCCGCCCGGTGCCCATCCGCACCGGCCGCGACACCCAGGAGACCCGGCCCGGCTGGCACTCCGTCTACTGGCGCGACAAGGACCATGTCTCCTCGCTGTACGACGACGCCCCGATGCCGTACTCGCAGTTCTTCGACGGCGGGCAGGCCCTGCACGGGCACCCGGGCAACCTCTACGACGGCGGCGGCTCGGCCGGCTGCGTCAACCTCACGGTGAGCGACGCGGCGGCCCTGTGGGACCTGCTCGCCCTGCACGACGCCGTCTACGTCTGGGGAACCAAGCCCGGCACCGCGGGCTGACCCGGCCGGGAAAGGCGGGCCCCGGTCTCAGAGCAGCAGTTCCAGCAGCGGGTCCGGCTTCGGACGGAAGCCGAGCGAGGCGTACAGCGGGGCGGCCTCGGCGGAGGCGGTGAGCTGGATGCGGCGCGCGCCGCGCTCGCGGAACCACTCCAGCAGCGTGTCCATGCACGCGCGCGCGTACCCGCGCCTGCGGGCGTCGGGGTCGGTGGCGACGCTGAAGACGAAGCCGACCGTGCCGGTGGGGTCGCCGGCCTTCCCGATGCGGTAGTCGACCGTCCCGGCCACCAGCGCCGCCAGCGCTCCGGGCCGCTCGGGGTGGTCGACGACGAAGGCCGCGAAGCCGCCGCCCGGATCGCCCAGCCGGGCCCGCAGGGCGGGCAGGGACTCCTGGTGCCACGCGGTGGACGGATCGGAACCGGGCAGCGAGTCGATCATCACCTGGCGCAGCCGCAGCACTTCGGCGGCGTCCGCGGGTTCGGCACGTCGTACGAGACTCATGCCTTCGCACGCTAGTCACCACCGGCCGCCCGTGTCCCGCGCTTTTGCCGCCCGGCCGGGGGACCGCCCTTGCTTCGAGCGCACTCCAAGGCCCTAGCGTGGGAACCATGACGGTGACGCAGACCACGGCCGTGGCCACCCGGGAGACGCCGCAGAGCGAGGACACCAGCACCGGCCTGTGCGCCGAGCCGCGGCGGCGTCCGCGCCCGGACGGACAGGACAGCTACACCATCAGCGAGGTCGTCGCCTTCACCGGGCTGACCGCGCACACCCTGCGCTGGTACGAGCGGATCGGCCTGATGGCCCACGTCGACCGCTCGCACACCGGCCAGCGCCGCTACAGCAACCGCGACCTGGACTGGCTCGACCTGGTCGGCAAGCTGCGGCGGACCGGCATGCCGGTGGCCGACATGGTGCGGTACGCGGAGCTGGTGCGCCAGGGCGAGCAGACGTACGGGGAGCGGTTCGCGCTGCTGGAGGCGACCCGCCGGGACGTGCTGTCCCGGATCGCCGAACTCCAGGACACCCTGGCCGTGCTGGACGGCAAGATCGGCTTCTACGCGGCGGCCGGGAGCCGGGCCCGCTGAACCGCGGGGCCCGCCCCGGCCGTACGGCCCGGTGGCGGGCTCACAGCTCGGCGAGCAGTTGCGCCTTCTTCACCGAGAACTCCTCGTCCGTCACCAGACCCGCCTGGTGCAGTTCCCCGAGGTGGCGGATCCGCTCCGCGATGTCGGCGGGGTCGCGGCGGGCCGCCGGGACCGACAGCGCGGGCGCGGGCGCGGCCACCCGCACCGCGGCCAGCACCGCCGCCGCGAACGGCAGCGACTCGTGCACCGGCCCGTAGCCGCGGCCGAACACCACCGCCGCCGGGTCCTGGTCGGGCTGCGGCGGCTGCCCCGCGCCCGCGGCGGCACCGGCCGCGCCGCAGCCCTCGCGCGGCAGCAGCCGCAGATGGCCCTCGAAGGACTCCGGGGAGCGCCACTCCACCCCGCTCAGCGCGGCCACCGGGAAGTGCTGGTCGCCCGTCTTCCACTTGGCCGAGGACGCCCCGGTCCAGGACCAGCGGAAGCGCACGGCGGCGCCGTCGAAGGACGCCTTGCCGTCGTACGCCTTGAAGTGGAGCGGCGGCTCGGGCGCGGCGACCAGATGGCGGTCGGCGGGCCCGCTCCCGGTGAGCCGGGCGGTCAGCTCGTCGGCGCAGCGCCCGGCGAGGGCCTCGCGGTCGGCGGGCAGCACCAGCCGGTAGGGGTCGCAGCCCTCCTTGAGCTGTCCGCCGGCCGCGTCCATCAGCGGATCGGCGCCCGGCCGCGGCTCGGCGTGCAGGACCACGGTCCCGCGCCGCCCCGGCGTGAGTGTCACCGACGCGAGCGCGGCCAGCGGAACGCGGCGCTCGCCGAGCGCCTGGAAGAGCTTCGGTGTCCGTATCCCCCGTTCGTAACGGATGAGCACGGAATCGGACGCGAACTCCCAGGCAGCATGAAATCCGGCCAGTACGTCACCCATGCGGCTCATCGTAGGGGGCACGCGCTGCTTCGTCCCTCCCCTCGCGGACCGCACTTCCTGCTGTCTCTACGCGCGTTCGGCCGTCGTCGTGCCGGACAAACCCGCCCGGCAACCGTCGTTGTCATGGGCGCACCGCACGGCGTCGTACGCGCCGACGCCGATCTCGGCGAAGTTGGCCAGGCTGTCGGTGCCCGGCTCGAAGTAGCCGGCGTGGCCCTCGGCCGTCTCGGCGGACAGCACCCGGGCGCCGAAGGCGCCGGAGACCGGGTCGGCGCCGTGGCCGAGACCGCCCAGCTCCAGGTAGGGCACGTCGCGGATCCAGTCGGTGGCGTCCCGCATCGCCCAGACGTGCGCCGAGGTGTTCAGGCGGGACGCCTTCTGGGCGCGCATGCCGGGGCTGGCGGCGACCGCTATGTCGGTGACCCGGCCGGGCACATCCCGGGCGGCCACCCCGCAGAGCACCGAGCCGTAGCTGTGGCAGAACAGGGCCACGGGCGCGCTGCCGGGCAGCGCGCGCAGCAGCTTGTTCAGCCGCACCGCGCCCTCCTCGGCGCGCATCGCGGTGGCCGCGTCCACGCCGATGCCGCTGGGCGCGGTGTAGTCGGCCCAGGCGATCACGGCGGTGCGGGTGGCCGGGGCGGCGGTGCGCTCGGCGGCGTACAGCGCCTGCGCCATGCCGTACGGCGCCGAGTAGGGGCGGTAGGTCTTGCGGAACGTGATCAGGTCGGTGTCGACGCCGGGGACGACGACGGAGACCCGCTGGGCCCGGGGCAGGTCGCCGAAGACCTCGGCGACGCGGCCGGAGCCGGTGGGGTCGAAGGCGAGGATCTGGCGGCCCGCGCCCAGCAGCGAGGCGAAGCGGTGCATCCGCCGTCCTGCGGCCTGCTGCCCGGCGGGGGAGAGCCTGCTGTCGTGCATGCGTTCGCGTTCGACGTCCCGGGCCTGGCCGAGCGCGACCCGGTTGGCCAGATAGCGCAGCGGTACCGGGGCGCCGTTCATGTTGCCGACCGCGAGCGGGTAGCGGTGCGCGAGCCGGGTGCGGTCCTGCGCGGTGAGCGAGGTGAAGAAGCGGGTCAGCCGGGCGGGGCCCGCCTCGGGGTCCGGCAGCCGGTGCCCGTGCAGGCTCCCGCGCTCCCAGGCGGACAGGGATGCCTGGAGGGCGGTGGTCCCGCGCTGGTGGCGCACGGCGGTCCAGCCGGTGGTCGCCAGCATCACGAAGACCACGGCCAGCGCGAGCAGCGCGCGCCAGACGTTGAGCTGCGGGGAGGTGTCGAAGGAAGTCACTGGGAGGACACACTAGGAGAACGAGGCGGTCTCGCGTGAATCGAGTGACCGGGATCACGTTTCACGTGGCGTGCCGTGTGTCACCGCCCGCACGGCTGTTCAAGATCGGTTGCGCGTACGGAAGTTCAAGATCCGCGCGGTAAGTGCCGCGGGGTCACGGACGGGTGGTCCGCCAGTTCCCGGTGAGCGCCGGACCCACCTGATCGAGGTACGCGGCGGTGAGCGTCCGGATCGCCTCCAGGCTGAGGTCCGGGCCCGCGCTCCACTGACGGCCCGTCACCCGCATCGCCCCGCCGAAGAGGGCCACCAGCAGCCGCGGGCGCGGATCGGTGTCCGCGTCCAGGCCCTCGCGGGCGGCGAGCAGCCGGGCGACCTGCTCCTCGGTCTCCGCCGCACGGCGCAGCTGCGCGGCGAGCAGGACGGGCGTCGACTCGATGGTGCAGAACATCCGCAGATACAGCTCGACGGGCACGACGCTCAGCACGGCGTCGCTGATCGTGTCCCAGCCCTCCAGGACCGCCTGGCGCAGCGCCTCCAGCGGGGCCTCGTGCGGCGGCCGGGCGCGCAGCGCCTCGACGAAGTGCGCCTCCACCATGTCCTGCACGGCGAAGGCGGCCTCCTCCTTGCCGGGGAAGTACCGGAAGAAGGTGCGCTGCGAGACGCCGACGGCCTCGGCGATGCCGTCCACCGTCGTGCGCTCGTAGCCGACGGTGGTGAACAGCTCCAGCGCGGCCCGCAGCAGGGCGTCCCGGGTGCGCTGCTTCTTGCGCTCACGCAGCCCCGGTGGTGGTGCCGCCTCGGCGGTCCCCGCCGTCTCCATGTGCCTCTCCGGACCTCTCCGCGAACTGTTTCCCCAGTTCAGCCTATAGGAGGCTGACATGTCAGTTACCGACTTGTGAATTGGTTTGTCATTTGTCAGTCGCTGACATTAGCCTCGAATGTATGACTAGTCAGACCACCGTCGACACGACAGGGCCGGGGGACAAGGCGTCAGCCCTGTCGGACCCCGCACCGGCCAAGGGGATGCGCGGACACCCGTGGTTCACGCTCATCACCGTCGCCGTAGGGGTCATGATGGTGGCCCTCGACGGCACCATCGTGGCCATCGCCAACCCGGCGATCCAGAAGGACCTGCACGCCAGCTTCGCCGACGTCCAGTGGATCACCAACGGATACTTCCTCGCGCTCGCCGTCTCCCTGATCACCGCGGGCAAGCTCGGTGACCGCTTCGGGCACCGGCAGACCTTCCTGATCGGCGTGACCGGCTTCGCCGCCGCCTCCGGCGCGATCGGCCTGTCGAGCACCATCGCCATGGTGGTCGTCTTCCGTGTCCTCCAGGGCCTGTTCGGCGCGCTGCTGATGCCGGCCGCGCTCGGCCTGCTGCGGGCCACCTTCCCGGCCGAGAAGCTCAACATGGCCATCGGCATCTGGGGCATGGTCATCGGCGCCTCCACCGCCGGCGGCCCGATCCTCGGCGGTGTCCTCGTCGAGCACGTCAACTGGCAGTCGGTGTTCTTCATCAATGTGCCGGTCGGCGCCCTCGCCCTGGTGCTCGGCCTGCTCATCCTGCTCGACCACCGCGCCGAGAACGCGCCGCGCTCCTTCGACATACCCGGCATCGCGCTGCTCTCCGGTGCGATGTTCTGCCTGGTGTGGGCGCTCATCAAGGCCCCGGCCTGGGGCTGGGGCGACGGCAAGACCTGGGCCTTCCTGGCCGGGTCCGTGCTGGGCTTCGTCCTCTTCGCCGTCTGGGAGACGAAGGTCAAGGAGCCGCTGATCCCGCTCGGGCTCTTCCGCTCGGTGCCGCTGTCGGCCGGTGTGGTCCTGATGGTGCTGATGGCCATCGCCTTCCTCGGCGGCCTCTTCTTCGTCACCTTCTACCTCCAGAACGTGCACGGCCTGAGCCCGATCAGCGCGGGTCTGCACCTGCTGCCGCTGACCGGCATGATGATCGTCGGCTCGCCGCTCGCGGGCGCGCTGATCACCAAGGCCGGACCGCGCATCCCGCTCGCGGGCGGCATGGCCGTCACCGCCCTCGCCATGTTCGGCATGTCCACCCTGGACACCGGCACCGGCAGCGCCACCATGTCGGTCTGGTTCGCCCTGCTCGGCCTCGGCCTGGCCCCGGTCATGGTCGGCGCCACCGAGGTCATCGTCGGCAACGCCCCCATGGAGCTGTCCGGCGTGGCCGGCGGTCTCCAGCAGGCCGCCATGCAGATCGGCGGCAGCCTTGGTACGGCCGTGCTGGGCGGCGTGATGGCCTCCAAGGTCGACCACGCGCTGCCGGGCAACTGGAAGGACGCGGGCCTGCCGCCGCTCACCCCCGCCCAGGCGGACCAGGCGTCCGAGGCGGTCCAGGTCGGCGTCGCCCCGGTGCCGAAGGGGGTGCCGGCGGAGGTCGCCGCGAAGATCACCTCGGTCGCGCACGACACATTCATCTCCGGGATGAGCCTCGCCTCGCTGGTCGCCGCCGGTGTCGCCGTGGTGGCCGTCCTGGTCGCGCTGCTCACCAAGCGCGGCGTCAACGCGGAGGCGGGCGCGGGCGTCGGCCACCTCTGACGCCGCCGCGGTGCGGTTTCCCCTATCAGGGTGACCGCACCGCGCAACCGCCGCCCCCGGTCCCGGCCGCGGGTGACAGTGGGCCACGTCCGGCACGGGGGCGACGGGCCCGACGAACGGGACGAACGGGACCAGGGGAACGACAGGGGCGCCGGTCCGCGGCGCGCCGCCGGAGGGGGGCGGCGCGCCGGCCCGGCAGGCGGCCCACAGGCCCTCCGTACGGCCCGTACGGATGGCCCGTCAGAACCGGGGTACCCGCTCCCCGAACCCCGATGGAACTCCAACCCGACCCGGGGTTCGGGGAGTTGATGATGGCGGGCTTCGGACACCGAACGCGCGGGTACCCCCGTTCACGGGGCCGGACGTGGCGCCGGGAAGGGCCGGACCGCGCGACGCTCGGGATCATCGGAACCGTCTGCGCGGTCGCGGGCTTCTTCGCCCTCGGGATCGTGCTCGGCCCGGTGGCGGTCGTCTGCGGATGGCTGTCGATGGGCCGCAGCTGGACCGGCGCGAGCCGCTCCGTCCCGGCCCTGGTCGCCCTCGTCCTGGGCGCCGTCGACACCCTGCTCGCCCTGGTCGCGCTCGCCGGAGCCGCGACCTGGGGGCACGGCGTGCTCTGAGCGGCCGGGCGGAAGCGCCCGCCGCGCGCGAGACGGACGGACGCCGAAGGGGTGGTGGAGCCGAGGCTCCACCACCCCTTCGCGGTGTGCGGGTGCCGCGGGCCCGGCCGCTACGCGTCGCCCCCGGCCGCGCCCGGGTGCGCCGCCGTCACGTCGAGCAGCTGGTAGCGGTCGATCGCCTGCTTGAGCAGCGAGCGGTCGACCTTCCCCTGGCGCGCCAGCTCGGTCAGCACCGCCACCACGACCGACTGGGCGTCGATGTGGAAGAACCGCCGGGCCGCCCCGCGGGTGTCGGCGAAGCCGAACCCGTCCGCGCCCAGCGACTGGTACGGACCGGGCACCCAGCGCGCGATCTGGTCCGGCACCGAGCGCATCCAGTCGGAGACGGCCACGAACGGCCCCTCGGCGCCGCTCAGCTTCCGCGTCACCCACGGCACCCGCTGCTCCTCCTCGGGGTGCAGCAGGTTGTGCTCCTCGCAGGCCACGGCCTCGCGGCGCAGCTCGTTCCAGGAGGTGGCCGACCAGACGTCCGCCCTGACGTTCCACTCGGAGGCGAGGATCTGCTGCGCCTCCAGCGCCCAGGGCACGCCCACGCCCGAGGCCATGATCTGCGCCGGGATCTCGCCCGCCGTGCCCGCCGAGATCCGGTGGATGCCCTTGAGGATGCCCTCGACGTCCACGTCGGCCGGTTCGGCGGGCTGGCGGATCGGCTCGTTGTAGACGGTGAGGTAGTAGAAGACGTCCTCGCCGTGCGGGTGCTGCTCGTCGCCGCCGTACATCCGGCGCAGGCCGTCCTGCACGATGTGCGCGATCTCGTAGCCGTACGCCGGGTCGTAGGCCACGCACGCCGGGTTGGTGGAGGCCAGCAGCTGCGAGTGGCCGTCGGCGTGCTGGAGCCCCTCGCCGGTCAGGGTCGTACGGCCGGCGGTCGCGCCCAGGACGAAACCGCGCGCGAGCTGGTCGGCCATCTGCCAGAACTGGTCACCGGTGCGCTGGAAACCGAACATCGAGTAGAAGACGTAGACCGGGATCAGCGGCTCGCCGTGGGTGGCGTAGGCCGAGCCCGCCGCGATGGCGGAGGCGGTGCAGCCCGCCTCCGAGATGCCGTCGTGCAGCATCTGCCCGGTCGGGGACTCCTTGTAGGCGAGCAGCAGATCGCGGTCGACCGACTCGTACTGCTGGCCGAGCGGGTTGTAGATCTTCGCACTCGGGAAGAACGAGTCCATGCCGAAGGTGCGGTACTCGTCCGGCGCGATCAGCACGAACCGCTTGCCGATCTCCTTGTCCCGCATGAGGTCCTTCAGGAGCCGCACAAAGGCCATGGTGGTCGCGATGGCCTGCTGCCCCGAACCCTTCTTCACGGACGCGTACGTCTTGTCATCGGGCAGCGGCAGCGGCTTCGCGCGCACGACCCGGGTCGGGACATAGCCGCCGCACTGCTTGCGGCGGTCGTGCATGTACTGCATCTCCTCGGAGTCGCGCCCCGGGTGGTAGTACGGCGGCGCGCCGGACTCCAGCTCCTTGTCGGAGATCGGCAGGTGCAGCCGGTCGCGGAAGCGCTTGAGGTCGTCGACCGTCAGCTTCTTCATCTGGTGGGTGGCGTTGCGGCCCTCGAAGTTCGGGCCCAGCGTCCAGCCCTTGACCGTCTTGGCCAGGATGACGGTCGGCTGCCCCTTGTGCTCCACGGCCGCCTTGAACGCCGCGTAGATCTTGCGGTGGTCGTGACCGCCGCGGCCCAGGTGCAGGATCTGGTCGTCGGTCATGTTCTCGACCATGGCGCGCAGCCGGTGGTCGTCGCCGAAGAAGTGGTCGCGGATGTAGGCGCCGGACTCGGTGGCGTAGGTCTGGAACTGGCCGTCCGGGGTGGTGTTCATCCGGTTGACCAGGATGCCGTCGCGGTCCTGGGCGAGCAGCGGGTCCCAGGTGCGGTCCCAGATCAGCTTGATCACGTTCCAGCCGGCACCGCGGAAGACCGACTCCAGCTCCTGGATGATCTTGCCGTTGCCGCGCACCGGGCCGTCCAGCCGCTGGAGGTTGCAGTTGACCACGAAGGTCAGGTTGTCCAGGCCCTCACGGGCGGCGATGGAGAGCTGGCCCAGCGACTCCGGCTCGTCCATCTCGCCGTCGCCGAGGAAGGCCCACACGTGCGAGCCGGAGGTGTCCGCGATGCCGCGCGCCTGCATGTACCGGTTCATCCGGGCCTGGAAGATCGCCCCGATCGGGCCGAGGCCCATGGAGACGGTCGGGAACTCCCAGAACTCCGGCATGGAGCGCGGGTGCGGGTAGCTGGACAGGGCGTGGGGCGCCTTGGACTTCTCCTGGCGGAAGCCGTCCAGGTGCTGCTCGCTCAGCCGGTCCAGCAGGTACGCGCGCGCGTAGATGCCCGGTGAGGCGTGGCCCTGGAAGAAGACCTGGTCGCCGCCCCGGCCGTCGTCCTTGCCGCGGAAGAAGTGGTTGAAGCCGACGTCGTAGAGCGAGGCGGAGGAGGCGAAGGTCGCGATGTGGCCGCCGACGCCGATCCCGGGGCGCTGGGCGCGGGAGACCATCACCGCGGCGTTCCAGCGGGTGGCGTTGAGGATCTTGCGCTCGATCTCCTCGTTGCCCGGGAAGAACGGCTCGCTCTTGGTGGGGATGGTGTTGACGTAGTCCGTGCTGCGCATCTCCGGCACGGCCACGCGCTTCTCCCGCGCGCGCTCGATCAGCCGGAGCATGAGGTAGCGGGCCCGCTCCCGGCCTCGCTCGTCGACGGCTGCGTCGAGCGAGTCGAGCCACTCCTGGGTCTCCTCGGGATCGAAGTCAGGAACCTGACTCGGAAGGCCGCCAATGATGATCGGGTTTCGATCGGATCCGGAAGCCACGCTGTTCCTTACCTGTCAGAGGGCTGACATATCTGTGACGTCTCTGGGCTCTTGCTGGGGTTTCCCTGGGTTTGTGCGGTTCTGGCCGTTCTGCTCGTTCTGCTCGTTCTGGTCTGTTCCGGGTCATCTGTCTGTGTGTGCCTGCACCGTTCCCCATCGTGTACCTCGGGTGAGGCAAACGTCATCTTTACTCACCGGTAACAGGGGTGGGTGGGGCCGCCCCTCCGGGGGGTGAAAGGGTTCCCCTTCTGATCTCGTGCCGAGCAGGGGTTCCCAAACACGCAAAAGTGGGCAGAAGGGTGTGGTGTGTGTCACCGCGGAGCGCGATACCGTGTCAGGAGTTGCGGCGACACAGCCGGGAACGTCACCGTTTCGGCGGTCCGGAGCGCCGGGTACTTGCGCGATCCGGCCCGCCCGTGTGGACTACGGCCAATGCTTCGCGCACGCGCGTGGCTGAAGACCCAATCGCAACACCATCAGGAGGCAACCCGTGAGCGCGACCGCGGACCACGCGGAGGAGCGGACTAACCCGGCCGCCAGGCTGGGATTCCAGCCCGGACAGGTGGTCCAGGAGATCGGCTACGACGACGACGTCGACCAGGAGCTCCGCGAGTCCATCGAGGAAGTCATCGGACAGGACCTCGTCGACGAGGACTACGACGACGTGGCCGACGCCGCGGTGCTGTGGTTCCGCGACGAGGACGGCGACCTGACGGACGCGCTGGTCGACGCCCTGGGGTTCCTCGACGAGGGCGGCGAGATCCTGCTCCTGACGCCGAAGACCGGCCGGGACGGATACGTCGAACCCAGCGACATCGGCGAGGCCGCGACGACGGCGGGTCTGTCGCAGACCAAGAGCGTCAGCGTGGGCAAGGACTGGAACGGCACCAGGCTGCTCACGCCGAAGGCGGCCAAGCCCAAGAAGTAGCCTCCGTCCCGCGGGCCGTGCCCGCGGGCGCCCGGCGGAGCCCCGGACGGGCCGGCGCGTATCGGCCCGTCCGCGGGTGCGCGGTGTGCGCTGCGTAGGGTGGTCTCACCCGAACAGCCCCACCGAAGGGAAGCAGCGCGATGGCGATCCAGGTCGGCGACAAGGCACCCGACTTCGAGCTGAAGGACAACCACGGCCGCACCGTACGGCTGTCCGACTTCCGCGGCGAGAAGAACGTGGTGGTGCTCTTCTACCCGTTCGCCTTCACCGGTGTGTGCACCGGCGAGCTGTGCGCGCTGCGCGACAACCTGCCGAAGTTCGTCAACGACGACACCCAGCTGCTCGCCGTCTCCAACGACTCCATCCACACCCTGCGCGTCTTCGCCGAGCAGGAGGGCCTGGAGTACCCGCTGCTCAGCGACTTCTGGCCGCACGGCGAGACCTCGCGCGCCTACGGCGTCCTCGACGAGGGCAAGGGTTGCGCCGTGCGCGGCACCTTCATCGTCGACAAGGAGGGCGTGGTGCGCTGGACCGTCGTCAACGGCCTGCCGGACGCCCGCGACCTGAACGAGTACGTGACGGCGCTCGGCGCCCTGTGAGCCGCCCCCGCCCCCTGCCGCGGACCCGGGAGGACCCGACACCTGGGAATCTTCGGTCACACGGCCTGCGAGGGGCGGGAACCCGTCACTAGGATCGACACGTTGATCCCATATCCGATGCACGACGGGGCTCCCCGCCCCCGGACACCAATGGAGGACTCGTGGGAGTCAGCCTCAGCAAGGGCGGCAACGTATCGCTTTCGAAGGAGGCGCCGGGCCTGACCGCGGTCCTCGTCGGCCTGGGCTGGGACGCCCGGACGACGACCGGCACCGGCTTCGACCTCGATGCCAGCGCGCTGCTGCTGAACAGCGCCGGCAAGGTCGGCAGCGACCAGAACTTCGTCTTCTTCAACAACCTCAAGAGCCCCGACGGCTCCGTGGAGCACACCGGTGACAACCTCACCGGTGAGGGCGAGGGCGACGACGAGGTGATCAAGGTCAACCTCGCGGGCGTCCCGGCCGACGTCGAGAAGATCGTCTTCCCGGTCTCCATCTACGACGCCGAGACCCGCCAGCAGTCCTTCGGCCAGGTCCGCAACGCCTACATCCGCGTGGTGAACCAGGCCGGCGGCGCGGAGATCGCCCGCTACGACCTGAGCGAGGACGCCTCCACGGAGACCGCCATGGTCTTCGGCGAGCTGTACCGCAACGGCGCGGAGTGGAAGTTCCGCGCCATCGGCCAGGGGTACGCCTCCGGCCTGCGCGGTATCGCCCAGGACTTCGGCGTCAACGTCTGAGTTCCGCACCACGCCCGACCGTCCGGCGCCGCGCGTCCCAGCGCGGCGCCGGACGCGCAGGACACCGACACAGGCACCACCCACGGGGAGGACCAGCAGCATGGGCGTCACGCTCGCCAAGGGAGGCAACGTCTCCCTGTCCAAGGCCGCACCCAACCTGACCAACGTCCTGGTCGGGCTCGGCTGGGACGCGCGCTCCACCACCGGAGCCCCCTTCGACCTGGACGCCAGCGCCCTGCTGTGCGGCGCCGGGAACCGAGTGCTGGGCGACGAGTGGTTCGTCTTCTACAACCAGCTCACCAGCCCCGACGGCTCCGTGGAGCACACCGGTGACAACCTCACCGGTGAGGGCGAGGGCGACGACGAGTCGATCCTGGTCGACCTCGCCCGGGTCCCGGACCGCTGCGAGAAGATCGTCTTCCCGGTCTCGATCCACATGGCCGACGAGCGCGGCCAGACCTTCGGACAGGTGAGCAACGCCTTCATCCGCGTGGTCAACCAGGCCGACGGCCAGGAGCTCGCGCGCTACGACCTGAGCGAGGACGCCTCCACCGAGACGGCGATGATCTTCGGCGAGCTCTACCGCTACCAGGGCGAATGGAAGTTCCGGGCCGTGGGACAGGGGTACGCCTCCGGACTGCGCGGTATCGCTCTAGACTTCGGAGTCAACGTTTCGTAAAGCCGAGTGCGGCGACGGGGGAGACCCGTACAGGCGACGGGGGAGACCCGTACTTAAGGGATTGGGTAGCCAGTGCTTCTGAAAACCTTCGGCTGGTCGTTCGCGATCACCGTGCTCGGCCTGATCGCGGCCGCGTTCTACGGGGGGTGGACCGCCTTCGGGGTCGTGGCGATCCTCGCCGTCCTGGAGATCTCGCTCTCCTTCGACAACGCGGTGGTCAACGCCGGGATCCTGAAGAAGATGAATGCCTTCTGGCAGAAGATCTTCCTCACGGTGGGCGTGCTGATCGCGGTCTTCGGTATGCGGCTGGTGTTCCCCGTCGTCATCGTCGCCGTCACCGCCAAGATGGGCCCCATCGAGGCCGTCCGGCTGGCGTTCGACGACAAGGACCAGTACCAGCAGCTGGTCACCGACGCGCACCCGGCGATCGCCGCCTTCGGTGGCATGTTCCTGCTGATGATCTTCCTCGACTTCATCTTCGAGGACCGGGACATCCAGTGGCTGCGCTGGATCGAGCGGCCCCTGGCCAAGCTCGGCAAGGTCGACATGCTGTCGGTCTGCATCTCCCTGATCGTCCTGCTGATCACCTCCTTCACCTTCGCCACCCACGCCCACCAGCACGGCGGCGCGCACGCGGACAAGGCGCAGACCGTACTGATCGCCGGTATCGCCGGTCTGATCACGTACATGATCGTCGGCGGTCTCTCCGGGTTCTTCGAGGACCGCCTGGAGGAGGACGAGGAACGCGAGCACGAGGAGGAGGAAGAGGCCGCCCGCAGCGGAAAGCAGCGCTCGGCCGTGAAGCTGGCCGGCCAGGCCGCGTTCTTCATGTTCCTCTACCTGGAGGTCCTGGACGCGTCCTTCTCCTTCGACGGTGTCATCGGCGCCTTCGCCATCACCAACGACATCGTCCTGATGGCCCTCGGCCTCGGCATCGGCGCCATGTACGTCCGGTCCCTCACCGTCTACCTGGTCCGCCAGGGCACCCTCGACGACTACGTCTACCTGGAGCACGGCGCCCACTACGCGATCGGCGCGCTGGCCGTGATCCTCATGGTCACCATCCGGTACGAGATCAACGAGGTCATCACCGGCCTGGTCGGCGTGGTCCTGATCGCCTGGTCCTTCTGGTCCTCGGTCCGGCGCAACCGCGCGCTGGAGGCCGCGGAGGGAAAAGCGGCGGGCTCGGGGGAGAAGACTGAGGTGCAGTCCGGGGTGTGACGCCCCACCCGGTACGGGAACGCTCTGAGCGGGGCGGCCGACGGGACCGCACGGCAGCCGAGCCGGGTGCGTCCGACCGGCCGCCCCGCGAGCATGTGGACGGGGGTGGACGAGCGCGGTGAAGGTGGGGGGAAGATGGGATTCTTCGACGGTCTGCGCGGCGGACGCCTGGCCGAGTTCGACTCGGGCAGCGCCGCGTCCAACGCGATCGAGCTGACCAAACGGCACGCCCAGGTGTCGCTGACCAAACAGGGCGCGGCCACCGGCAATCTGCGCATCAACCTGAACTGGCGGATGCGCACCTCGGACTTCGGCGGCGCCGCCCGGGAGAGCCTGCTGCGCCACCCGTTCAAGGCGCTCAAACCGCCGGAGGTGCAGGGCCACAGCCAGTCCATGGTCAACGTCGACCTGGACCTCGGCTGCCTGTACGAGCTGGCGGACGGCACCAAGGGCGTCGTCCAGCCCCTCGGCAACCTGCTGGGCGATGTGAACGGCCCGCCGTACATCAAGCTCAGCGGCGACGACCGGTTCGGCTCCGCGTCCGGCGAGACGATCTACGTCAACCTCGACCACCGCGACGACATCAAGCGGATGCTGGTCTTCGTCTACATCTACGACCAGACACCGGCCTTCGACCGCACCCACGCCGTCGTCACGCTCTACCCGAGCAACGGCCCGCGCATCGAGATCGGCCTCGACGAACGCCACCCCCAGGCCCGCTCCTGCGCGGTCGTCCTCATCGAGAACGTGAAGGGCGAACTGCTGGTGCGCCGCGAGGTCAAGTTCGTCTACGGCTTCCAGTCGGAGCTGGACCGGCTCTACGGCTGGGGACTCCAGTGGGGCCGGGGCTACAAGTCGAAGGCGGACCGGTAGGCGAGGGCGCGGCCGGTACGGCAGCCGGGCCCGACTGCTAGATTGCTGTGCACATGATCAAGCACATGCAGTGATCACCAACTTTGTCGCACCTGTCTTCGTCGCGTTCGCGCGTGCCGGGCAGGGGGGTGCGGATCAGGGCGGTCCGTACGCGGGGGACGCACAAGGTGTCGTACGGGCTGTCGGTGATCGACCGCTTTCCTGGTCGCGGGAGCACCCCTCCAGGAGTGCCGTGCAGCCGTACCTTCCCCGGACCGCCCCCGTCCGCCGCACCGGCGGTCGGACGGTCAGGGAGAAGGAGAGAAGGCATTGGCAATCGGACTCCGGGCCAGACCGGGCCGGCGTGGCGTCGCGATGACGCTCGCGGCCCTGGTCCTGCTCCTGGGACTGGACCTGCGCCCGGCCGCGGCCGACACGGCGCCGGTGTACGGCAGAGCGGACGTTCTGGAGGTGTGGGACGCCGCGGGCCCAGGGGTGAAGCGGGCGGCCGAGGCCGCCCTGCTGGGCTCCGACCAGGACATCCAGACGTTCATGGGCAAGGACCTGCCCGTCCTGGAGGAGGAGGACCTGCGGGTCCAGGTCGCCCAGGTGATGGCCATCGGCGGCCCCGGGGTTCGCTCGGCGGCGAACACCGCGCTGAGCGGCGGCGCCGACCAGCTGACGGCGTTCCTCGACGAGGGGTTCGAGGCGCCCTACGACGAGGATCTGCGGGTCCAGGTCGCCCAGGTCATGGCGTACGGCGGTCCGGGGGTGAAGGCCGCGGCGGCCAAGGCGCTGGACGGGACGCCCGACGACTGGCAGGCGTTTCTCGACGAGGGCCAGTTCCGGCCCCGTGAGGACGACAACCGGGTCCAGGTGCTGCGGCTGATGGCGGCGGGCGGTCCGAACGTCAGGCAGGCGGCGCAGCAGGCGCTGGACGGGACGCCGGAAGACGTACAGGCGTTCCTGGACGACGGATGGCAGGTCGCCTCCGCCCGGGACCAGGAGACGCTGACCGTCTCCCAGCTGGCCGACCTGGCCGATCACGCGCAGAAGCAGGCCAGGGAGCTGACGGACAAGGCCAAGGAGGAGGCAGCCAAGGCGGAGGCGGCCACACAGGCGGCCAAGGCGGCCGCCCTGGTGGCGGCCAAGGAGGCACAGGATTCCAAGGAGTCGGCCGGGCGTGCGGCGGCGGCCGCCTCGCGCGCGGCGGCCGCGGCGGACCGGGCGGCACAGGCGGCACGTACGGCGGTGTCGGCGGCGGCTGCCGCGAACCGGACCGCGAGGGTGGCGGCGAGTGCCGCGGCGCAGGCGGCGTACGCGGCCGGGCGCGCGGGCAGTGCGGCGTCCTCGGCGCGGTCGGCCGCGGCGGCGGCGGCCGGTGACGCCTCCCGGGCCAAGCAGGCGCGGCAGGCGGCGGAGAACGCACGCCAGGCCGCGTCGGGCGCCAAGAAGGCGGCGGACGCCGCTGATCAGGCGGGCATCGCCGCCGAGAACGCGGCGAAGGCGGCCGGTGCCGCCGCGTCGGCGGGTGCCAACGCGGCCGCTGCCGCCGCCGCCGCGGCCGACGCGGGCCGGTGGGCCGGCGAAGCCGGTTCCAAGAGCACCGAGGCGCAGCAGGCGGCGGCGCGGGCCAAGCGGCTGGCCGACCAGGCCACCCGGGCGGCGGGCGCCGCGCAGGCCAACGCCAACCAGGCGGCCAAGGCGGCCCGGCAGTCGCGCGACGCGGCCAACGCGGCCGCCGCGCACGCGGAAGCGGCGGCGAAGGCCGCGGACAAGGCCGCCGACGAGGCGGGCAAGGCGGTGGACGCGGCCAAGGAGTCGACGGCCGCCGCCAACGAGGCGACGACGGCCGCGAACGCCGCGCAGACCGCGGCCGACCAGGCGGCGACCGTGGCCGACCTGGCCCAGAAGGCGGACGCCGAGCGGCTGGCCGAGCAGCAGGACGAGGATGTCCTCGCCGCCGAGGAGGCCGCCAAGGAGCATGCCGCGCAGGTCGCCCAGGCCGTGTGGGAGGCGGGCCGGATCCAGCAGCTGGACGCCGAGACCCGTCGGCTCGTGCAGGACGCCGCCGCGTCGACCGACCCGCAGATCACGGCCGCCAAGGGCCGGCAGGCTGCCGTCAACCTGCTCACCAGCGGGGGCACCTGGGTGAAGGACGCGGCCGAGATGGCCGTGACCGGTACGGACGCGGATGTGGCCGAGTTCGTGCGCACCGGCCTGGACATCGCGCTGGAACAGGACGACCGCGCGAGCGTCGCGTACATCGCCGAGACCAGCGACAAGCCGGCTCAGCGGCAGGCCGCCCTCGATGTGCTGGACAAGCCGGTCGGCCAGGTGCGCGAGTGGCTGCGCACCCGGGCCTACCCGGGCAAGGAGGACGACGACCGGATCGCCGTCGGCAAGATCATGGCCGAGGGCGGGCCGGGGGTGAAGGCGGCCGGCAGCAAGGCGCTGGACGGCACCGCCGCCGATCTCCAGGAGTTCCTGGAGTCCGGCCAGTACACGGCGCGCGAGGACGACGACCGGGTCGCTGTCTCCGAGGCCCTGGCGTCCGGCGGGCCGGAGGTCAGGGCCGCCGCGCAGGCCGCGCTGACCGGACCGCCCGCCGGACTGCGGTCCTTCCTCCAGGTGGGCCTGTACCGGGCCAGGCAGCGGGATGCCAACGCCGCGTCCCACCTCGCGGAGATCAACACCCTGCTGCTGGCCGCCTACAAGTCGGCGGCGCTCGCCCACAAGGACGCCGCCGAGGCGCAGCGCGTGGCGGCCGAGGCCCGCAAGGACGCCGCCAAGGCGGTGGAGTGGGCCGACAAGGCGAAGGATTCCGCGAAGAAGGCGTCCGACTACGCTCAGCAGGCCGACAAGTCCGCCGACGATGCGGCGGCCTCCGCCGACCGTGCCGCCGAGTCCGCGAGGACCGCCAGGAACGCGGCGGCCTCCGCCCAGCAGGACGCGCGGTCGGCGGCCCACTCCGCGCAGCAGGCGGAGCATTCCGCGGCGGTCGCCTCCGGTTACTCTGCGCAGGCGAGCACGGCCTCGTACCAGGCGGCGGCCTCGGCGCGGGCCGCGGGCAGGGACGCCGCGGCGGCGGCCAAGGCATCGGCGGAGGCCATGAAGGCCGCCGCGGACAAGCTGGTGGCCGAACTCAAGGCGCAGATCCAGGCGGAGGTCAAGGACCCGAGCAAGCCGCTCTCCGACAAGGAACTGCGCAAGGCACTGGAGAAGCGGCTGTTCCAGTTCCGCCGGGAGCACGCGTTCAACGGCGACATCAAGGCCGGTGACACCATCCTGGTGTGCGGCGGTGACGGCGCCGGCGGCATGGGCTGCATCACCACGACCTACCTGGACCGCCTGATCGCCTGGTACGTGGGTGTCGACGAGATCCAGAAGTGCCTCGACAAGTTCGACTCCTCGTGCATGAAGGACCTTGCACTGCACGCCCTCAGGTACAAGTTCCTGAAGAAGTCGCCGTGCAACAGCTTCGCGCCCGGCACCCGGGTGCTGCTGGCCGGCCGGCGGACCAGAGCCATCGAGGACATCCGCGTCGGCGACCGTGTGATGGCCACCGACCCGGAGTCCGGTCGGACGGTGGCGGAGCCCGTCGAGGCGACCATCACCGGCCAGGGACGCAAGGTCCTCGTCGGCGTCGCGGTCGGCCGCTCGGCGGCCGGACGCGGCGGCACGGTGGTCGCCACCGACAAGCATCCCTTCTGGGTGACGGACGGCCGCGGCGCATGGCTCGACGCGGACCGGCTCACCCCCGGCATGCGTCTGCGCACCGATACCGGCGATCGGCCGCGGATCACGGCGGCCAGTGCCTGGACCGCCCCCGGCCAGCGGGTCTACAACCTGACGGTCGCGGAGCTGCACACCTACTACGTCCTCGCCGGGGACACCGCGGTGCTGGTGCACAACGCGGGCAAGTTCTGCGGCAAGGACGCGGACGCGCTCCAGCACTGGGACCCGGCGACGTTCGGCAGTGCGGAGGAGACGGCGGTCTACCATCTCGACAAGCACGGCAAGGGCAGGACGCTCGCCGAGTACACCAAGGAAGCGATGGACCTCTGGAACAAGACCAAGCCCGGGGACCGCATCGAGTGGAAGCTGCGGAACGGCGAGATGGGGTGGAAGATCCGGGGCGGCCTGTTCGGTGGTGAGGGGATCTACACCAAGGACGGAAAGATCGTCACCTGGCATGACTGACACCATGGCCGAGTTCCGCGCCGCCTTCGACGCCTTCCGGGCCCTGCCGTACCCCGCTCTACCCCGAGGGGAGGAGCTGCGCGACTGGAACTCCCGCCTGCTCGACCTCGACGGGTACGCCGCGGGGTACGCGGCACGGGTGCGGGACGGCCGGATCGGCGCCGCCGAGGTGCCGGGGACCGGCGCGCTGCTCCTGGAGGCCGAGACGCTGCGGCGGGACCTCGACGGGCTCGGCCCGCAGCGGGGCGGCGACGCGGAGCTGGTGGACGACTACCGTGCGTACATCGGCACGCTGGAGCGGATGGTCCGCCTGCTCGCGCTGCTCGCCCGGCCGGTGTGAGCGCGGGGGCCGCGGGTCACCGGTGGCTCAGCGGCCGATGAACTGCGGCCCCTGCGGGGGCAGCCGGAAGTCCGGGTCCGGGGCGGAACCGGCCGGCTGCGGATAGCCGTAGCCGCCCGGCGCGGCGCCCGCGGACACCGGCGCGGGCTGCTGCGGATAGCCGTAGCCGGGCTGCGGATAGCCGTAGGAGGGCTGGGCCGCCGTCGTGCGCGGCGGCTGCTGCGGCGCCGCGGTCTGCGGCGGCTGCGGGGGATGGGCGTATGTGGGCTGCTCCGGGGGCAGCGGCTGGGCCGCCGGGGCGGTGGCCGCGTCCGCCGCGCTGCCGTCGGCCGCCTCCGCCGCCTCGTCCACCGAGATCCCGAAGTCCGTGGCCAGGCCCTTCAGCCCGTTCGAGTAGCCCTCGCCCAGCGCCCGGAACTTCCAGCCCTCGCCGCGGCGGTACAGCTCGCCGCAGATCAGCGCGGTCTCCTGGCCGGTCTCGGGCTTGATGTCGAAGGACGCGAGCGGCTCGTCGTCGCCGCCCGCCGCGTCGTACAGCAGGATGCTCAGCGCCGGGACGCGGTCGAAGGCGACGCCGTCCGCCGAGGCGACCAGCAGGATCCGGCCGATCTCCGGCTCCACCCCGGTCAGCTCGGCCCGGACGGTGTCGGTCAGGCCCTCCGCGACCCGCCGCTTGCCCAGCCGCCAGACCGTCCCGGAGGGATGCCGGGGCTGGTTGTAGAAGACGAAGTCCTCGTCGGAGCGGACCCGCCCCCCAGGGCCGAGGAGCAGCGCCGACGCGTCGACGTCCGGCACCCCCTGGCCCGGCGTCCAGCGCACCACGGCCCGTACCGTGGCGGCTTCCACCGGGACGTTCGACCCCTTCAGCATCGCGCGCGTCATGCCGTCATCCTGCCTGCTCGGTCCTGCTCACGACAACGCGGCCCGGCACCCCGCTACGGTGGCGGGCGCCCGTCATCAGAAGTTCACGCCCGGCGGGAACCGCCGACACCGGTATGTACGTACTATTACCGGCCACCTATTTTCCGCCGGGCGTCACCACAGGGGAGCTACATGCGTCATTTCGGGCACCTCGCCCCTGAGGCACGGCAGCGGCTCTTCCACCGGGAACCGGCCGAGTTCACCGCCGATTCCCCGGCCCGGCTGCTCTCCACCGCCCTGGGCGCCACCCTCTACAGCCCGGCCACCCGCCCGAGCCTGGCCGAGGACATCACCAAGCAGGCCGCCCGCGGGGTCGTCTCCATGGTGCTGTGCCTGGAGGACTCGATCGGCGACGCCGACGTGGCGGAGGGCGAGGCGAACCTCGTCCGGCAGTTCGCCGCGCTGGCCGCGCTCCCGGCGGACACCGGGCTCCCGCTGCTGTTCATCCGGGTCCGTACCGCCCGCCAGATACCCGACCTGGTGCGCCGCCTGGGCCCCTCGGTCCGGCTGCTGTCCGGTTTTGTGCTGCCGAAGTTCACCGGCGAACGCGGCCTCGGCTTCCTGGAGGCCGTCCAGGCGGCCGAGGCCGACTGCGGCCGGCGGCTGTTCGCCATGCCCGTCCTGGAATCGCCCGAACTGCTCTACCGGGAGACCCGCGTGGAGACCCTGGAGGGCATCTTCCGCGCGGTCGACAAGTACCGCGACCGGGTGCTGGCGCTGCGCCTGGGCGTGACCGACTTCTGCTCCTCCTACGGACTGCGCCGGGCCCCCGACATGACGGCCTACGACGTCCAGGTCGTCGCCTCCGTCATCGCCGACGTGGTCAACATGCTGGGCCGGGCCGACGGCACCGGATTCACCGTGACCGGCCCGGTGTGGGAGTACTTCCGGGCACAGGAGCGCATGTTCAAGCCGCAGTTGCGCCAGAGCCCCTTCCTGGAGGTGCAGGCCGCGGGCCTGCGCGCGACACTGATCGAACACGCGATGGACGGGCTGCTGCGGGAGATCACCCTGGACCAGGCCAACGGGCTGCTCGGCAAGACCTGCATCCACCCCTCGCACGTCCTGCCCGTGCACGCGCTGTCCGTCGTCAGCCACGAGGAGTACAGCGACGCGGCCGACATCCTGCGCCCCGAGCGCGGCGGCGGGGGCGTGCTCAGGTCGGCGTACACGAACAAGATGAACGAGGTGAAGCCGCACCGCGCCTGGGCCGAGCGGACCCTGCTGCGCGCCGAGGTCTTCGGCGTCGCCCGGGAGGACATCGGCTTCGTGGAACTGCTCGCCGCGGGCATCCCCGCCGACCGCTGACCGGCCCCCACCCCCCTCCCCTAGGAACGCATGAACAAGGCAGTGCACGACGGCATCTGGTCCGGCGACTGGGTCGCCGAGCGGCTCGGTGTGGACCTCGTGGGCGGCGGCGAGCTCAAGGACCTGCTGGGCCTCGCGCTGCGCCGCAACCCCAAGCGGGCCCACCTGCTCGTCTCGTACGTCCTCGGCAAGCACGTACCGCAGTCGCCCGCGGTGGTCCACGGGCACGGCCTCGCCCTGGGCCGCCGGGTCCGCGCCCTGCTCGGCGAGCGCGACACTGCCGGAGCGGTCGTCCTCGGCTACGCGGAGACCGCCACCGGACTCGGCCACTCGGTCGCCGACGGTCTGGGCCCGGTGCCGTACCTGCACTCCACCCGCAGGCCCGTGCCCGGCGTCGCCCCGGCCGGCGGCTTCGAGGAGTCCCACTCCCACGCCACCTCGCACCTGCTGCTCCCCGAGGACCCGGCGCTGCTGTCCGGCGGCGGCCCGCTGGTGCTGGTGGACGACGAGTTCTCCACCGGCAGCACCGTCCTGAACACCATCCGCGACCTGCACGCCCGCCATCCGCGCGAGCGCTACGTCGTGGTCGCCCTGGTGGACATGCGCTCACCGGCCGACACCGCCCGCCTGGACGACTTCGCCCGGAGCATCGGCGCCCGCGTCGATCTGGTCGCCGCCGCCTCCGGCACCGTCCGGCTCCCCGACGGCGTGCTGGACAAGGGCCGGGACCTGGTCGCCCGCCACGAGACGGCGGCGCCCGGCCCCGCCACGCTGCCCGCCGGGCGCGCCCGCGGCCGGATCACCCGCGTCGGACTCGACTGGCCCGCCGGCCTCCCCGACGGCGGACGGCACGGCTTCACCCCGGCCCACCGCGCCCGCCTGGAGCGCGCCCTGCCCGGCATGGCGGCCCGGCTCGCCGCCGCGCTGCCCGCCGGTGTCCGCCGGATCCTGGTCCTCGGCTGCGAGGAACTGATGTACGCGCCGCTGCGGCTCGCCCACGAGCTGGAGCGGACCACCGGCGCCGAGGTGCGCTCCTCCACCACCACCCGCTCGCCCGTCCTCGCCGTGGACGACCCCGGCTACGCCATCCGCAGCCGCCTGGTCTTCCCCGCGCACGACGACCCGGCCGACGGACCCGGCGAGCGCTACGCCTACAACGTGGCGGGCGGCGGCTTCGACGCCGTCCTCGCCGTCGTCGACTCGGCCGCCGACACGCCCGCGCTGCACGCCTCCGACGGCCTGCTCGCCCGCCTCGCCGAGCACACCCCGCACGTGCTGCTCGCCGTCGTCCCCGCGTACGTCCCCGCCGCCCACCCGGCTGTTCCCGCCTCCCGCCCGGAAGGTTCCCCCATGCTGCCCGAGCCCCTGCGCGGCCCCGACTTCTCCTCGTACGCGCCCGAGGAGGTCGGCTGGCTGCTCCAGGACCTCTCGGACGTGACGCTGGAGGCGCCCACCGAGGAGCGCGAGGAGGCCATCCAGCGCGGCGGAGCGCACTACGCCGAGTCGCTGCCGGTGGAGTACCAGCCCAGCGCGGAGTACCAGGAGCTGTTCCACTCCGCGCTCACCGCCTCCGCCGACCGGCTCGCGCGCGGCGTCGGCGCGGTCACCGAACTGGTCCTCGCCGAGCGCTCCCCGCGCCCCGTCCTGGTCTCGCTGGCCCGCGCGGGCACCCCCGTCGGGGTGCTGATGCGCCGCTGGGCCGCCTTCCGGCACGGCCTCGACCTGCCGCACTACGCGGTGTCGATCGTGCGCGGCCGGGGCATCGACGCCAACGCGCTGCGCTGGCTGGCCGCCCACCACGACCCGGCCGACGTCGTCTTCGTGGACGGCTGGACCGGCAAGGGCGCCATCACCCGCGAACTCGCCGACGCCATCGCCCGGTTCGAGGAGCAGGGCGGCGCCCCGGGCTTCGACCCGGAGATCGCGGTGCTCGCCGACCCGGGCGCCTGCGTGCGCACCTACGGCACCCGGGACGACTTCCTCATCCCCTCCGCCTGCCTCAACTCCACCGTCTCCGGGCTGATATCGCGCACCGTGCTGCGCGCCGACCTGGTCGGCCCGGACGACTTCCACGGCGCGAAGTTCTACCGCGAACTGGCCGGTGCCGACCTCTCGAACGCCTTCCTCGACGCCGTCTCGGCCCGCTTCCCCGAGGCCGCCGAGACCGTGCAGATGGCCGTCAAGGAGCTGCTGGCCGGTGACCGCGCCCCGACCTGGGCGGGCTGGGCGGCCGTCGAGCGGATCAGCGAGGAGTACGGCATCCACGACGTGAACCTGGTCAAGCCGGGCGTCGGCGAGACCACCCGGGTGCTGCTGCGCCGGGTGCCGTGGAAGATCCTCGCCCGGACCGGCGCGGGCGCTGACCTGGACCACGTACGCCTGCTGGCCGGGCAGCGCGGGGTGCCGGTCGAGGAGGTGGACGGCCTGCCGTACACCTGCGTGGGGCTGATCCACCCCCGCTACACGCGCGGGGCGACCGGCGCCGACGGCAAGGCGGTGACCCGCTGATGACGGTCATGGTGGCGAGTGACCTGGACCGTACGCTCATCTACTCGGCCGGGGCACTGGCCCTGACCATGCCGGACGCGCGCGCCCCGCGGCTGCTGTGCGTGGAGGTGCACGAGAGCAGACCGCTGTCCTATCTGACGGAGACGGCGGCCGCCCTGCTGACCGAACTCGGCGACGCGGCCACCTTCGTGCCCACCACCACCCGCACCCGCAAGCAGTACCTGCGCATCAACCTGCCGGGCCCGCAGCCGGAGTACGCGATCTGCGCCAACGGCGGCCATCTGCTGGTGGACGGTGTGTCCGACGCCGACTGGCACCGGCGGGTGACCGCGCGGCTGGCCGCGGAGTGCGCGCCGCTCGCCGAGGTCCGCGAGCATCTGCTGCGCAGCGCCGACCCGGTGTGGGCGCGCAAGCACCGGGTCGCCGAGGATCTGTTCGCCTATCTCGTGGTGGAGCGCGAACTGCTCCCGGAGCAGTGGGTGAAGGAGCTGGCCGGGTGGGCGCAGGGCCGTGGCTGGACGGTCTCGCTCCAGGGCCGCAAGATCTACGCCGTGCCCAGGCCGCTCACGAAGGGCGCGGCGGTGCGCGAGGTCGTCCGCCGCACCGGCGCGGAGCGGGTGCTCGGGGCGGGCGACTCGCTGCTGGACGCCGATCTGCTGGAGGCCGTGGACCGCGGCTGGCGGCCGGGCCACGGCGAACTGGCGGAGAGCGGCTGGACGGCCCCCGGCATCAGCGCGCTGCCCGAGCGCGGGGTGCTGGCCGGGGAGCGCATCCTGCGCGAGTTCCTCGCGGCGGCCCGCAGGCCCGCGTAGGACGGGTCAGCCGCAGCAGCCACCGCCGCAGCAGCCGCCCCCGCCCCCGCCGCCCGCGCCCTGGGAGCGGGGGGCGCTCGCCGAGCCGCCCACCGCGACCGTGGACAGCAGCTTGACCGTGTCGCCGTGTCCGGCCGGGCAGGTGGCCGGGTCGGCCGACTGCGCCATGGGACGGTTCAGTTCGAAGGTGTCGCCGCAGCTGCGGCAGCGGTACTCGTAACGAGGCATGCGACCAGGTTAGGCCAGGCCCCGGCGGGCGTGACGGGGGACACAATGCTGGGTGTTCCTTGTGTGTTCTGTTCTGTCCCGTTCTCCTGCGGAGAAATTGAAAAGACGGCTGATAATTTTGTATGGCCGTGCGAGCCGCGAAGCGGCTGGGAGTGAGGGGGCCGGCGGCCGCGGTTGCGGCGGCTGTGTCGACCCGCGCGAGCAACACGGGGTGCGGAGGGAGACGCAGTCGTGACCGAGGCAGGGCAGGGGGGAGACCTTCCGGAGGAAGGCCGCCCACCCCGAATACGCCGCGCCGTGCCGGACCGCGCGCAGGACCGTGCGCCGGACCCCGGGACGGACGAGTCCCGCCCGCCCGTACGGGCGGACGAGACCATGCAGTTGAACGTCGGCGCGCTGCGCAGAAGGCTGCCCGCCCGGCTGCGGCCCGCCGACCGCAGGACCGCAGGACCGGCCGCCGGACCCCCGCGGGCGGACCCGGGCGGCGAGGCACCGGAGCCGGGGGAGTCCGGCGAGCCGCCGCCGCAGCCCCACGAGACCATGCAACTGCGCGTCGCCCAGCTGCGGTCGGCGTCCGCGAAGGACGACGCCACCGGCGGCCGGGCCGAGCGCCGCAGCCGCCGCAAGCCGCGCCGCTCCCGCGTCCTGCCCCCGGCCGTCGCCGGGGTCCTCGCCCCGGTCGCCCGGCGGCTGGCCCCGCTGTTCGCGGTGATCGCGCCGTACGCCCGGAAGCTGAAGCCGGTCTACCCGCGCCGCGGCCGCACCGGCTGGCGCCGCTGGCTGCCCTCCTGGCGGCAGTGGATCGGCGTGGCCTTCTCCGGGATCGGCCTGACCACCCTGTTCCTGGTCGTCGCCTACGCCGCCACGGACATCCCGGACAACCTCAACTCGTACGCCACCCAGCAGGACAACGTCTACTTCTGGTCCGACGGCACCCCCATGGCCCGCACCGGCTGGGTACAGCGGCAGGCGATGCCGTTGCAGGACATCCCCGAGGACGTGCGCTGGGCGGTGCTGGCCGCCGAGAACGAGAGCTTCTACAGCGATCCGGGCATCTCCTTCAAGGGCATCACCCGCGCCCTGTGGCGCACGGTCGGCCAGGGCGACACCGAGGGCGGCTCGACCATCACCCAGCAGTACGTCAAGAACGTCTACCTGACCCAGAACCAGACCGTCAGCCGCAAGTTCACCGAGGCGATGATCGCCCTCAAGCTCGACAACAGGATGAGCAAGGACAAGATCCTGGAGGGCTACCTCAACACCAGCTGGTTCGGCCGCGGCACCTACGGCATCCAGCGCGCCTCCCAGGCCTACTACGGCAAGGACGTCAGCCGGCTCAACGCCAGCGAGGCCGCCTTCCTCGCCTCCCTGCTCAAGGGCGCCGGCCTCTACGACCCCACGCTCGGCCCGAAGAACCACGCCCGCGCCGTCAAACGCTGGAAGTGGACCCTGGACCGCATGGTCAAGATCGGCAAGCTGTCGGAGAAGGAGCGCGCCGGTTACACCACCTTCCCCGAGCCGCTCCAGCGCAACCCGCTCTCCGACACCGGCCAGCAGAGCGACTACCTGGTCGAACTCGCCTCGCAGAGCGTCAAGAACACCGCGCACCTGTCGGACAAGGACTTCGACCTGGGCGGCTACCAGATCTACACGACCTTCGACCGCAAGCGCGAGAGCGCGCTCACCGACATCGTCACCAAGGCCCGCAACAAGGCGAAGAAGAGCGACGCGGGCGCCGCGAAGACCGCCCACTACGGCGCCGCCTCGGTGGACACCGACGGCCGCATCCTCGCCGTCTACGGCGGCCCCGACCACCGCACCCAGGGCTTCAACGAGTCCAACGCGGCGACCGTACCCGCCGGTTCGGCCTTCCAGCCGTTCGTCTACGCGGCCGGTCTCGAACACGGCGTCGTCAAACAGCGCGACGCCCCGCGCCAGCAGATCTCCCCGGACACCGTCTACGACGGGGACGACGCCGTGCCCGTCAGCACCCCCGAGGGCCCCTACTGGGACCGCAGCGGCCGCAAGGTCGCCGCCCACAACGACGACAAGAAGTCCTACGGCAAGATCACCCTGCGCAAGGCCCTCGCCCAGTCGGTGAACACGCCGTTCATGCAGCTCGGCATGGACACCGGCCTGGACAAGGTGAAACAGACCGCCGTCGCCTCCGGACTGCTCTCCTCCAGCCTGGGCCCGCAGGTGCCCGCGCTGACCCAGGGGAACTCCCGGCCGAGCGCCATCCGTATGGCCAGCGGCTACGCCACCTTCGCCGCCGCGGGCGTGCACACCGAGCCGTACTCGGTGCAGCGCATCACCCGCAACGGCGCCACCGTGCCCGTGGACCGCCCGCTCAGCGGGCAGGCGGTCAGTACCCGGACCGCCCAGCAGGTGGACGACGCGCTCGCCGACGCCTTCCGCACCGCCCATCCGGACGCGGCCCCCGCCCAGGCACGGGTCACCGGCAAGCGGGGCACCACCGAGGACGACACGGCCGCCTGGTACGTGGGCAGCGCGCGCAAGGTGACCACGGCCGTCGTCGTCTACCGCATGGACCTGGCCAAGAGCCTCGAACCGCTGCCGCTGAAGGGGATCGACGAGACGATGCCCGGCGGTGTGCCGTACTCCATCTGGGAGGGTGCCATGGCGCCACTCGGCTGACCCGCGCGGCGCCCCGGTGCCGCACGGCTGATCCGCGAGCCGCCCGCTCCCCGCAGCAGTCTCCCGCAGCCCACCACGCAGATTCGAGCCGCCCATGAAGCCGCCCCCCGGCCGACGCCGCAAGGCGCCCGCACGCCGCCGACCCACCCGACCGCAGTTCATCACTCTGGCCGCCTTCCTGGTCGTCGCCTCCGTGGTGGCCGGCTTCCTCGCCCTGACCCGCCCCGACTCCACCGCGCCCACCGCGTCCGACGGGGCCGGGGGGACCGCCACCAAGGGCCCCGCCCCGTCGGCCGCGGCGAGCAAGGAGCCCGCCTGGGACGGCAAGGTCAAGGTGCTCGGCGACGGCTCCACTTCTTACACGGGTCCGCAGCAGGGAGAGTTCAAGCCGGTCCCGCTCAAACCGGGTGAGAAGCCGCCGCAGTTCGTGGTGTTCTCCTGGGACGGCGCCCTGGAGGGCAGCGACCACCTGTTCTCGCACTACCGGGAGCTGGCCAAGCAGTACAAGGCCCACATGACCTTCTTCCTCACCGGGATCTACCTGCTGCCCAAGGACAAGAAGACGCTCTACCACCCGCCGATGCACGAACCCGGCGACGCGGCCATCGACTACGCCACCGACGAGCACATCCGCGACACCCTCGGCCAGTTGCGCACGGCCTACCAGGAGGGCAACGAGATCGGCACCCACTTCAACGGCCACTTCTGCGGCGCCAAGGGCGGCGGCGACTGGAGCGTGGAGGAGTGGAAGAGCGAGATCGACCAGTTCTACGACTTCGTGGAGAAGTGGAAGACCAACACCGGCTTCACCGACATCCCGCCGCTGCCCTTCGACTTCCGCAAGGAGGTCACCGGCGGCCGGGCGCCCTGCCTGGAGGGCCAGCCCAACCTGCTGAAGGCGATGAAGGACTACGGCTGGCGCTACGACGCCTCCTCGCCGGGCGACTTCCAGATCTGGCCCGCCAAGAAGAACGGCATCTGGGACTTCCCGCTCCAGATGCTCCCGTACGAGGACGGCAAGTACCAGGGCCTGTCCATGGACTTCAACTTCCTCTACAACCAGTCGGCGGGCGAGACCAAGGGCGACCCCGCCAAGTACCCGCAGTGGGAGAAGCAGACCGTCGACTCCTACATGGCGGGCTTCAACCGCGCCTACTACGGCAGCCGGGCACCGCTGTTCATCGGCAACCACTTCGAGGACTGGAACGGCGGCATCTACATGAAGTCCATCGACCAGGTCATCAAGAAGGTCTGCGTCAAACCGGGCGTCAAGTGCGTGTCGTTCAAGGAGCTGGCGGACTGGATGGACGTGCAGAAGCCGGAGACCCTGCAAGCCCTGCGCGGACTGGATCCGGCGCAGTCGCCGGACTGGTCCACGGTGGTCAAGTGACCCGTGTAACCCCTTGGTTCCACTTGCGCACACCCTCTTCACAACCGGCGTTCGCCCCATGCGAAGATGCGTCCGCCCGGTAGGTGTACCGGCGTAGAGGGGATCATCATTGAAATCAAGAAAACTGAGCCGTAAGCGGCGTCGCGCCACCATAGTCACCGCCGCTGCCGCCTCGGTGGTCGCCGGCGTCGTGCTGGTGCCCAACTGGAGCGCGGGCGCGGCGGTCACCGACGACCCGACGGTCGACGCGGCCACCAAGGCCACCTTCCAGAAGCTGGCGGACGCGGTCTTCACCGACCGCACCGAGGCCCTGGTCGACGGCGGCAAGGGCGGCAAGCAGGGGAAGCAGGGGCACCACCAGCGGCTGTCCTCGCGCTTCTCCGGCAAGGTCCGCCTGTCCGGCACGCAGTCCAAGTACGAGGACTCCGCGCTGAGCCAGCTGCGCGGCCGCAAGGACCGGCTGGAGAAGCTGGGCGAGAAGTACAGCGCGGGCAGCACCACCGTCACGCTGAACGCCACCCAGGTCAAGGGCCGCAACGCCAAGGTCGCCGTCACCGAGAACACGACGCTGACCTATGCCAGGGTCCGGGGCAACGAGCCGAAGAACACCGGCTTCCAGGCCCACCACGAGCTGTCCTTCCAGGCCGACAAGCACGGCAACTGGCAGCTCACCAGCATCCACGACACCGACGACGGCGTGGCCGTGAACCAGCCCGCGCCGCCGCCGGCCACCAAGCCGGAGACGCCCGCCGACGACGGCAACCCGCCGGAGGCGACCCGCTCGTCCACGGCGAAGAACGCACCGGCCAACAAGAAGAACCTGACGTCGGGCACGTACGACTACCAGGCCATGGCCGCGTACGCGCAGAAGTACTGGAGCAAGTACAACCCCGACTACCCGAGCTTCGACGGCCAGGGCGCCGGCGGCGACTGCACCAACTTCGTCAGCCAGTCCCTGAAGGCCGGCGGCTGGAAGCACGTCCCCGGTTACACGAACGACTTCCACAACTGGTTCGGCAACAACGAGATCCAGTCGGACTCGTTCGTCGGGGTCAACGAGTTCTCCTGGTTCGCCCTGTCCTCCAAGCGGGTCACCGGCCTGCCGTACGTCTACCAGATGGACGTCGGCGACGTGCTCCAGGTGGACTTCAACCGGGACGGGTCCAAGGACCACTCCATGATCGTCACCTACCGCAGCCCGCAGGGCGTGCCGTACGTGTCGTACCACTCCACCAACACCTACAACCGGTCGGTGGCGAGCCTCATCGCCTCCTACCCGAACGCCAACTACTTCGCCTATCGCACCTGAGCCGCGCGGGAGCGGGAGCCGGCCGGGGCCTCGCCTCAGTGGCCGGCTCCCCGCTCCTCGCGGATCTGCGTCACCACCCGGGCGGCCGTCCGCCGGACCGTGTCGGTCTCCGTCAGGAAGTGCCAGTAGTCCGGGTGCCGCCCCTCCAGGCCCGTGATCGCCCGCTCCAGCCGGGCCACCGCGTCGTCCAGCGGGCGCGCGTGCCGCGGATCGGGCGTCGTACGTCCCGTCATCGCCAGCCGCTGCGCGTCCCGGATCGCGAACCGGGTCTTCTCGATCTCGCCCTGCGGATCCTTCTGCACCGCGTTCAGCCGGTTCAGCCGGTCCCCGGCCGCCGAGACCGCCTCGTCGGTGGTGTTCAGCAGCGCCCGCACCGTCGACAGCAGCGCCGTCGCGTCCGGCCAGCGCTGCGCGTCCCGCGCGGCCTGCGCCTCCGTCAGCTTCGCCTCGGCCTGCCGGACGTTCTCAGCGGCCTGCTCGGGGACCTGCTGGAGGTCCTGCCAGCAGGCGATCGTGAACCGCCGCCGCAGCTCGGACAGGACCGGGTCCACCTGGCCGCTGCGGGTGGTCAGCGCCTGCGCGCGGGTACGCAGCGACACCAGCCGGTGGTCGATCTCGGCGGCCTTCTCCGGCAGCCGCCCGGCCTCGGCGCCGATGGCCGCCGCCTCCCGCGACACCCGCTCGGCCCGCTCCAGCGTCGGCTGCACGCCGTGCTGCCCCGCGCCCTGGTTCAGCTTCGTCAACTCCGGGGCGAGCGCGGCCAGCCGGGCGGCCAGGTCGTCGGCCCGCAGGCCCGCGCCGCGCACCGCGTCCAGCGCGTTGCTCGCGGCCAGCAGCGCCTGCCGGGCGCGCTCCACGGCGGGCGCGAGCCGCGCGAGCTGGGTCTCGGCCTTGCCGAGCAGCGGCCCCAGACCGCTGCTGAAACGGTCCAGCTCGCGCTTGACGTTCAGCAGTTCGTCCTTGGCGGCGGTCAGATCGGCGCGCGCCCGGGAGGCGGCCGACGCCTCCAGGTCGTCGCGGTCCAGGTCGGTGGCGTCGACCGCCTGGATGTAGCGGCCGCTGGCCTGGTCGATGCGCTGCCCGAGCGCCTCGAAGTCGGCGACCGCGCGGCGGGCGGCCGGGGAGTCGTCGACGGCGGTGATGGTCTCCATCGAGATCCGCAGGTCGCGCTGGGCGGTGTCCAGCTCGTAGAAGGCGCTCGCCGCCGCGTCCTTGGCCGCCTGCGCCTCGGCCCGCTGGCTCTCGGCCCGGCCGCCGAACCAGCGCCGGGTGCCGCCGCCCGCGAAGGCGGCGGGCAGCGCGAGCGCGGCCAGCAGCGGCAGGACCGCCAGGGCGAGCACGTCGGCGGCGCGCCCGGCGCGCCCGGCGGGCGTGGGCGGCCGCCGCACTGGTGCCGGTGCCGCCGCCGTGGCCCGTCCCGCCGGTGTGGCCGTCACATTCCTCTCCCCGTGCCGTCGTCCGCCCCGCCTGAATCAGCGTGGGTACATTCTCCCACCTGTACAGGGTGAACACACGGGCCGGTCCTAGGGCCTGTCGTCAAATTGCCGACGTCCGCCCGGAGGGCGGGCCTCGCGGCGTCAGGTGCGTGCTCTCGGCGTGCCGGGTCCTGACCCGCGTACTGGACGTACTCGGGTCGGGTCCCGGTGCGGCGAGAGTGCGTGCATGGCGTCGCGGGGCAGGCGGGAATTTGACGACAGGCCCTAGTTCGCCGTGCGCACCGTGATGCTTCCGTTGGAGGTCCGCGCGGACACCACGTGCGGGCTGGAGTCGTCCCGGGGCACCGACACATGGGTGGAACCGTGGCTGGTCTCCGTCGTCACCCGGTACCGGCCGCCGGGCAGCGCCACGGTCACCGGACCGTTCGAGGAGTGGGTGTCGACCAGGTCGGGCACGGCGCCGAGCTCCAGGTGCACGGAACCGTTGCTGGTGGTGGTGCGCACCCGGCGCGCGGCGACCTCGGCCCGCACGGAGCCGTTGGACGTGCGCAGGTCCAGCGGCCCGGTGGAGTCGGTGATGTGCACGGGCCCGTTCGAGGTGCGCACGGTCAGCGGGTCCTTGAAGCCCTGCGCCCGTACGCTGCCGTTGCCGTCCCGCACCGTCACGGCGATGCCGCGCGGCACCTCGATGCGGTGCCGGGCGTCGCAGTCGGTGACGATCCCGGAGCACTTCAGGCGCAGCACCAGCCGGTCGTTCTTCATGGACCAGGTCACATGGGGGTCGTCGCCGATCAGCACGGAGCCCTTGAACCACCGCGTGACCTGGACGGTTCCGGCCTTGACGCCGTCGGCGGAGACGATCTCCAGCGCCGAGTCGTCGGAGTCCACGGTCAGGGTGCGGCCGTGCAGGGAGAAGGAGCGCTGCTCGGGGTCCTTGTCGTCCGCCGCGGAGCCGCCGCAGGCGGTGGCCGTGGCGAGCAGGGCCGCGACGACACCGGTCACGGCGGCGGCGCGGACGGGAACGGAACGGGACATGACGGTCTCCCCCAGATGCGGAACAGCGCTCTCGGCGCGTGGTGCTGCGGTCACCAACGACCGTAGGAGAAGGGGAGCGGGCGGGGAATGCGGCTCGCTGCCGGATCGGGGGTGGGGGTAACCCCCCTACGCCGGGCCCCGGGTGCACCGAAGGCCCAGCTCCTCGGGACACCCCGTGGTGCTGGGCCTTCGCTCGCGTGACACGACGTGACGTGACGCGGCCGGTGGGCGCGGACGGTTTCGAACCGCCGACATCCTGCTTGTAAGGCAGGCGCTCTACCCCTGAGCTACGCACCCGGGACGAGTGGACAGCCTACCCTGACGAGGGGACCGTCCCGCAAACCCCTTCCGGCGGGCCCGGCGGCGCGACGCCCCGGTGACCAGCGGGCATCACCCGTCGCCCGGTCCGTCCCCGCGCGCGAGGCGCTCGTGGTCCTCGCGGGCGTGCTTGAGCCGGGTGCGGGCGGCGACGGCGTCCGGGCCGGTGAAGGCGGACCAGTAGCGGTGCGTGGTGACGAACACCGCCAGTTCGTGCTCGCGGCGGCGGAGCTTCTCCACCTCGGCCTGGTCGTCGGCGGACCAGCCCGGGGAGGCCGGGCGCTCCACCTTGCGCCAGCCGCCGTCGTCGCTGAATCCGTCCAGCGGCTGGACCGACCAGGGCAGCCGTTTGAGCAGGGCCGACAGCTCGGCCCGGACCTGATGCAGCTCCTCCTGGCCGGCGAGGAGGTCACTCGGGAAGTCATAGGGCGTAGCCACGCCGCAATGCTACGCCTGTTCGATTTTCGGTGGCGACTCGCGCGAGGGGGTTCATGCGTTCGACGAATCCGCCGGTCGCGGCCCGTTGTCAGACCCCTGCCCTACGGTGACGGGGATGGGTGACGTAGGACGGAAGGGGAGAGTGTCATGGGCGAGGCGGACGAGGCGAAGGTGCGGCTGGAGCCGTGGGGCGAGGACGACTTCTGGCTGCTGCGGCTGCACAACAGCCCGGAGATGACCGAGCACCTGGGCGGCCCGGAGAGCGAGGAGAAGCTCGCCGAGCGCCACCGGCGCTATCTGGAGCTGCCCGCCGGGGGGATGTACCGGGTGGTGGCGGCGGACGACGGACGCACGGCGGGGGCGATCGGCTTCTGGGAGCGGCCCTGGCCGGACGGGACCGTCTGGGAGACGGGATGGGCGATATCGCCCGAATTCCAGGGGCGCGGGCTCGCGGCGGCGGCCGCGCGGGCGGTCATGGGCCGCGCGCGGGCCGCCGGACGGCACCCGTTCCTGCACGCGTATCCGCGCGTGGAGCACACCGCCTCGAACGCGGTCTGCCGCAGGGCCGGTTTCACCCTGCGCGGCACGGTCGCCTTCGAGTACCCGAAGGGCAACCCGATCACGTCGAACGACTGGTACGCCGACCTGGGCACCGAGTCCCCGGGCGGCGCATGAGGGCACCGGCGGTCCCGCGGGACCGGGAGGAGACTGGAAGCATGTGCCGGAGCATCAAGACGCTGCGCCCGCCCGCCCTGCCCGAGGAGGCGACCGAGGAGGAGATCCGCGCCGCCGCCCTCCAGTACGTCCGGAAGGTCTCGGGGTTCCGGGCGCCCGCCGCGCACAACCAGGAAGTCTTCGACCGCGCGGTCGAGGCGGTCGCGGCGGCGACGGCGGAGCTGCTGGCGGGACTCCAGGTGCGGGGAGGTGCGGCACGACGGGCCGCCGCCGGGTGAGACGCGCCCCGGGCTGCCGGGTGTGGCGCGCCTCGGGCTGCCGGGCTGCCGGGCTGATGGTCCTTGCGCTCCGGTCCTCGCGCTCCGGGCTCCGGGGTGAGGTGAGCCTCACCTGAGACGGCCGGGGGGAGGGGCGGTGGCTCAGGACGCCTCGCGCGCCTTCGGGGCGCGGCGCATCAGATACGCCGCCGCGGCCCCGGCTGCGAACAGGGCGGCCACCGAGACACAGGTGGCGAGCCAGGCGGCGCCCAGCCAGCGGGTGCCGAAGTAGCCGAGGGCCACGCTGTAGCCCGCCCAGGACAGCCCGGCCAGCGCCGACCAGGGGAGGAACTCCCGCACCCGGCGCTGCGCCGCGCCCGCGCTGAAGGAGACGACCGAGCGTCCGGCCGGGGCGAAGCGGGCGATGACCACCAGCGCGCCTCCGCCGCCCCGGGCGAGCGCGGCGCCCAGCCGCTCCTGGGCGGTGCTGAGGCGGCGCGAGCGGGCGAGCGCCCGGTCCAGCCGCTCGCCGCCGCGCCGGGCGAGGCGGTAGGCGAAGAGGTCGCCCAGCACCGAGGCGGTGGCCGCGCACAGGATCAGCGCGAGGATGTCGGGCACATCGTGCGGGACATGCCCGGCGGCGGCGCCCGTGCCCGCCGCGGCGGCCGTCGCCGCCGTCACGATCAGCACCCCGCTGGGCAGCACCGGCAGGAACACGTCCAGCAGCACCGAGAGGGTCACCGCGACATAGATCCACGGAGTGCCGGTGAGCGCCCCCACCCTCGCCACACTCTCCAGCACCGCGAACTCCCTCGACTCCCCCGGGGACCGACCGTGTGCCGCGATGTCGCGGGGGAGCGGCAGGGGCGGTCTGTGAACAGCCATACAGCGTACGCCCGGGGTGTGACAGGGGATTCACCGGGGGCTCATGTGTTCGCAGAGGCCCCCGTGGGGTGTGCGGGGAAGCCGGGGCCGGTGCGCGGGAGGACCGGCCCGGGGCCGGGGCTGCCGGGTGGGACCGGCAGCCCCGCGCCCGCCGTCAGGCCGCCACCGGGGTCTGCTCGGCGGCGGGCTGACGCTGTGTCGAGCGCCGGGCGAGCAGCCCGTCCAGGGCGAAGGCGCCGGAGCCGGTGAAGACCAGCAGCAGGAAGGACCAGCAGAACAGCACCGGCATCTCGCCGCCGTTCTCGATGGGCCACAGCGCCGCCTTCTGGTGCACGTCGAAGTAGGCGAAGGCCATCGAGCCGGAGGCGATGAACGCGGCGGCGCGGGTGCCCAGGCCCAGCACGACCAGGGCACCGGCGACCAGCTGGATCACCGCGGCGTACCAGTTCGGCCAGGTGCCCGCCGAGAGCGTGCCGCCATGGGTGCCCGCGGCACCGCCGAGCACACCGAACAGGGACGCGGCGCCGTGGCAGAAGAACACCAGTCCCACGACGACGCGGAACAGGCCGAGGACATAGGGCTGCGCGGAGTTGAGACGTCCGGTCAGGCCGGTCATGTGGGGGTTCTCCTTCGGTCAAGGCCGGCCCGGGGAGGGGACCGGCTGGGGGACGCATCCGAACGAGTGACCTAGGTTAGGTCGACCTAATCTGTACTTGCAAGTTCAACATCTGGCCATGCTGGGGGTGCGCTTCCGATTCCGTTTGCTCCGGTACGCAGCGGATTAAGTGAAGTGCGCGAACCAGCCGAGGGGTGGACAACCTGGTGAATAACGGGGTGTGCCACCTGCTGGACCACTGGGCGGGCCGGGGGTGCGGCGGACTCCGCTACGGCTCGCGGCCGGGCTCCCCGGGCGCGCTCGGCCTGCGCGCGGAGGCGCGCCGGACGTCTCCGGGGCGAACGTCGACGAGCGTCGAGTTAACGAACAAATGGCCGAACCACCACGGCCGGGTGCGGCGTCGGCGGCCCGATGGCTCGGATCGCGCCATGCGGGGGCGGTGCGGATCGGCCACGCGCTCGCCGCGCGGACTCCCGTCCACGGCGAAGCCCGCCCTCCTCCGTCGGCCCGGAAGGGCGTGCGGCGGAGGAGGGCGGGCGGGGTGCGGCGTGCGTGGGAGAGGCGGTGGGGGGAAGTGGGGGCGGGCGGGGTGCTCAGCAGCTCGCGAGGTAGCCCTGGAGGGCGCTCTTCTCCGCCGAGTCGACCGACAGGCCGTAGTAGTACTTCACCTGGACCCAGGCGCGGACGTACGTGCAGACGTACGCCGACCGGGACGGCACCCAGGTGGCGGGGTCCTGGTCGCCCTTGGCCTGGTTGACGTTGTCGGTGACCGCGATGAGCTGCGGGCGGGTCAGGTCGTTGGCGAACGCCTGGCGCTGTGCGGTGGTCCACTTGCTCGCGCCCGAGTCCCACGCCTCGGCCAGCGGGACCACGTGGTCGATGTCCAGGTCGGAGGCGGCGGTCCAGGTCGCGCCGTCGTAGGGGGAGTACCAGCTGCCGCTCTTGGCGGCGCAGGAGGAGTCGGTGGTGACGTTCGAACCGTCCCGCTTCAGCACGGTCTCGCGGGTGTTGCAGCTGCCGCTGATGGTGATCCAGTGCGGGAACAGGGAGCGGTCGTAGCCGGTGCGGTTCTCGGCCGCGACGGTGAGGGAGGCGAGGTAGCCGCGGGCGGTGGCGGCGCTGACCGGGGTGGGCAGGGCGGCGGACGCGGCCGGGGGGTTGATCAGCGCGGCGGAGGCGAGGAGGCCGGTCAGGGCCGTGAGGATGCCCACGCGTCGACGCGCGTAGAACGAGGAGGCGGAGGACCGGCGGCGGAATATGCGGGCCATGTGAACTCCCTTGCGTTGTGGGGGTTTTGGGCGCGAGTGTGGGAATGCTCGCGGCGCCGCGTTGCGGGAGGGTGTGCGTCCGGTGAGAAGTTAGTGACGCGTCCATGACATGACAAGGTCCGGGGCCGAACTCGTCGTCGCGTACCATGGACGGCGCAGAAGGGGAGTAGCTCTTCGCCGGACCGTCGACATACTGCTCAGCCATGCTGAGCCGGCGCCCGGAGGCAGGCCGCGGACACCGTCCCGGCCGGCCAGCGAGACCTTCGGCAAGCAGTGCACGCCCGTGCCCACGGCACGGGCGCATCAGTGCGCTGCCCTGCCGAGGCGTCTGTCGCACAGCTCACAGCACTCTCGGCGGGGCGGCCCGACCGATTGAGGGACAGTGATCAGTCTCAGCGTCATGGCGCTCGTCTTCGGCGTCGTCTTCCTCGCCGAACTGCCGGACAAGACGGCCCTGGCGGGACTCGTCCTCGGCACCCGCTACCGCGCCTCCTACGTCTTCGCGGGCGTCGCCGCCGCCTTCCTGCTGCACGTGGTGCTGGCCGTGGCGGCGGGCAGCGTGCTCACCCTCCTGCCGCAGCAGATCGTGCACGCGCTCACCGGCGTGCTGTTCCTGGGCGGCGCGGCCGTGCTGCTCTTCAAGAAGGGCGACGACGAGGAGGAGATCCGCAAGCCCGCCGACCAGTCCTTCTGGAAGGTCGCCGGGACCGGCTTCATGCTCATCCTGGTCGCCGAGTTCGGTGACCTCACCCAGATCATGACGGCGAACCTCGCCGCCCGTTACGACGACCCGATCTCCGTGGGCGTGGGCGCGGTCCTGGCGCTGTGGGCGGTCGCCGGTCTCGGCATCGTCGGCGGAAAGGCGCTGATGCGGCGCGTGCCGCTGGGGCTGATCACCAAGATCGCGGCCGTGCTGATGATCGCGCTCGGTGTGTGGAGCCTGTGGGAGGCGGTGAGCTGAGCCGCCGGGCGGGTGCGCGGGGCGTGCGTGCGGGCGCGCGAGCGTGTGCGCCGGGGGCGTGCCGGAAGGGTGCCCCCGGGCTCCCGGTGCCCGACCCGGAGCTGAACTTCCGGTGAAGTCCGCTGAAGGGTGCACGGGGTGGTGGCGGGAAGCCCGTCTCGTTTTGTACCGTAGAGAAACAAAGTGGCTCCCGCCCGTTCTCCCTGACCGGCGGGCGGGGCCGCCTTGTCTCCTCCGGGAGGCCCGGCCGGACAGCCGGGGCCCCACCGCACGCCCCTCCGCACCTTGGAGCTGCCGATGACGGCCACCGCCGTGCTCACCGCCCGCGCCCTCCTGCTCGACATGGACGGCACCCTCGTCAACTCCGACGCCGTCGTCGACCGCATCTGGCGGCGCTGGGCCGACCGGCACGGGCTGGACGGCGACGAGGTGATGAAGGTGGTGCACGGCCGCCAGGGGCACGCCTCCATGGCGCTGCTGCTGCCGGACCGCCCCCAGGAGCAGAACATCGCCGAGAACGCCCGCATGCTCGCCGAGGAGACCTCGGACATGGACGGCGTGGTGCCCGTGCCCGGCGCGCCGGAGTTCATGGCCGCGCTGCGCGGGCTGCCGCACGCCCTGGTGACCTCGGCCGACGTGGGCCTGTCCACCGCGCGGATGGCCGCCGCCGGGCTGCCGCTGCCGGACGTGCGGGTCACCGCCGAGTCCGTGGGCGCCAGCAAGCCCGACCCCGAGGGCTTCCTCAAGGGCGCCGCCGAACTCGGCGTCGAGCCCGCCGACTGCGTGGTCTTCGAGGACTCCGGCGCGGGCATCGCCGCCGGGCGGGCCGCCGGGATGCGCGTCGTCGGCATCGGTCCGCGCGCCGCCGTCCACGAACCCGACGCGGTCGTGCGGGACCTCACCGAGATCCGGGTCGAGCCGGTGGGGGACGGGACCGTGCGGTTGCATCTGGGCTGAGCACCCGACCGGACCGGTGGGCTGATGGCGCGCGGGCCCCGTCTCACCATTGCGTCGGCTCTGCCTCCAGGCTCGCTCGGGTCGCCGGGCCGTACACGCCGAAGCCGTCCGAGGTGATGCCGCGGGCCCACTGGTAGTTGCGCACCGAGTCCTCGACGCTGCGGCTGTAGTAGCCGTCGATCGCGTCGGTGTAGAGGTACAGCCGCGTCAGGCGCTCCTGGAGGTCGCGTACCGCGGGGCCGTGGTCGCCCCGGCGCAGGGACCCGGCGGGCTGCGTGGAGGCGGTGGCCAGGGTGCTCGGCGGGCTCTGCGTGGGCGAGGCGGTGCCCGGCCCCGGTACGGCGGCGCCGGTCGGGGACCCCGAGGGCGTCGGCGAGTGGCCGGTGGCCGAGGGCGACGCCGACGCCGAGGTGCTCGCGGTGGGCGAGGACGAGGTGGTCGCCGAAACGGACGGCGAGGGCGAGCGCACCGGCGCGGCGCTCGTCGGCGCGGCCGACGGGACCGTGGGCGCCGGGCCGTCCGGGATGCCCTCCCGTACGTCCTGGGCCGCGCCGTCGCGCGCGGGGGACTCGTACGAGAACAGACCGCCGGCGTACGCGGTCGCCGCGACGACCGCCACCACCGCCGTCGACACGGCGATCACGGCGGCGGGGCGGCGTCGGTGACGGCGCCGACGGGACCCGCCCGGCCCGTCGCCCGTGCCGTCCGCCCCGGCGGACGGGTCCACCGCCTCGAAGGTCTGCGTGGAGCGGGCGTCGAACAGGCTCAGGTCGGACGCGCTGGGCGCACCCGCCCGCCGCGCCAGCGGGGTGGACAGGGCGGGCGGGGTGATGGCGCGCAATGACATGGTGGCGTCCGAGCCGTGCGCGCCGTGCGTGCTGTCCGAACCGTGCGCGCCGTCCAAGCCGTGCGCGGCGCCCGCGCCCTCGGCCGCGTCCGCGCGGGGCGCGCCGTCCGCAGGGCCCGTACGGGACGCGCCCTCTGCGCCCTCTGCGCCCCTCGCACCGTCCACGACAGGCACCGGCCGTGTCTCCGCCTCGGCCCGGGAATCGCCCCCGGCGGCGACGGGAGCCGCACCCGTACCCGCACCCGCACCGACGGCCCCCGGGGCACCAGAGCCACTCGGACCTCCAAGGTCACCCGGGGCTCCAGGCCCACCCGGGGCACCGGCGTCTCCAGGGTCCCCGGGATTCACGTATGGCCGTATCCGCAGCGGGTCGAAGTCCTCGGCCCGCGCCGCTTCCGCCGTCCGCGCGTCGCGCAGGGCGTCGGCCGCCCGGCGGCCGCAGGCGCACGACGGGGAGTTGTCCGCGCTGCGGGGCGCCCCGCACTCCGGGCAGACATGCCGTTTCGGCTCTTCCACGCCCCGGTCCCCTCCCAGTCCGAACTCCAAGGATTATGCAGATCCCCTCCACACCTTCTCCCCGAAGCCCCCGGAATGGCGGCGGCCGAAGGGGACTCGACAGGCCATAACCGGACACATTGGTGACGATGGAGGGTGTCACGCGAGCGTCGGGAGGTCGCCATGGCCGGGAATGGACACGGCACGACCGGTACGCCGGAGACCCCGGAGGTGCCCGAGACCCCGGAGGTGCCGGAGACGGTGCCGCGCGGCGCCGCGCCCGACGACTCCGAGCACGTCCCGGGCAACGTCCTCGTCTCGATCGGCGCGCTGCTCCTGGGCATGCTGCTGGCCGCGCTCGACCAGACGATCGTCTCCACCGCGCTGCCCACCATCGTCAGCGACCTCGGCGGCCTGGAGCATCTGTCCTGGGTGGTCACCGCCTATCTCCTGGCGTCGACCGCCGCGACCCCGCTGTGGGGCAAGCTCGGTGACCAGTACGGCCGCAAGAAGCTGTTCCAGACCGCCATCGTGATCTTCCTGATCGGCTCCGCGCTGTGCGGGATGGCGCGGAACATGCCCGAGCTGATCGCGTTCCGGGCCGTGCAGGGGCTGGGCGGCGGCGGGCTGATGGTGCTGTCCATGGCGATCGTGGGCGATGTCGTGCCGCCCCGCGACCGCGGCCGCTACCAGGGGCTCTTCGGCGCGGTGTTCGGCGCGACCAGTGTGCTCGGGCCGCTGCTCGGCGGTCTGTTCACCCAGCATCTGAGCTGGCGCTGGGTCTTCTACGTCAACCTGCCCGTCGGTGTGGTCGCGCTCGCCGTGATCGCCACCGCGCTGCACATCCCGCGCAAGACGCAGCGCCATGTCATCGACTACCTCGGCACGCTGCTGATCGCCGCGGTCGCCACCTGCCTGGTGCTGGTCGCCTCGCTCGGCGGCACCACCTGGGGCTGGGGCTCGCCGCAGATCATCGGGCTCGCGGTGGCGGGCGTCCTGCTCGCGGCGGCCTTCGTCGCCGTCGAGCACCGGGCGGCCGAACCGGTGCTGCCGCTCAAGCTGTTCCGCATCCGCACCTTCACGCTCTCCGCGGTGATCAGCTTCATCGTCGGCTTCGCGATGTTCGGCGCGATGACGTACCTGCCGACCTTCCTCCAGGTCGTGCGGGGCATCTCGCCGACGCTGTCCGGTGTCCACATGCTGCCGATGGTGGTCGGCATGCTGCTGGCGTCCACCGGTTCCGGGCAGATCGTCAGCCGGACCGGGCGCTGGAAGGTGTTCCCCGTCACCGGGACCGCCGTCACCACCGTCGGCCTGCTCCTGCTGCACCGGCTCGACGAGCACAGCTCCACCGCCGAGATGAGCGCGTACTTCTTCGTCTTCGGTCTCGGTCTGGGCCTGGTGATGCAGGTTCTCGTGCTCATCGTGCAGAACGCCGTCAGCTACGAGGACCTGGGCGTCGCCACTTCCGGTGCCACCTTCTTCCGCTCCATCGGCGCCTCCTTCGGCGTGGCCATCTTCGGTACGGTCTTCGCGAGCCGGCTCGGCGACCAGCTCGCCGCCGCCTTCCGGGGGACGCGGCTGCCGCCGGGCGTGACGGCGGACGCCCTCAAGTCCGACCCGCGCGGCATCGGCGCCCTGCCGCCCGGCCTGCGCCCGGCCGCGCTGCACGCGTACGCCTCCGCCATCACCGACGTCTTCCTCTACGCCGCCCCGGTGGCCCTCCTCGCCTTCGTACTGGCCTGGTTCCTGAAGGAGGACAAGCTGCGCGGCTCGGTCACGGCGCCGGACGGCACGCAGACGCTCGCCACCAACCCGGTGGAGCGGTCCTCGTACGACGAGGTGTGCCGGGCGCTGTCGGTGCTGGGCACCCGCGAGGGGCGGCGCGAGATCTACCGGACGATCACCGCGCGGGCGGGCTACGACCTGCTGCCCGCGGCGAGCTGGCTGGTGCTGCGGATCAACAAGTTCGGGTGGGTGGAACCGGCCCTGCTCGCCGAGCGTGTCCCGGTGCCGCTGACCGTCATCCTGGAGGCGGCCCGCCAGGTCGAGGAACGCCGCCTTGCCGAGCGGCAGGGACTGGACCTCGTCCTGACCGACCGGGGGCGCGAGGTCGCCGAGCGGCTGGCCCACGCCCGCGAGGACTCCCTCGCCGAACTCCTGGGCGACTGGTGGAAGCCCGGCCGCTCCACCGACCTGACCCAGCTCGTGAAGGAACTGACCGGCGAACTCTGCGGCTCCGACGGCGAACGCCCCCACGACGGACGGCCGGTCACCCGCCAGCTCTGACCGCCGCGCTTCTGACCGCCGCGCCGCGCCGCGGCGGGTCAGGCGCGGGCGCCTCGGCGCAGGGACTTGGCGAACCAGTGCTCGGCGTAGAGGGAGTCGTTGTGGGGTGCGGTCTCGGTGTAGCCGAGGCGGGCGTACAGGGCGCGGGCCTCGACGAGGTCATGGCGGGTGTCCAGGACCATGCGCCGGGCGCCGAGGGCGCGGGCCGCCTCCTCGGCGGCGCCGACCAGGAGCGCGGCGCCGCCCCGGCCGCGCGCCTCCGCGTACAGGAACACCCGGGTCAGCTCGGCGGTGCCGGGATCCAGCAGCCGGACCCCCGCCGTCCCCGCCGGCCGTCCCTCGTAGCGGCCGAGCAGCAACTGCCCCGTGGGCGGCGCCAGTTCCGCCCCGGTGACGGCGGCGATCTCCCGCTCCAGCTCCTCCGGACCGGTGCGGCGCCCCTCGTGCAGCAGATACCAGCGGTCGCTGACCTCGGTGTAGTACGCCCGCCACAGAGCGGCGGCGACCGGCGAGTCGTACGGCTCCGGGCTCACGCTCCAGGACACGGCGGTGGTCGGCGACGGCAGCGGCATGCGCACATTCTCACCGGCGGGCCACACGCGTCCGCAACCGGATATCACCCGCCCGTCAGCCGCACGAGCCGTCGCCCGTCAGCCGCACGAGCCGTCGCCCGTCAGCCGCACGAGCCGTCGCCCGCCGCCCCTGCTTCCCGCCCTCCCCGCCGTGCGCGCCACTCCGCGACGACCTCCTCCGCGTCGAACCGCCGCAGGCCCAGCGGTGGGCCGGGCGGGGGTTTGACCATCATGTCGAGGATCTTGGTGTTGATGTCCGCGACGATCCGGCGGACGGCAGCCTCCGAGGGGGCCGCGTGGGCCGCCGCCAGGGCGTCCTCGGCCTCCTTGCGCAGGGCGAGGGTCGGCGGGAGGACGGACAGGCCCTCGCGGGCGAGCTTGCGCTTGACCCACCACAGTTCGTCGTACGTGGTGTCGTCCGGGAGGGGCTTGCCCGCGCCGGGGAGCCGGTCGAAGGCGCCGCGCGCCTGCGCGTCGCGGATCTCCTTCTCGACCCAGGACTCGAACGGCACACCCGGTGGCTTTCGCTCGGTCATGGGCCCATTGTGCCGGACACGCCCCGCCCAGGCGATTTATCATTCCGCCGCGGTGCGTCAACCGGGCGCTCCGCGAACGGTGTTGGCGCGCACGGCCGGGCACGCACAGGCTGCGGCCCGGGGCGCCCCGAACCACGAGGAGCGCACGTGCTCGAACTCACCATGGCCGCGGTCGCCGGGACGGAAGCGGGCAGCACCGCCGGCATGCTGATGGCCGAGGCGCCCAGCGAGCCGGGTGCCGTGCTGCGGGTGGGCCGGGACCGGGCCGTGTGCCGGCTGGCGACGCCCGAGGACTGGCTGTTCGTCTCCCGCGTCCACCTGGAGTTCCGCTGCGGAGCCGAGGGCGCCTGGCGGGTCACCTGGCTGCGCGGCTCGCAGCCGGAACCGTCCGCCGAGGTCCGGCTGACGGTCGGCGCGCCGGGCAGGGCACAGGCCGGCGCGCAGGGCGGCCCGCTCGGCTACGGCGCCACCGCCGAGCTGCCGAGGGGCGGCTCGGGCGAGATACTCGTCCGGGACCGCACCAGCCCGCGCAGCCTCAGTGTCGGCTTCTACCACGAGGTATGAGCGGGCACGAGGTGTGAGCGGGCCGGGCGCGGCCCGGACGGACGAGCGGCGGGGGCTCAGTCGAGCACGAGGGCCAGCGCGAAGCCGTCGTAGCCCTTGCTGCCCACCGTCTGGATGGCGGTGCCGTCCAGACGGGGGTGCTCGGCGACGAGTTCCAGCGCGCCGCGGGTGCCGCGCACGCTCGGGTCGGTGCTGTCCGGGTCGGTCACGGCGCCGCCGCGCACCACGTTGTCCAGGACGATCAGGCTGCCGGTGCGGGTCAGCCGCAGCGCCCACTCGACATAGCGCGGGTTGTTGACCTTGTCGGCGTCGATGAAGACCAGGTCGAAGGGGGCCGGGTTCTCGTCGGCGAGCTTGGGCAGCGACTCCAGGGCGGGCCCCACCCGCACCTCGGTGATCCGGTCGAGCCCGGCGTGCGCGAGGTTGCGGCGGGCCACGTCGGCGTGATGGGCGTCGTACTCCAGCGTGACCAGGCGGCCGTCCTCGGGCAGCGCGCGGGCGAGCCAGATGGTGCTGTAGCCGCCCAGCGTGCCGATCTCCAGGACGTTCCGGGCGCCCTGGAGGCGGGCCAGGAGATGCAGCAGCTTGCCCTGGTTCGGGGTGACGTTGATCTGCGGCAGGCCCTCGGTGTCGCTGTCCCGCTGCGCGGCCCGGAGGGATTCGTCCTCCGGGGAGAGCAGGCCGGAGAAGTAGGCGTCCACGTCGTCCCAGAGCTGCGAGTCGCTCATGCACCATGCCTTTCGTGTGCCTAGTTAGATCCGCTAACTAGCTGCGCTAACGAATATAGCCCGGCGGCACGAACAGTGTCAGCGAATCGCGGCCCCGGCGCTCACGACTCCACGCGCGACTGCACGCACGACTCCACGGAGGGCGGCGAACCCGGCAGCGGGCGCCCGGCGGACTCCGCCATGAACCACACCGCCACACCGCCGATCAGCGACGCCGCCATCATGTAGTAGGCGGGCATCATCATGTTGCCGGTCGCGCCGATCAGGGCCGTGACCACCAGCGGGGTGGTGCCGCCGAACAGCGACACGGAGATGTTGAAGCCGATCGACAGGGAGCCGTAGCGCACCCGGGTCGGGAACAGCGCGGGCAGCGCGGACGGCATCGCCGAGGTGAAGCAGACCAGGAGCAGACCGAGCGCGCCCATGCCCAGACCGATGGCGAGCAGGCTGCCCTGGCGGATCAGCAGCAGCGCGGGGACGGACAGCAGCAGGAAGCCCGCGCAGCCCGCCGCGATCACCGGGCGGCGGCCGATCCGGTCGGTGAGCGCCCCGGCGAACGGCTGGACGATCATCATCAGCGCCATCACGGCCAGCACGACCAGCAGCCCGTGCGTCTCGTCGTACTTCAGCTCACTGGTCAGATAGCTGGGCATGTACGACAGCAGCATGTAGTCGGTGACGTTGAAGACCAGCACCAGGCCCATGCACAGCAGCAGCGCCTTCCACTGGCCCGCGACCATCTCGCGCAGCGGCACCTTCGGACGGCTGGATTCGGACTTCTCGACCTCGGCGGCGAACGCCGGGGTCTCCTCCAGGCGCATCCGCAGATACAGGCCGATGATGCCCATCGGGCCCGCGATCAGGAACGGGATCCGCCAGCCCCAGGAGACCAGGTCCTCCGAGGACAGCAGCGCGGTCATCAGCGTGACCAGGCCCGCGCCGCCGATGTACCCGGCGAGCGTGCCGAACTCCAGCCAGCTCCCGAGGAAGCCGCGGCGCCGGTCGGGGGCGTACTCGGCGATGAAGGTGGAGGCGCCCGCGTACTCGCCGCCGGTGGAGAAGCCCTGCACCAGACGGGCCGCCAGCAGCAGGATCGGGGCGCCGACGCCGATCGTGGCGTACGACGGGATCAGGCCGATGGCGAAGGTGCCCGCGGCCATCATGATCATGGTGACGGCCAGCACCTTCTGCCGTCCGACGCGGTCGCCGAGCGGGCCGAAGACCATGCCGCCCAGCGGACGCACCAGGAAGGCCGCGGCGAAGGCGCCGAAGGTGGAGAGCAGCTGGGCCGTGGGGTTGCCGGAGGGGAAGAAGACCTTGCCCAGGGTCACCGCGATGTAGCTGTAGACACCGAAGTCGAACCATTCCATCGCGTTGCCCAGTGCGGCGGCCTTCACGGCCCGCCGCACGAGCGCCGGGTCGGTGACCGTGGCGTCGGAGCGGTTCTTGGTGAGAGTGACGGGAGGGGGCGCGGTGACGGTGGCAGCCGACAAGGCTTCGCTCGCCTACCTTTCGACGGGGGCAGGGACACGACCCACGCGGCGGCGCTGTCGGCGGGTCCGGCCGGTCCGCGCGCGGCGGTCCGGCACCGGTCCGCACGGGGTGCGGACCGAAAGCGGCCCCCGCGTGGCGTGGCTGGAAAGCGACGGTCGCGGTGGGCCAGAAATCGACCATACGACCGCTTGCTCCCCTTGCGTGGTGTAAGCAGGTCGATGCGTAGAGCACTCAAATGGGCGATACGCAGGCACGTATGCCCGCTTCCGGACACCCGGAACGGTTCCGCGTTGTGATCCTTGTCGCGCCGTACGACGGGGTACGCGGGGGTCCGGAGACAGGTGGAACCCGGTCCCGGGGCGTCTTCCGGGGAGGGGGCGGCGCCGCACGGGGGCTTCCGTGGCGGTGCCGCGCGCCTCATAGGGTTCGTAAGGGTTCGTACCGGGACAGGCAGACGTCCCGGCGCACGGGACGCGGCACGCGGATTCGCGAGCGCGCGGGACGAGTGGGGCGGGAGGCCGACGAGGCGTGGCGGATGCGAAGCACAGCGGCGGACCGGTGGCGGCCTTCGGGGGCGGTGCGGCGGCGGCCGCACCGCCCGCCGGAGGACGTCTGAGAGCGGCCCGGCTGGGCCTGTGGCTGATCGCCGGGCTCCTCGCGATACGGCAGGTGGCCGTCGTCCTCGCCACCCCGCGCGGGGACCGGCTGACGGACCTGGAGACCTGGGTGGGACCGCACGGCGTCCTGCACGTCAAGGGCTCCCTGTACGAGACGGCCAGCTTCACCGGCACCCCCTTCAGCGGCCTCGTCCTCAAACCGCTGACCAACGCCGCCGAGCGGGCCCTCGGCTGGAGCTGGATCTTCGGCACGCTGCTGCTGGTCGTCGCCCTCGGCCTGGTCGCCGCCCGCGCGCTGCCCCAGCCGGCCGGGCGCCGTACCGCGCTGCTGGCCGCGCCCGTCGCGATCAGCCTGCTCATGCTGTCCCTGCCGGTGCGCAACGCGTTCTGGCTCGGCCAGACCGGTGTGCTGCCGGTGCTGCTGGTGCTGCTCGGCCTCTTCGCCGTGCGCGGCGAGCGCACCGGCGGGCTCCTCGTCGGACTCGCCGCCGCGCTCCAGCCGACCACGCTGCTGTTCGCGCCGCTGCTGTGGTGCACCGGACGCAGACGGGCCGCCGCCGCGACCGGCGCCACCTTCGCCACGGGCACCGCCCTCGCCTGGGCGGCCATGCCGCACGACTCCGCCGTGTACTGGATCCGCCACTGCGCGGGCACCGGCCTCGGCGGACCGGCCGACGCCCGCGCCAACCAGTCCCTGCACGGCGCCCTGCTGCGCTTCGGGCTGACCGGCCCGCTGGAGATCGCGCTGTTCCTGGCCCTGGCCGCCGCCGTCGCCGCCCTCGCCCTGCGCCGGGCGGTCCGCTACGCCCGTGACGGACAGCTCCTGCTGGCGGTCGCCGTCACCGGCTGCGCCGTGATCGCCGTCTCGCCCACCGCCTGGCAGCACCAGCTCCTGTGGGTGCTGCTCGCGGTCGCGGGCCGGGCCGGGCGGCGCGCCTCCGACCGGTACGTGTGGCCGGTCGCCGTGGTGCTGGTGCTGACGCTGCCCGCGCGGGCGATGCTGCCCCAGATGGCGGTCCTGAACCCGCTGCGCGACAACCTCGTCCTGCTGGCGGCCCTGGCGGCGGCCACCGCCGTGCCGTTCCTGTCCCGGACCGACGCGCACTACCGCACCCCGGTCCCCACCCGCTACGCGGACCCGGTGCCCGCCCGGCTGCGCCACGTCCCGCTCGTGCCGTTCCTGCGCCGGGTGCTCACCCGCCCCAACCTCCTGCTCGAACTGCTCCTGATCCGCGTCACCTACGCCGCCTACTCCCAGGTCCGGGTGGTCGCGCGCGGCGACCGCGCCACCGCCGAGCACCACGGCCGCCAGGTGCACTCCCTGGAGCACTTCCTGCACCTCGACATAGAGCACTGGGCCAACCACACCATGGTCCGGCTGCCCCGGCTCGACCACTTCCTCAGCTACTACTACGAGACGTTCCACTTCGTTCTGCCGCTGACCGTCCTCGGCGTGCTCTACCTGCGGCGCCCGGCCGACTACCGGTGGGCGCGCACCGCGCTGGGCGTGGCCACCCTGCTCGCCCTGGTCGGCTTCTGGCTCTACCCGCTGGCCCCGCCCCGCCTCATGCCGGGCTTCGGCTTCATCGACACCGTGCACGGCGTGCAGGACTTCTCCAAACCGGAGTACGGCGCCCTGACCGCGCTCACCAACCCGTACGCGGCGATGCCGTCCCTGCACTTCGGCTGGGCCCTGTGGTGCGGGGTGGTGATCGCCGTGGTGGCACCGCGCTGGTGGATGAAGGCCCTCGGCCTGCTGCACCCCCTGTTCACCGTCTCCGCGATCATCGGCACCGCCAACCACTGGGTACTGGACGCGGTCGGCGGCGCCACCGTGGTCGCCACGGGCTTCACGGTGACCTATCTGCTGTCGGGCCCCCGCGCGCGGACTTCCGGGACCCGCCCGCCGGAACTCCGGAAGGCCGCCCCGGTCCCGGACTCCGGCGCGGCCTCGGCCGCGGGGGCGGTCCTGTCCGTCGCAGTGCCCCCGTCCGCCGGTGCGGGCTCGGCCACCATCCCGTCCCAGGCCACGGGCGCGGGCACCAGCACGGGCGCGGGCACCGATACCGACACCGACCCGGGTGGCCCCAGACCCGCACCGGCGGCGCGCTGAGATGACGCGTACGGCCTCGCCACGCACGACGGTGCGGGCCGCTCTGCCCGCAGTCGCGCCCGCCGCCCTGCCCGCCGTCCTGGCGCTCGCCCTCGGTCTGTGGGGGATCGGGCGGCGGGACAGCATGTGGCGCGACGAGTCCGTCACCCATCAGGTGGCCCACCGCTCCCTGGGGGACCTCGGGCGGCTGCTGGGCCACATCGACGCCGTGCACGGCCTCTACTACCTGCTCATGCACGCCGTGTTCGCGCTGTGGGACGGCGGTCTGCTCGCGCTGCGCCTGCCCTCGGTCCTGGCGACGGCGCTGGCGGCGGCGGGCGTCGGGGTGATCGGCGCCCGCCTCGCGGGCCGCCGTGCGGGCGTGCTCGCCGGTACGGTCTTCGCCGTGCTGCCGGTGACCCAGCAGTACGCGCAGGAGGGCCGCTCGTACGCGCTGGTCACGGCGGCGGTCACCTGGGCCACGTACCTCTTCCTGCGCGGCCTGGATGCGCCGGGCCGCCGCTGGTGGGCCGGGTACGCGGTGCTGCTGGCCCTCGCCTGCTGGCTGCACGAGTTCGCCGCCCTGGCGCTCACCGCGTACGCCCTGACCCTGTGGCGGCTCGGCGCGCCGCGCCGTACCTGGCGCCGCTGGGCGCTCGCCTCGGCCGCCGTCCTCGCCGCCCTGCTGCTGCTGGCCGTGCTGAGCGCCCGTCAGGCCGAGGACCAACTGGGCTGGCTGGGCCGCCCGAGCCCCGCCCTGTGGTTCCAGTACGCGGCCGTCGCGGCGGTCTGCGCGCTGCTGGCGCGGTGGCTGCTGCGGAACGAGCCGGACGAGGCGGGCGCGCCCGGGACGGGCGATGCGGCGCGCGGCCGGGTGACGCTCGTATGGCTCGGGCTGGGGCTCGCGGTCCTGCCCGCCGGGCTGCTGATGACGGTGTCGCTGGTGAAGCCCTGGTACGTGGACCGGTACGTCATCTACGGGATGACGGGCGCCGCACTGCTGGCGGGCGCCGCCCTGGACCGCGCGGTCGCCGGGCGCGCCCGGTGGCGCCGGGCGGTCCGGGTGCCGGTGGCGTGCCTGGCCGCCGTGGCGGCGGTGGCCGTGCTGCTGCCCTGGTCGCTGGCGGTGCGCTCACCGCAGAGCCGCAAGGACGACGTGGTCGCCGTCGCCCGGGAGGTGCGGCGGCTGGCGCGGCCCGGGGACGGGGTGCTGTTCCTGCCCGCCCGGCGCCGCGAGTGGCTGCTGTCCCGCCCCGGGCTCTACGCCCGCCTGGACGATCTGGCCCTGGCCGGGTCGCCGGCGGCCTCGGCCACCCTCCAGGGCACCGAGCTGCCCGCCGCGGAGATCCGGCGGCGCATCCTGGCGGCCGACGGGATCGTCGCCCTCGCCGACCCGCCGGGGCAGCCCCTGGACCCGTACCCCCAGGAGGCCGTCAAACGGGACGTGCTGCACCGGCAGTTCGAGGTCTGCGCGCGCGTCCATGTGCACGGCGCGCAGATCCTGCGCTACGCCCGCCCCGGCCGCTGCGCGCGCTGAGGGCACCGCTGAGCGGAGCGGAGCGGCGGCGGGATTGCCGCTCACGGCTCCCGGCGCAGTCCCGCGACGAGGCGCTGCGCGAGGCGGCGCGCGTCGTACTCCGGGTCGTTCTCCGCGCCGATGCAGAGGTTGCCGACCCCGCGCATCAGCTCGTAGGCGGTCACGTCCGGGCTGGTCTCGCCCGCCTCGGCCGCGGCGCCGAGCAGTTCGGCGCAGACGGGCAGCAGCCGGTCGAGGAAGTACGCGTGCAGGGTGCGGAAGCCCGCGTCGTCGGACTGGAGCGCGGCGGCGAGGCCGTGCTTGGTGACCAGGAAGTCGACGAAGAGGTCGATCCAGCGGCCCAGTGCGGCGTGCGGGCTCGCGCTCTCGGCCAGCAGCGCGGGTCCGGCCTCGGCGCAGGCTTCGACCTGGTGCCGGTAGACGGCGACGACGAGGTCGGCGCGGGTCGGGAAGTGCCGGTAGATGGTGCCCATGCCGACCCCGGCCCTGGCCGCGATGTCCCGGACCGGCGCCTCCACGCCCGAGGTGACGAAGACCGCGGCGGCGGCGTCGAGCAGGGTCTGCTGGTTGCGCAGGGCGTCCGCCCGCCTGGCCCGGGACGCGCTCCTCGCGCCTCCGTCGCTCTCACTCACCGTGCGTATGTCCCTTCCCGCCATGACTCCACCGCGGTCGCCGTTGCCAAACCGGAGCGTTGTTCCGTATCGTCGTCGTGTCGTTAACGGAGCAGCGTTCCGTTTGCTCATCATGGCAGAGCGGCGGCCCGTCGGCCAGCCCTGCCCCCGTTCCCTGGAGAGCATCCGCATGCAGTACCGCACCCTGGGCCGCACCGGCGTACAGGTCAGCACCCTCGCGCTCGGCGCCATGAACTTCGGCCGCATCGGCCGTACCACGCAGGAGGAGGCCACCGCCCTGGTCGACACCGCGCTCGACGCCGGGATCAACCTCATCGACACCGCCGACATGTACGGCACCGGAGAGTCCGAGGAGATGGTCGGCAGGGCGATCGCCGGCCGCCGCGACGACATCGTGCTCGCCACCAAGGCGGGCCTGCCGATGAGCGAGGAGCGCAACCACCGCGGCGCCTCCCGCCGTTGGCTGGTCACCGCGCTCGACGCCAGCCTGCGCCGCCTCGGCGTCGACCACGTCGACCTCTACCAGATCCACCGCTGGGACCCGGCCACCGGCGACGAGGAGACCCTGTCCGCCCTGACCGACCTGCAACGCGCCGGGAAGATCCGCGCGTTCGGCTCCTCCACCTTCCCGGCCCACCGCATCGTGCAGGCCCGGTGGGCGGCCCGCGAGCACCGACTGAGCGGCTACGCCACCGAGCAGCCCGGCTACTCCCTGCTCCAGCGCGGCGCCGAGGCCCATGTCCTGCCCGTCACGCAGGAGTACGGCATGGGCGTACTGGTCTGGTCGCCGCTGGCCTCGGGCTGGCTCTCGGGCGCCGTCCGCGCGGACCGCGACCTCACCAACCACCGCGCCCGCATCCTGCCCGAGCGCTTCGACCTGACCGTTCCCGCCAACCGCGCCCGGATGGACGCCGTCGAACGGCTCGCGAAGGTCGCCGAAGACGCCGGGCTCACCATGATCCAGCTCGCCCTCGGCTTCGTCACCGCCCACCCGGCCGTGACCTGCGCCCTCATCGGCCCGCGCACCCTGGACCACCTGCGCGCCCAGCTCGCCGCCGCCGACACGGTGCTTCCCGCCGACGTCCTCGACGCGGTCGACGGGATCGTCGCGCCCGGCACCGACCTCGCCCCGCAGGAGAAGTTCGACACGCCGCCCGCCCTGCTGGACGCGGCCCTGCGCCGCCGCTGACCGGCCGCGGCACCGGACGGGCGGACCCCGTCCGGGCGCGCGGAGCCGGCGGTTCAGCCGCTGACCCGGCCCGGACGGCGAGGCGCGGTGCCGCACTCGAACCACACGGTCTTGCCGCCCTGCCTCCAGCGGTCCACACCCCACTTGTCGGCCACGGCGTCGAGCAGCAGCAGCCCGCGCCCGCTCTCCGCCTCCCAGGGCACCTCGGCCGGGGCCACGGGCAGCTCGGACGAACCGTCCGTGACCTCCACCCGGACCCCGGCCTCCTGTTGCAGCAGCACCAGCGTGCAGTGGCGGTCCGGGACATGCCGTACGACGTTCGCGACCAGCTCGGTCACGCCCAGTTCCACGGCGTCGGTCAGCTCGGCAAGGCCCCATTCGGCCAGGTGCGAGCGGACGATACGACGGATATGACCCGCCGAGTGCTCACCGGCGGTGAGGATCAGGCGGTACTGGGCAGGGCGGGGGCCTGCCAGAACGGAGGGGAAGTAGTCGTTCACGGTACGAGACTGACCTGTGGTCACTACTCTGGGCTATTGCCTGGATACAACGGGTCTGCCCGTGGGCAGTCCGAGGAAAGGGGACCCCGCGTGACCAACATCAACGTCCTCGACCCCGGGGCCTCGCCGCTCGACTACTACGGCTTCGAGCTGCGCCGCCTCCGCGAGACCGCGAACCTGACGCAACGTCAACTGGGTGAGATCGTCAACTACACGGGCTCGCTGGTGGGTCAGGTGGAGACGGCGAGGAAGCTGCCCACGGCGGAGTTCAGCGAACGCGTGGACGCCGCCCTCGGCACGGGTGGACTGCTGTCGCGGCTGGTCGAGTTGGTGATGCGCAGCCAGCTTCCGGCGTGGTTCCAGCAAGTGGCCGAGCTGGAGTTGCGGGCTGTGGAGATCTGCTCCTTCCAGACGCACATGGTGCTTGGCCTCCTTCAGACGAAGGACTACGCAAGTGCGGTGCTCGGTGCGCTCGATCAGGACGACGTCGACGGCCGAGCCGCTGCGCGACTGGCGCGCCAACGAGTCTTCAAGAAGAAGGCCCCGCCAGTGTTCTGGGCTGTCCTGAGTGAGGCTGTTCTCCACCAGGAGATCGGCGGGGCAGAGACCATGAAGGGCCAACTCGCGCACCTCTTGACATTCGAGTCCACGCCCCGGATCAACGTGCAGATCCTCCCGTACGAAGCCGGAGCGCATGCCGGACTTCAAGGCTCGTTCGACGTCTACCGCTTCCAGAGCGACCCGACCGTTGTGTACACGGAGAGCTATGGCAGCGGGCATCCGACAGCGAATCCAGACACCGTTGCGGACTGCTCGCTCCGTTACGATCACCTCCGGGCCGCCGCGCTGTCCCTCAGGGACTCGGCGGAGCTGATCCGGCGAGTGATGGAGGACCGCTATGGAGAGCAACTGGCGTAAGTCCAGCTACAGCAGCGACCAGGGCGGCGAGTGCGTGGAGTGCGCGCCGCTCGGGCCCCTGGCCTGGCGCAAGTCGACGTACAGCGGCGACCAGAACGGCCAGTGTGTCGAGGTGGCGGACACCCCCTGCGCCTCCGTGGCCGTACGGGACTCCAAGGTGTCCGGCGGACCGATGCTGACGTTCCGCCCGGGAACGTTCGCTGGCTTCGTGGGCTGGGCGGCGGAGGCGCGGGAGCGGTGACGACGCTGGAGAACCGCCCCGGGACCGCGCTGCTGGTGGTGGACGTTCAGGTGGACGTGGTGGACGGGGCGCACGAGCGGGACGCGGTGGTGGGGAACATCGCGACGCTGGTGGAGCGCGCCCGGCGGGCGGACGTACCGGTGGTGTGGGTGCAGCACGCGGACGACGGGCTGGCGAAGGGCAGTGACGGCTGGCGGATCGTCCCGGAACTGGTCCCGGCGGAGGGCGAGGCGCTCGTCCACAAGAACTACGGGGACTCCTTCGAGGACACCACGCTGGAGGGCGTCCTGTCGGACCTGGGCGTCGGACGGCTCCTGGTGGCGGGCGCGGAGACGGACGCGTGCATCCGCTCCACGCTGCACGGCGCATTCGTCCGCGGCTACGACACGATCCTGGTCGCCGACGCCCACACGGCAGGCGACAAGACGGCCTGGGGCGCCCCACCGGTCCCCCAGGTGATCGCCCACACCAACCTCTACTGGACTTACCAGCAGGCCCCGGGCCGCACAGCGGGCACGGTCCAGACGGACTCGGTCGACTTCGAGAGCACCCCGCCCGGAAAGTGACGGCGGACTGAACCCGGCCTCCAGGGCGAGAACGGACCTCGACACCACGAGGTCCGCCCCCTTCTCCCCGTCCGCCTGGGCCGGCCGGGTCAGGGACTGACGAGGTGGGTGGGTCATGGCGGTCTATGTGTCGGTGCGAGGATGGCTGGAATGCGATGGTTCCCAGCTCGCGGCACTGAAGAAAATCATCGCGGGCAACACCGATGAGCACTATTCCGGCGGCTGGGGATTTCCGGTACGGCGGTTCAATTGGACGTCGTACGTTTTCTACGGTGGTGACGTCCGGGAAGAGAGCGTTTCCTGGCTCCTGGATCAGCTGACGGAGATGGCCGCCCTTCCCGCCGAGCATGAAGACTTCCCGAAGATGCAAGGGCTCTTCATGCTGACGCACGAAGTCGAAGGACTGGTCGAGTGGCAGGTCCGGGACGGGGGCGTCCATGTTGTCCCCGGCGGCGGAAGCCACCAGTACCTAGGGAATTGACCGTGGCCGCGCGGCCCGCACGGGCGGTCAGTCGGCCGCCCTGTACGCGCCGACGTCGGAGCGGTGCCGTGCCACGATTCCCTCGACGATCTTCATCAGGCGGTCCCCCGCCCGGTCGATGCTTCCGTTCTGCGTGCTGACCTGCGCCCCTTCGAGCGCGAACGTGATCTCGGCCGCGGCTTGTTCGGGATCGGGCATCCGGGCGTCGGCGCACATGGCGATCAGCCTGCGGGTCTGGTGGGCCTTGTGCTCCTCGATCACCTGCCGGGCCGGGTGCAGCCGGTCGGGCAGCTCGGCGAGGGAGTTGATGAACGGGCAGCCCCGGTACGAGATCGCCGGGAGCCCCTCCGCGATGAAGCGGGCCAGGCCCAGGATCTGCTCCTCGGGCCGGTCCGGGTAGGCGGCCTCCACACGGTCGAAGGCCGCCTGATAATCGGCGGCGACGATCCGCAGCCACTCCGCGACCAGCGCGTCCTTGGTCTCGAAGTGCCGGTAGATCGCCATTTTGGTGGTCTCGGCCCTGTCGGCGATCGCCTGGACCCCCACCTGCCGGATCCCCTCCCTCTGGAAGAGCTCCTCGGCCGCGTCGAGGATGCGCTCACGCGGCGGCAGCTTCGCCACTCTGCCGGGCCTGCTGAGGCTCGATGCCATGACTGCTCCGTCACTCCGATCGTGGGGCTCGCAACCCCTCCACGGTACCAGTCGGCCCCCTTCGATACCGTAGGGTATCGTCCAAGACTCATCGGTATCGTTCGCGGCAGGGAGTGGCAGTGAGAGTTTCCGAGTACGTGAGCTTCGACGCGGTCGGGCTGGCGGAGCTGGTGGCCGGGGGCGAGGTGCTTCCCGCCGAGCTGGAGGCGGCCGCACGTGAGGCGGTGCGGACGGTCGATCCGCGGATCAACGCCGTCGTGGAGACCTGGCCGTCCGACGACGAACCCGTCCCCGGCGGCGCGGCCCTGGCCGGCGTCCCCTTTCTGATCAAGGACATGGCGGTGGCCATGGCGGGCCGCCGGACGGAGCTGGGAAGCCGCCTGGCGGCCGGTAACGTCGCCGCCTCCGACTCCTCGCTGATGCGGCGCTTCCGCCGCGCCGGTCTCGTGACGTTCGGGCGCACCGCGACACCGGAGCTGGCCTACGGCATCTCGACGGAATCGGCGTTGTACGGCGCGACCCGTAACCCGTGGGACCCGGAGCGGAGCGCGGGCGGCTCCAGCGGAGGCGCTGCCGCCGCCGTCGCCGCGGGGGTGGTCCCGGTCGCCCATGGCACCGACGCCGCCGGGTCGCTCCGCATCCCCGCCGCCCACAACGGCCTCTTCGGGATCAAACCCACCCGTGGCCGGGTGTCCATGGGGCCCGCCCTCGACGAGGTCTTCAGCGGCCTGGCCGTGCAGGGCGGCGTCAGCCGCACCGTACGCGACAGCGCCGTACTGCTCGACCAGATGCGCGGCCCGGAACCGGGCGACCCCTACTTCGCCGCGCAGCCGTCACGGCCGTACGCGCAGGAAGTCACCCGTCCTCCGGGCTCGTTGCGCATCGGTGTCCTCGCCCAGGCGTGGGGCGGGCGCCGCACCACCGCACCGGTGGCCGACGCCCTCTCCCGCACCGTGCGGCTGCTCGAATCCCTCGGTCACCGGGTGGAGGAGGCCGAGGTCGGCCTCGGCGCCGACTGGGAGGAGTTCGTCCTCGCCAACGCCCGGCTCATGACGGTGAACCTCACCGCCCTGGTCGACGAGCTGGCCGCCGCCTTCGGCCGCCCCGTCGACTCCTCGACCCTGGAGCCGGTGACCCTGGCCGGCTACCACTACGGGCAGCGGATCGGCGGCGCGCAGTTCCTCACCGCTCTCGCGATGCGCAACCGGGTGTCCCGGAGCCTGGCGCGGTGCTTCGACGCGTACGACGTCCTCCTCACACCGACCCTGCCGGAACCCCCCTTGCCTCTGGGCGCGCACACCGAGGGCGCGGAGGCGCTGGACGGCCTCGGCTGGATCGAGCGCATCACCGACCTGTCGCCGTTCACCCTGCCGTTCAACGTGGCGGGCACACCCGCCATGTCCGTACCGGTGACGGCCGATGCCGGGACGGGGCTCCCGCTGGGAATGCAGTTCGCCGCCGGATACGGCCGCGAGAGCCTGCTCTTCCGCCTCGCCGGCCAGCTCGAACAGGCGAGTCCGTGGTCGGGCCGGACCCCCACGGTATGGGCCGGGAACCGCCCTCCCCGCTGAGGAACGCGCCGCCGGGCATGGAGCGGACACGGCACTTCATGCGGAACATCGCCTGTTCACAGCGTGATCACGATCTTGCCGTGGACGTGCCGCCCGGCCTGTGTCGTCACGGCTTCGCGGATCCGCTCGACCGGGAAGGTGGCCGCGACCGGCACCGTGATCGCGCCGGAACGGACGGCCTCGGCGATCCGTTCCAGGTCGCCCGGACCCGCGTCGTAGGCGCCCGCCCTGCGCACACCGGGCGGCGGGGCGGGGCCGTCGGCCACGACGGAGATCCGCTCGGGTGCCACCCCCAGCTCGACCGCGGTCTCGGCCGCCTCCCGTCCGAACAGGTCCGTCGCGGCGGTGATCCCCCCGGGCGCCAGCGCCCGCACCCGGTCCGCCAGTCCGGGGCCGTACGCCACGGGTTCGGCGCCGAGCCCGCGCAGGAACCCGAAGGTGCCCTCGGAGGCGGTGCCGAGCACCCGGGCACCCGCGAGCCTCGCCAACTGCACGGCGAAGATGCCCACTCCACCGGCCGCCCCGCCGATCAGGACGGTGTCCCCGGCGCGCAGCCCGACCGCGGTGAGCGCGGCGGCGGCCGTCAGACCGGACACCGGAAGCGTGGCCGCCACCTCGTCCCCGACGCCCTCCGGGATGGGCCACAGATGAGCCGTGGGCGTCTCGACCAGCACGAAATCGGCGACGGACCGCCCGATCGCGGCCCCGTACACCCGGTCGCCGACCGCGAACCCCGTGGCCTCGGCGCCCACCTCGTCCACCACCCCGGCGAAGTCGCTGCCGAACCCGGCGGGCAGGGCGATGCCGAACCGCGCGGCCATGTCGGGCTGTGCGGCGATCTGCCAGTCCATCGGATTCAGCCCGGCGGCGGTGACCCGGACACGGACCTCGCCCGGGGCGGCGTGCGGCTCGGGTATCTCCCGCAGTTCGAGCACTTCGGGACCGCCGAAGCGCTGGTAACGGACAGCTCTGCTCATCGGTGATCTCCTCGACCGGTGATGGGACTTGGTCTCATCGACCCTACACCGGTGATGGGACCAAGTCCCGTACACTGTTCCCATGGCCCGCTGGCAACCCGACGCACCAGGACGACTCGCCGCCGCCGCTCTCGACCTCTTCGAGGAGCGCGGCTACGAGAACACGACCGTCATCGAGATCGCGGAACGCGCGGGGCTCACCAAGAGCACGTTCTTCCGGTACTTCCCGGACAAGCGCGAAGTGCTCTTCGGCCGGGGCGCGTTGACCGGTCTGCTCGTCGACGGGATCGCCTCGGCGCCCCCGGAGGCCGGACCGCTCGACACGGTGGCGCACGCCCTCGACACCCTCGGCCGGACCTTCTTCACCGCCGACCGCCGCGAGTTCAGCGCCCGGCGCCAGGCCGTCCTGAACGCCAACACGGAACTGCTGGAACGCGAAGCCCTGAAACGGACCGAGCTGACCACCGCGATGGCCGACGCCCTCACCCGCCGCGGCACCCCGCCCCCGACCGCCCGCGTGGCCGCGAAACTGGGCGCACTCGTCTGGGAGATCGCCTACGACCAGTGGATCGCCACCGCCACCGACACCGAAACGGGCGCGGACACCGACACGGACACCGGCACCGGCACCGGTGAGGGCTTCGGCCCCCTGGCCCGCCGGGCGCTCACCGCCGTACGCGCGACCGCGGCCCAGTAGTCGGCCACTTTCCGGCACCCACCGCCCGGGGACCCGTCGTCGCCAGGGCGCGATCCCTCGCACAGGCCGCGCACCTACGACCGGTCTACGGCCTGGTCACCTCACAGAGCGACAGCGGCGACAGCGACCACGGCGTTCAGCCGGTCCGCACCCGTACCACCTGCGTCGCCCCCGCCACGGGCACCAAGCTCGCCGAGTGGACCTACGACGCTCGTCGTCGCGCGGCTCTCGGCTGGAGGCTTGGGGCAACAGCTTCACCCGCCCAGGGGCTTGGTCAGGTGTAGGTGGAGATCTCGATCAGGTTGCCGTCCGGGTCGCGCAGGTAGGTGCTGAGGATCGGGCCGAGGGCGCCGGTGCGCGGTACCGGGCCTTTCTCCACGGGTACCCCGCAGGCGGCCAGATGGGCCAGCACTTGTTCCTGCGGGGTCTCGGTGACCAGGCAGAGGTCGGCGCTGCCGGGGGTGGGCCGGGCGGCGTGGGGCAGGCGTTCGCGGCCTGCCCGGTGGAGGTTGATCTTGCTGCTGCCGAAGCCCAGCGCGCGGCGCCCCTCCCCGAAGGTGACGGGCCGTATGCCGAGGACCCGCTGGTAGAAGGCGGTGGTCCGCTCGACGTCGGTGACGGTCAGCACCAGGTGGTCCAGGCCGCTGATCACGATCCCCGGCTCGGGGGCGTACCGGGCCAGATGCTCGGCGCAGGCGTTCCACGCGGGCGCGGACAGCAGATCGCGTGAGCGGGCGAACAGGCGGTACAGGGCCGGGCCGTGGCGTTCGGCCAGCCCGACGTGGTGGGCCAGCACGTCGAGCTCGTTGGCGGCCGTGATCTCCACGATGGCGCGTACGTCCGCCTCGGCCGGAGTGTGTTCCCGGCCCGTGAAGCGGTCATGGAAGACCACCGGAAGTCCGTTGCCCAGGCGCGGATAGACGGCCGCCCGGTCGCAGCTTGCGTACAGGTACACCAGGGCCTCCGCGCGATCGCCGATCAGTTCGGCGAGCACCCCGCGCTCGGTGCTGCCCAGGAGCGACCCGTCGAATCCGTCCGTTCCGTAGGCGGCGTGGCACAGCCCCGCGAGCTGGACGTCAGGGTCGGCGTCCCAGGCGGAGAGCAAGCGCGCGACGCGGTGCAGGTGGTCCAGGAGCGTTCCGCCCGGATGAGCCGTCCGGGCGGCGCCGCGGGCAGACAGGAACTCCTCGGCCCGGGACCATCGCGCCGGGGCGGGCCGCCCCATCAGGCCACCCGTTTCGCGGACTGCGCCACCTCGGCGACCAGTCGGGCGGTGGCCGGGACGGCGATGCCGTGGGCGGCTCCGGCGCGCAGGACGGCTCCGCCGATGGCGTCGAGTTCGAGCGGACGGCCGGCCTCGGCGTCGCGCTGCATCGAGGACCTCATCGTCCCGGGGACGCGGTCGAAGAAGGAGAGCAGCCCCTCGGCGCTCACCGGCGTGCCGGCGGCGAGGGCTACGGCCGCGATCTCGTCGAGGACGGTGAGCAGCTCGAGCCGGTGCCGATCACGGACGGCACCGACGTCGGACTGGTGGCGGGTGGTCAGCAGGGCGAACGGAGCGAGGAAGGCCAGTTTGTCCCAGAGCATCGCGCTCTCGTCCTCGCGTACGGTCACGCCCAGACCGGCCTGTCGCAGCAGCTCCACGAAGTCATCCAGGGGGGCGGCGAGTTCAAGGTCGGCGAAAGGGCTGGTGTGGGCGATGCGGCCAGGCGCCGTGCGGGTGGCCTCGACCCGGATGGTGCCCGCGACGACCTGGGCAGAGGGGAAGCACTCGCGGAGTACGGCGAGATGGTCGAGGCCGTTGAGCAGCGGTACCACGACCGCCGTGCCGAGCACCTCGGCCGGGATGCGGTCGAGCGCCTCGGCGAGCGCGGTCTGCTTGACCGTCACGAAGACGGCATCTACCGGCTCGCGCAACTCGGTGTCGGACTCCACCGCCACGGTGAACTCCCCGTACCGGTTGCTGTCGACGCGCAGCCCGTCCTGGCGCAGCACGGCAACGGTCTGTTCCCCCGCCAGGCAGACGACGCGGTGTCCGGCACGGGCGAGCAGCGCGCCGACCAGGCCGCCGACGCCGCCCGGGCCGAGAACCGCCACGGTCGTCCTGCTTGTGCTCATGTGTGCTCCTGTCCGGGAAATCAATGAGTCGAGAGGTGGGGCGGCCGGGGCCGGCCAGCCGGTCGGGCCCGTGGTGGGTCGGCACCCGCCCGCATTCAGGACCGCGTCCGGACCGCCGAAGAGACAGCGGGCGGGTTGCCGCCCTGGGCCCGGAACGATGATCAAACCTGCCGGAACCTAAGTCAATCCACGGGTTTGCTGGGAAACACCCAAGCAATAGCTTGGGTCTCGCGCTAATCCACGATCTCCGTGTCTTTGCCGCCGCCCGCCGAACCGGTTCGCTCAGCGGTGCCGCCCGTGACCTGGGCTGTACACAGTCGGCCGTCATCCGGCACGTGAAGCGACTCAAGCGGGAACGGGGACTCAGCCTGCTCGAACGCCACCCGCGCGGGATTGCGCCGACCTCGGCAGAGCGGCTGCTGCACACGACGGTGACCGAGGGCCTGGGGCGCATCGACCAGGCAGTGCGCCGGATCGAGGAACTCGCCCGCGCGGAGGGCGGATCGGTACGGGTCACCACCGGTGCCACGACCGTCCGGCACTTCATGGCCGCCGCCGTGGTCGGCTTCCGCCGGCGCTTCCCGCGAGCCAGTCTCGAATTCCAGACCGAGACCTCCAGCCGCGGTTGCTTCGACGCGCTCGCCGCCGACGCGGTGGACCTCGCCTGGATCACCCTGCGGCCGGCAGGCGGAGCCGTGGAGCAGCGCCCCGTCGTCCACCTGCCCCGGTCATTATCATGCCTCGGCGCACGTACGTGGGGTCCGTCTCTCTTCCCGATGTCGGGCCAGGATTATTCATCCATGAAGCAGTAGAAGTGGTGAGCGGCCGGTGAATATTTCGTTCTCGAATGTCGAATATTCAAAACACGGAAGGGAATGGATTGTCGGTGATGATCTGAGTGTCGTTTCCAAGGCTGACCTGAGGTGGTACTACTTCCTCGGAAGGCTCTCGATCTCTGTTTCCGGCAAGGAGATGGGGCCGCCATGGGGTTGGGTTCCGCTGTTCGACGCTTTCTGTTGCATCCAGCAGGTGATGATTTTTGCGCAAGGCGGAGATGCGCTCGGGCGGATCGACTTCACCGAGAACGACGAGTTCATCAGTTTCGAGTTCGAGGGTGATGATCTTCGTGTCACGCCAACTTACATGGAGGGGCAACTGTTCTGTTCTGTTGCTGATTTCGTGACGGCCGGGAGTGAATTTATTCGCGATGAGCTGTCGACCAGAGTCGACGCGCACCCCTCTCTTGCCCGCAACCCGAGCGTGCGTTCGCTGGCGATGGAAGTGGGACTGCGGCTTCCTGGGGATAGCTCTGAGATCTCGTGAGTACCGGCGCTTCCCCGATACCGAGGACATGGCCGGCGCCTCACTCCCGTCCCGAAGCGACCATCGCCAGCGCCCCCGCCGCCAGTGCGGCGATCAGCAGGGGGGCGGCCAGGTCGTGGTGGACGACCAGCCAGGCGCCCAGGGTCGCGCCGGCCAGCATGGCGAGGACNGAGGCGGTGCGGCGGGGGGAGTGGTGGCCGGTGCCGCCGCCTGCCCGGGAGTCGGAGGCGAGGCCCGTCAGGGTCATCGTCAGGACCGTGGTGGTCAGGTCGGGGATGCCCAGTTTGCGGACGGTGGCGTTGCGCAGGCCCATCGCGAAGGCGGTGAGGGCGATCAGCGCGTAGGTGGTGGTGGTGGCGTCCGGGACGGTGAACGCCACCACCGCCGAGACGCCGACCAGGAAGCAGACCAGCGAGGTCAGGGGGTGCGGCACGGAGAAGCCGGGCACCCCGGCCCCGACCGCCCGCGTGGCCGCGAAACTGGGCGCACTCGTCTGGGAGATCGCCTACGATCAGTGGATCGACACCGGCACCGACACGGGCGCGGACACCGACACGGACACCGGCACCGGCACCGGCGAGGACTTCGGCCCCCTGGCCCGCCGGGCACTCACCGCCGTACGCGTGACCGCAGCCGCGGCCCAGTAGTCGGGCTGGCGCGGTCGATCGACGATCCGGCGTCGGTCGAGGGCGTGCCGGACCTCGCCCGCGACGAGTGATCTGTGGGTGCGGCTGGTTCAAGCACGCGGGGGAAGTCGCCGGGGCCGGGGTCGGTGTCGTGGACGGCCTTGAGGAAGCGGAGGATATGAGTTCTGAAGCGAGCATCGAGGTGTGGCTCGACGAAATGTCATCCCTCGTCCCGCGATTTGTTGCGGAGTTCGAGGCAAGGCATGGATATCCGCCGGGCGAACACTACGTAGCCCGCTCGACTGACCGCAGCAGCCGCGACGCGCTCGCGGCGATTCTGTGCGACCGAAGCGCGAGGAATCTGATCGAATTCTACTCGTATGTGGCGTGTGTCTCTCTTCCCGATGTCGGACCAGGGTTCTTCATTCAAGAAGCAGAGGAAGTGGTGAGTGGTCTGCGGGGCGCTCAGCCGACATGTGTGAGCGGTCCGCCGGACACGCCGATCGTCGTATTCGGATCCGACGGCGGCGGCGCATTGTTTGCCATCGATCGGCGAACGGGAGCGGTGATCCGACTCGCAGGCGGCTCCCTTCTGGGTGCCGCTTACGAGGTGGGAAAATCTGAACTACAAGTTGTGGCACGTGGATTCTTGGAATTCTTGCGGTCTCTCCGTGATGGCCTTGAATGAAACCCGAGAGATATCGCCAAGTATCTGATCGGCGAAGAGATCGCGCTTACCAGTGGCGAGAAGTGGGTTGACTCGGATATTGGCCGCGACTTCTTGACTGTGTGATAATGAATCGGTGATCGATCTTGCGTCTATCAGTCTTCCTCGGTTCATCGCTGACTGGTATGGACAGCCGGACCTGCCTGCCGAAGAAGCAGCCGGTTGCACGGGCCTGCCTGAATCGCTGCATGCCTGGTACGATTTGGCGGCCCAATATTCCACTCCACTCCTCGGAGTCAAACGATTCGCCCTGCCGGGAAATATCGGTATGCGAAATGGCGAGGCGGTATTTGGGCACGCACTTACCTCGCACCATATGACGATCACCTTCCGGACGGTAATCTACTAGACGCGGCACTGCTGCGGTGAATATAGCGTTCTAGATTGACTGGTGAGCGCGGCTCGGTTGTCGGGCGCTAGGGGAATAAATGTCAAAGTTGGATCAAAGGGTGCAATGTCATCGCAAATTTCCTCATTTTGTGGCGCTTGTCCCCGTTGTTGTCCTGATCGTGTCCGGATGCTATGCATCAACGGATTATGAAAAGTATCCGGCGGGTCGCTTCGTGTCAGCCGCTTCCCTCGCGCGTACGTGGAAGAGGGGTGCTGGCACCCTTGATCTGCAGCAGGGTGCGAAGTTCACGGCAAGCCGACTCATGCTGGAATATTTCAGCTGCTCACGAGACGGCGTTCGGGAAAAAGATGGAGCCGGGACATGGAGAAGCGACAGGGGGCGCCAGCGAAGTGAAGTTCTCCTCCGCTTCGATGATGGATGCACTACAACTCTTTGGGCTGGTGTCGTGGATGGACGTACTGTGCTCTGGAGCGAATACGGTGACAGTGGCCAGCTCGCGACACTCAAGTAGACACCCAGCCAGGCCGGAATTTGGAGATCAATAGCCGGGCGGATTCGGTTTCGCCGTCGCAGGATCCGGAACCGCCCAGAACGGCTTGATGCTCTTAACTCAGCAGCTACTTCTGGATGCTCCAAGGTGCCGGAGCCTACGAAAAACGTGAAATATTTGACCGGGTCGTCCGAGGGGTGTTGTGGCGGGTGTGAAGTGTCCGGCGCATGCACCGACCTCAGATTCTTGCTCAGGCCTCACTCCCGTCCCGAAGCGACCGCCGCCAGCACCCCCGCCGCCAGTGCGGCGATCAGCAGGGGGGCGGCCAGGTCGTGGTGGACGACCAGCCAGGCGCCCAGGGTCGCGCCGGCCAGCATGGCGAGGACCGAGGCGGTGCGGCGGGGGGAGTGGTGGCCGGAGCCGCCGCCTGCCCGGGAGTCGGAGGCGAGGCCCGTCAGGGTCATCGTCAGGACCGTGGTGGTCAGGTCGGGGATGCCCAGTTTGCGGACGGTGGCGTTGCGCAGGCCCATCGCGAAGGCGGTGAGGGCGATCAGCGCGTAGGTGGTGGTCGTGGCGTCCGGCACGGTGAACGCCACCACCGCCGAGACGCCGACCAGGGCCGCCTCCGCCGCCAGCGTCACCCGCGCCCAGGTGCGGCGCGAGCCGTCGCCGTAGCGGACCGCGACCCGGCCGCCGGTCACCGCGCCCACCAGGAAGCAGACCAGCGAGGTCAGGGTGTGCGGCACCGAGAAGCCGGGCGCCCCGGCGGCGGCGAAGCCGAGGACGACCACGTTGCCGGTCATGTTGGCCGTGAAGACGTGCCCGAGCCCCAGATAGCTGACCGCGTCGATGATGCCGCTCACCACGGTCAGCCCCAGCAGGACCGGTACGAGCCGCAGCCCCCGGCTCTCACGGTCCTCGCCACCGTCGCCACCGCCGTCACCGTTGTCCGGCTCCGCGTCCCGCGCGCCCTCCGTTGTCATCGAAACCTCCGGTCACCTGCACGGTCAGGGGTGTCGCCAAGTCCACCACGCAGGCGGGGGAGTCTCGGATGTCCCGGGTGCCCCGCGTGTCCGTAGCGTCCTGGACATGACGACGCACACCGGCAACAGCCGAGTCCCGCAGTCCCGTTGGCGCGCCCCGCGCACCCACCGCACCCACCGCACCCACCGCGCCCTCGCCGCCTCCGCCGCCCTCCTCCTCGCCGCCCTCGCCGCCGCCCCCGCCGCGACGGCCGCAACCGGCCACGCCCGGACCGCCACGGTGGCTTCGGCCGACCGCGCCCGCGCCCGCGGCGCGCTCCTCTCCGTCGTCCCGGTCGCCGCCCACAGCCGGGCCGGAGTCGTGCGGTATCTGGCCGCGCTGCCGATGGACACCGGCACCGTGCGGTACGGCGTGCGCGCGTACCGGCTGACGTACCGCACCGTCGACCCGTACGGCCGCCCCACCACCGCCACCGGACTGCTCACCCTGCCCGAGGGCGGCGGGCGGCGGCTGAGTCTGGTGTCGGACACCCACGGGACCATGGTCGACAGGGAGTACGCGCCGTCCGTGGCGGAGGACAACCGGGCGCAGTCCTATCTGTTCGGCTCGGCCGGGCACGCGGTCGCCGCGCCCGACTACCTCGGCCTCGGCAAGGGGCCGGGCGTCCACCCGTACATGGACACGCGCTCGGCGGTCACCGCCTCGGTGGACATGCTGCGGGCGGCCCGCACCGCGACGGCCCGGCTGGGGCGGACCCTCACCGGGGACGTGTATCTGACCGGGTTCTCGCAGGGCGGCCAGGTCGCGATGGCGCTCGGCCGGGCGCTCCAGAACGGCGCTGACGGCTCCGACGGCGTCGACGGTGCCGACCGGCGCTTCAGGGTGCGCGCGCTGGCCCCGGTCAGCGGCCCGTACGACCTGACGGGCCAGGAGATCCCCGCGCTCACCGACGGCCGGGTCAACGACGTCAGCGGGGTGTTCTACCTCGCCTACTTCCTCGTCGCGCAGAACCGCCTGCACCCGATCTACCGGGACCCCGCCGAGGTATTCCGGGCGCCCTACGCCGACCGCGTCGAAGCCCTCTTCGACGGGCGGCACACCGAGGAGGAGGTCATCCCGCAGCTCGCGCCCACCGTGCGCGAGCTGGTCACCGACGACTTCTACGCCCGGCTCGCCCGCCCCGGCGGCGGCCTGCTGGCTGCGCTCGTCGCCAACGACGGCTCCTGCGACTGGAAGCCGGCCGCGCCGGTGCGGCTGTACGCCGGGAACGCCGACACCGACGTCCCCATCGGCAACGCCCGCAGCTGCGCCCGCGCCCTGGCCGGGCACGGGGTGACGGCGCCGGTGATGAACCAGGGGGACGTCGACCACAACGGGTCGGTGTTCGCGGCGCTGCCCAAGGTCGCCCGGTGGTTCGGCGCGCTGGAGGCGGCCCGCACCCGCCATAACGGCTGACCGGGGGGTGCGGTGCGACGGTGGGTGTTCGGGCCACCGGCCGGGGCCCCGGCGTGGTGCGGAACCGGACGGGGGCGCCGGAGCGGAACACCGGCCGCGGTGCTCGTGGGGCACCGGGGGCCGGTGGGGCGTCGCACAGCTCACCGCCGCCGGTAGCCGCCCCTCCGGGCGCGCGTTCGCGCCGTATCGCCGTTGTCCGTGAACGCCCTCCCGCCGCCGCGCCGCGCTCGGGCAGTGTGCTGCCTCGGCCGCCCCGGAGGCGGAAGCGCGGCCATCCACCACGGCCTCGAACCCGGGTGCGGCGGAAGGGGACAGCCATGCGCGAACGACGGGGACTGACACGGAGAGCGCTGCTGCGCGGCTCGCTCGCGGCGGGCGGGGCGGCGGCCGCGGTCCGGCTGCTGCCCGGCCGGGCGGGACGGCAGCCGGATCCGACCGGCGGCCCCGGCGTACCGCTGCGGCCTGCCGGGGCCGCCGCCCGGCTCACGCCCGCCGCCTTCCCCGAGTGGGCCCGGCACGCCCGGATCGCGGACGCCACCTTCGACGACGACGCCGACCCCGCCCGCGACATGCGGCCGGTCATCGACGCGCTGAAGAAGCAGAACGTCAGCGTGATCGAGGTCGACACGATCCTGTCGAACTGGCTGACCGACGCCGAGTTCACCCAGCACCTGGGCAAGATCCACAGCTTCTCGGAACTCGCCCACACCGCCGGGATGCGGGTCGTCATGTACTACCCGTCCCTCGAACTGATCAGCGTGGGCGGCGAGAAGGGCCCCTCGTTCTACAAGACCGCCGAGGGCGCCTCCTGGGTGCAGCGCGACCTCAGCGGGCAGCCCAACGTGTTCTACGGCAGCCTTGTCGTCTGGGTGGACCCCGGCGACGAGAGCTGCTGGCTCAGCCCCAACTCGCCCTGGCGCGACTACTACCTGGGCCGCGTCAAGAAGATCGCCGCGACCGGCGTGGACGCGATCTGGCCGGATGTGCCGATCTACTTCGACGGGGCGCTGAGCTGGTGCGACACCTCCTCCTGGGCGACGGCCGCGTTCACCGGGGACACCGGCCTGCCGATGCCCGTCAAGCCCGACTTCAAGGACCCGGTCTTCCGGCGGTACGTCGACTGGCGCCACCACAACCTCAACCAGTGGCAGCTCGACATCGCGGCGGCCGGCCGCTCCGCCAACCCGGACCTGGTCACCTTCGTCGAGACCGTCACCATGGACTACGACTACGCCACCACCATCGGCCTGGACGGCGCCCTGCTGCGCACCGCCGAGAGCGCCAGTCACGTCTGGGAGGTGGACATCCTCGGCAACTACGACGGCATGCGCCACGCCACCGCCGACGACTGGATCTGTCTGATCTCCATGTACAAGTACGCGCGGGCGGCCAGCGGCACCAAGCCCGCCTGGGCGTTCTCCTACGGCTGGAAGGCCGACGACGCCTCCCTGGTGCTCGCCGAGGTGCTGGCCGCCGGATGCAACCCGTACGAGGTGAAGACGCCCTTCAAGTCGGACAGCGCCGACCTGCCCACCCGCACCCGCGTGTACGGCTTCGCCGCCGCCCACCGGGAGCGGCTGTTCGACGCGGAGCGCGGCGCCGAGGTCGGCCTCTACCACTCCTCCGCCAGCCGCGACTTCACCGCCCCGCGCGACGGCAGCGGCATGTACGTCAACACGAAGCCGCCGGCCGGTGTCGAGGAGTGGTGGAGCGAGAACTACGCGGAGGAGAGCTGTCTGAACCATCCCTGGCTCGGGGAGTTCCGCGGCACGGTCAAGGCGCTGGTGCGCGCCCAGATCCCGTTCGACACCGTGCCGAGCCCCGGCCTCACCGCCGCCGACCTGGCCCGCTACCGGGTGCTGCTGCTGCCGTACCTCCAGGCCGTCTCCGACGCGGAGGCGGCGGTGCTGCGCGAGTATGTGACGGGCGGCGGGACCCTCGTCGTCACCGGGCCCGCGCCCACCTCGCTGACCGAGTACGGCACCGCGCGCACCGAGTACGCGCTCGCCGACGTGCTCGGCTTCGGCGCCGCCGACCCGCAGCCCGAGACCCGCGAGCACGCCGTCGGGGCGGGCGCCTGCCACTACGTGAAGGATCTCGCCGGACTGCGGTACCTGGGCAAGACCGACCAGGCCACCGCCGATCGGCTGCTCGGGCCGGTGCGGGCCGCCGCGCCGCCCGCCGTGGGGCTCACCGGGGATCCGCGCATCCACCTGGAGCTGAGCCGGCTCGGCGACGAGACGCTGGTGCAGCTGGTGAACTTCACCTGCTTCGGCGACACCCCGGCCGCCTTCAAGACCAGGCCCGCCACCTGCACGGTCCGGCTCACCGTGCCCGCGGGGCGCCGGGTGACCGCCGTCACGGTCAGCTCCCCGGACGGGCCGTCGCCCGATGCGCGCCCGGTGTCCTGGCAGGTCACGGGGGACGCGGTCACGGCGGAGGTGACCGTCGCGCAGTACGCCCTGCTCGCCTTCACCACCGCCGCCGTGACCGGCTGAGGGGCTCCGGCCCCCGGGCATGGCGAAGGCGGCGGCCCGGGGATCGGGGCCGCCGCCTTCACGACTGCCGTGCGGGGGCGCGGGTCAGGTGGATCGCACCTGCCGGGCCGGTCGCCGCATCAGGGGGCTGTGGCTCAGTACCAGCCGTTGGCCTGCCAGAAGTTCCAGGCGGCGGCCGGGCTGCCGTAGCGGGAGTTCATGTAGTCCAGACCCCACTTGATCTGGGTCTTGGGGTTGGTCTTCCAGTCCGCGCCGGCCGAGGACATCTTCGAGGCCGGGAGCGCCTGGACCAGGCCGTAGGCACCGGAGGAGGAGTTGGTGGCGTGGACGTTCCAGCTGCTCTCGTGGTTGACGATGTTGCTGAAAGCGTTGAACTGGGCGGCGTCCGGGATCATCTGGCGCGCGATCGACCTGGCGTCGGCACCCGAAGCGGGGGTGGCCGCGTGCGCGGGGGCCGAGGTGAGGGCCATACCGACGGTGGCGGCGGCCACGGCGGCGGTGGAGAGGGCCTTCTTCGGAGTGGCGATGCGGCGGATGAAGGAGACGGACACGGAGAACCTCTTACGTCGGGGACAGGAATCGCCGGCGGCCGGAGCCCGCGGAAGCGGGGGAGGGGCTGCCCGGTGCCGCGACCCCCGGGGGGACCGTCGGCTCCTGGCGACGTCGTCCAGAGAAGCAGCCCGGAAAACCGGGCGCAACCACCCCTTTTACTAGTGGTCGTCGCATCAGGGATGATCCGGACTCGTGTGAGCGGCGTCTCAATGCCCAGGTGGACGCGCGTAAAGCCGGGTACATGACAGCCAAATCGAGCTACGGCCCCGCTTCGTAGGTGACCTGGGTCATGTGGGGCGCCTCACCGGTCCGGTCACGGTGGGCTCGGCGGGCCTCACCGACGGTTCACCGGCCGGGGCCCTCGAAGGTGACCGGCGTCTCGAAGGCGGCCCGCCGGGTGGCCCGGCGCAGCGCCCGCAGCACCGCCGGGCCGACCGCCAGCGTCAGCACCACGGTCACCACGGCCCGGCCCAGGTCCCAGCCCAGCGAGGTGGCCAGGCAGTACGCGGTGAAACGGGCCAGGTTCGCGCCGATCGCGGCGTGCGGGTCGAAGGAGATGGAGGAGGCGAGGGTGCCCATGAAGGGCCAGCCCGCGAGGTTCATGACCGTGCCGTAGGCGAACGCGGCGACGAAGCCGTACAGGCCCAGCACCAGCAGCTCCGCCCGCCCGCGCAGCCGGTCCGGGCCCGGCAGCAGGCCCGCGCCCATGGTGAACCAGCCCATCGCCAGCATCTGGAACGGCATCCACGGCCCCACCCCACCGGTGAGCAGCGCGGACGCGAACATCGTCACCGAGCCCAGCACGTACCCGAAGCCCGGCCCGAGCACGCGCCCGCTCAGCACCATCAGGAAGAACATCGGCTCCAGGCCCGCCGTACCGGCGCCGATCGGGCGCAGCGCCGCCCCGGTCGCGGCCAGCACCCCGAGCATCGCGACCGCCTTGGGGCCGAGGCCCGACTCGGAGATCGTCGCCGCGACGACCGCCACCAGCAGGACGAGCAGTCCCGCGAACAGCCAGGGCGCGTCCTCGGCGTGCGCGTTCACCTGGGCGGTCGGCGGCGCCAGGAACGGCCAGGTGAACGCGGCCACCCCGACCGCGCTGACCAGGGCGAGCGCGGCCACCGAGCGCGGCCCGAAGCGGACGGCGCGCACCCGGCGGGCGGGCCGGGCGGCGGGGTCCGGCGCGGGCGCGGTGGGTGTGGGCGCGGAGGCGGGCGCGGTCATGCCAGCGCCTCGCGGACCTGGGAGACGGTGAGCCACCGCTGCGGGGCGAGGATCTTGGCGACCTGCGGGGCGTAAGAAGGGGAGGAGACGACCACCTCGGCCATCGGGCCGTCCGCGATCACCTCGCCCTCGGCGAGCAGCACCACGCGGTGCGCCAGGTCGGCGGCCAGCTCCACGTCGTGCGTGGCCAGCACGATCGCGTGGCCCTCGGCGGCCAGCGCGCGCAGCACGGCGACCAGCCGGGCCTTCGCGCCGTAGTCCAGGCCCCGGGTCGGCTCGTCCAGGAGCAGCAGCGGCGGGCGCGCGGCCAGCACCACCGCGAGGGCGAGCGCGAGGCGCTGGCCCTCGGACAGATCGCGCGGGTGGGTGGTGTCGCCGACACCGGGCAGCAGCTCCTCGACCAGGGCCCGGCAGGTGCCGGGCGCCGCCTGCGCGTCCCGGTCGGCGGCCGCGCACTCGGCGGCGACCGTGTCCGCGTACAGCAGGTCGCGCGGCTCCTGCGGGACCAGGCCGACCCGGCGCACCAGCTCGCGGGGCGCGGTGCGGTGCGGGACGGCGCCGCCCACCCGGACCTGCCCGGTGCGCGGCTCCACCAGGCCGACCAGCGAGCCGAGCAGTGTGGACTTGCCGGCGCCGTTGCGGCCCATGAGCGCGACGGTCTCGCCGGGGGCGACGGCCAGGTCGACGTCGCGCAGCGCCTGCACGCCGTCGCGGCGGACGCCCAGGGCGCGGATCTCGGCGACCAGGGGGGCGCCGCCGGACGCCCCCGGGGCAGCGGCGGCCGTGGCACCGCCCGCCGCGCGTCCGCGCAGGAGCGTGCGCAGCCCCGGCCGTCCGGCGGGGGTGTGCGGTACGGGCGGGGGCGCGCCGGGCGGTGCCGTGGCCGGGAGCGGCGCGGGCGCGGGCGCGCGGCCGGTCAGCCGGGTGCGCAGGTCCGCCGCGCGGCGCCGGGCGTCGCGCACGGTCAGCGGCAGCGGCGACCAGCCGGCCAGCCGCCCCAGGTCCACCACCGGCGGGACCACCGGCGAGACGGCCATCACCTCGGCCGGGGCGCCCAGCAGCGGGGCGGCGCCCGGCGCGGGCAGCAGGACGACCCGGTCGGCGTACTGCACGACGCGTTCGAGGCGGTGCTCGGCCATCAGGACCGTGGTGCCGAGGTCGTGCACGATCCGCTGGAGGACGGCCAGCACCTCCTCGGCGGCGGCCGGGTCGAGCGCCGAGGTCGGCTCGTCCAGGACCAGCACCTTGGGGTGCGGGGTGAGCACCGAGCCGATCGCGACCCGCTGCTGCTGGCCGCCGGAGAGCGTGGCGATGGGCCGGTCCCGCAGCGCGGCCAGGCCCAGCAGATCGAGGGTCTCCTCCACCCGGCGGCGCATCACGGCCGGGGCGAGGCCCAGCGACTCCATGCCGTAGGCGAGTTCGTCCTCCACCGTGTCGGTGACGAAGTGGGACAGCGGGTCCTGGCCGACCGTGCCGACGACGTCGGCCAGCTCTCGCGGCTTGTGGACGTGGGTGTCGCGGCCCGCCACGGTGACCCGGCCGCGCAGGGTGCCGCCGGTGAAGTGCGGCACCAGACCGCTCACCGCGCCCAGCACGGTGGACTTGCCGACGCCCGACGGGCCGACCAGCAGCACGAGTTCGCCCTCGGGCACCTCGAAGTCCACGCCGCTGACGGTGGGTTCGGCGGTCCCCTCGTACCGTACGGAGACATCCTCGAAACGGATCACGGCGACTCCTCGCGGGCGCGGGGGCCCGGCTCCTCGCGGGCGGCGGTGCCGGTGGGCGCGACGAACGCGGGGACCAGACCGAGCAGGACGGCCGCCGCCGGCCACAGCGGCAGACCGGGGGCGACCAGCGGGACCACCCCGGGATGCAGGGCCTCCGGGTCGCGGGCGGCGGCCAGCGTCAGCAGCGCGGCCACGGCCACGCCCGAGGCGGCCACCAGACAGGACCGGGCGTTCCAGGTGTCGGGCCGGTAGCGGGTGCGCACCGAGCGCCGCCCGCCCAGCCAGAGTCCGCCGAGCGCGGCGCCGAGCCCGGCCAGCAGCACCGGGAGGCCGTAGCTGCCGCCCGCCGCGGTGAGCAGCCCGTACGTGCCCGCGCAGACTCCGAGCAGCCCGCCCAGGGTGAGCGCGGCGGTGGTACGGCGCACGGCGGGCGGCACCTCGGCGGTACGGCCGTAGCCCCGGGCGTCCATCGCGGCGGCCAGCGCCACCGAACGCTCCAACGCCCCCTCCAGCACCGGCAGTCCGACGTGCAGCAGCCCGCGCACCCCCCGGTCGGGACGCCCGCGCAGCCGCCGCGCGGCCCGCAGCCTGCGCCCGTCGGCCACCAGATGCGGGGCGAAGGTGAGCGCGACGACGACGGCCACACCCGTCTCGTACAGGGCGCCCGGCAGCGACTTGAGCAGCCGGGCGGGAGCGGCCAGCGCGTTGGCCGCGCCCACGCAGATCAGCAGCGCGGCCAGCTTCAGCCCGTCGTACAGCGCGAACAGCAGCCCCTCGGCCGTGACCCGGCCGCCCAGCCGGATGCCCTGCGCCCAGTGCGGCAGCGGCACCTCGGGCAGGGTGACCAGCACATGGGTGCCGGGGATGGGCGAGCCCAGGACGACCGCGAAGAACAGCCGGATGACCAGGACGGCCAGCGCCAGCCGCAGGAAGGCGGTGTAGGAGCGGGCCGAGGGGGTGCGCGGGCGGCAGGTCACGACGACGTAGCCGGAGACCGTGAGGAGCAGCGCGAGCAGCAGCGGGTTGGTGGTGCGGGTGGCGCCGGTGCCCAGCGCCAGCGCCCACAGCCACCAGGCGCCCGCGTGCACCCGCGGGCCGGACCGGCGCGCGGGCGCACCGGCCGTACGGCTGCTGCTAGGCATTCCTGCGCCGCCGGGCCTGCCACACGGCCGCCCCGGCGAGGACCACGACCACGGCGCCGCCCGCGAGCAGACCCACCGAGGGGCCGCCGCCGTCACTGTCCTTGGCGGCGGCCGAGCTGTCCGCGCCCTTGTCCTTGTCCTTGCCCTGCCCCTGGTCGGCCCGGTCGCCGCCGTCCGCGGCGACCTGCTCGCCGCAGCCCTGGTGCGGATAGCCGGAGATCGCGCAGAGCAGCGCGTCGGTGTTGTAGCGCAGCGGCTTGGCGACGGCCGCCAGGGCCTCGGCCGTGGTGGCGTCGGACGGCACCCGGGCGCAGGCCGTGCGCGGCGCGGGCGGATGCTCGCCGGAGGGCGCGTCCGCCGCGACACCGAAGTCCAGGACCAGCGCGACCCGCTTGTCACCGCCGCGGGCCTCGGTGCCCGAGCAGATGGCGGCGAAGCCGGCCGTCCCGCGCGGCTGGGCCGCGTCCTGGGAGTCCTGGCTCACCGCGAACCGGAAACCCTGCACGTCCCCGTCGGCGGGGCGCGCCGTGGACGGCCCCTGGGTGGCGTACGTCCACTTCCCGCCCTCGCGGTCCCAGAAGGACCAGTAGCGGTACCCGGCCGCCTGCGCTGGGGCGCCGCCCGCCGCCAGCAGGAACACGGCGGCCAGCAGCACGGGCAGGATGCGCGGGAGGCGGTACGTCACGACCGCTGCCCCGCGCCGCCGCGCCCGCGCAGGACCGACCAGGCGACGGCGGCGATCACGAGGACCACGACGACACCGCCGACGACCCACCAGACGGTGTGCGAAGAGCCGCTGTCCTTATCCGCCTTATCAGCCTTACCCGTCTGGTCTGCCTTGTCCGCCGGGGCCGTCGTGCCCTGGCTCTTGCCGTCGGCGGACTGCTGCGGCGCCGGGCCGGTGGCGTTCAGCGCCTTGACCAGGTCGGTGCCGCCGAAGGCGCGCGGGTCGGTGCCGGTGGCGTGCGCGGCGAAGATCAGCTGGGCGTAGGCGGCCGGACCGCTCTGCGCCGCCCAGGTCCCGGCGTTCTTCTCCAGCCACTCCAGCGGCTTGCGGGCCTGTGCGGCGCCGCCCTGCGCGGCCAGCGCCACGACCGTGTCGGCGGTGTTGCCGTAGTCGGGCTGCGGGTCGGCGCCGGGCAGCGCGGAGGTGAGGTGGCCGTCCTTGGCGACGGCGCGGGTGAGGTAGGCGGCGCCGTTGGCGGCGGCCCGCTCGGGGGCGGGTCCGGCCTCGGAGCAGCGGGCCGCGCCGCCGTCCTTGGCGGCGGACGCGACCAGGCCCTTGCCGAGGATGCCGACGACACCGGCGGCGGTCGCGTCCGCGTTGGCGGCGAGCTTGCCCTGCTTGTCCGGCTGGAAGGCGAACGCGCCCGCGCCGTCGCCCGTGCCGGAGCACGGCAGGGCCAGCTTCAGCAGGGCGTCGTAGGGGGAGTTGCCGTCCTTGAGGACGGACGCGGGCTGGTCACCGGCGGCGGTGAGGGCGCCGACGACGACCGAGGTCGAGTTGGTGTCACTGGCCCCGCCGGGCATATAGCCCCAGCCGCCGTCCTTGTTCTGCACGGACTTCAGCCAGGCCACCGCCTTGCCGGTGACGGCCTCGTGGCCGCCGAGCGTGGTGAGGGCCTGGACGGCGGCGGCCGTGCCGTTGGTGTCCACGGCGGTCTTGGCGTCGCAGGCACGGGAGGTGTCGGCGCGGAAGGGCGCGAAGCCGCCGCTGGCGCACTGCTGCCCGGCCAGCCAGTCCACGGCCTCGGCGGCGGGCCGTACGCCCGCGGTGTGCTGGGCGAGCAGCGCCAGGGACTGCCGCCAGACGCCGTCGTACTGCGGATCGGTCTTGCCGTACAGCGCCGCCGGGAGCTTGGGCGCGGCGGAGGCGGGCGGGGCGGTGTCGGCGGCGGCGGACTGCACCGGGGCACCGATCACGGCGACGGCGACGGCGGCCAGGGCCGCTGCGCTGCGGCGGATGTTCATGATCGGCGGAAGCCTCTCCCTGCGGGGAGCCGGACAGCGCGGGCGACCCCGGCGGCTCGGCTCCGTATCCCTCGACGGTGCCGTGCACCGGCGGACCGCCGGCGCACGCGAGCCGGTCACGCACGGGTCCGGGGCGGTCCGGCTCCCCGCTCCCGGGAGGGGAGGGGTCACGGTTGCGGGTCAGCGCCGGAATTGCACCGGCTTCCCCCAGGACAGGCGTGAAACGACCGGGCCACTCTACCGGCCCCGTCCGGAGCGGCTGCGGGGCGGCTGTGGGGCGGCCGTGGCACGGAGCCGTACCGGCGGGGCCCCGGAGAGACAAAAGACCTACGAGACGGGTTCCCTTCGCCGGTATGGTCCGGATCAGGTGATGGGGGTCGCCGTCCGGTCCGTCCTGCTCACTGGACCTTCGGCCTCTCAGCCCTACCGTCGACGTCGGCCCCGGCGGATACCGCAGCATCTCGCCCGAGTCGGCTACGCCGGTGGGACTCCCTCACTCGTCTCGCAGGCACTTATCAGCATAGAACGGCTGCTGCCCGATACAAGGGGCGGAAGGGGAAAAATACCCTCTTTTCTCGGGTCTTCTACCGCCCGCCACCGCTCCCGGGGGCGCCCTCCGTCAGGTCGATCAGGCGGCACACCGTGTCGATGTCCGCCTTCACCTGCGCGATGGAGGCCCGGCCCGAGAGCCAGGTGATCAGCGCCGAGAGCCAGGTGTGCTCGATGACGCGCACGGCGGAGAGCTGCTCGGGCGTCGGGTCGTCCTGGCCCATGGCGTCCAGGATGATCGCCGTGGTCTGCCGGGAGACCTGGTCGACCTCGGGGCTCACGCTGCGGTCGGCGAAGGTCAGCGCGCGCACCATCGCGTCCGCGAGGTCGGGCTCGCTCTGGAGCGCGAAGAACGCCCGCATCAGCGTCTCCGCCACCCGCTCGGCGGCCCGCTCGCCCGCCGGTGGCCGCTTGCGCAGCGTGCCGTGCAGCCGCTCCAGCTGGTCCTGCATGGTGGCGACCAGCAGATGCACCTTGGACGGGAAGTAGCGGTAGAGCGTGCCGAGCGCCACCTCGGAGGACTCCGCGACCTCCCGCATCTGCACCGCGTCGAACCCGCCCCGGCAGGCCAGGCGCGCGCTGGCGCGCAGGATGCGGCGGCGGCGCGCCTCCTGCCGCTCGGTGAGCGGCGGCGCGGCCGGCCGGGAGATACGGGCTTGCGCGGGCATGGGTCGCACTCCGTGGCAGTCGGTGGGGCCGTGGGCCGGTGGAGCCGGCGGGCCCGGTGGTCGGACAGCGTGGCAGGGCGTCCGGCCGGTGTGCGAGAGGCGGGGCGTTCGCGAGCCGTGGCGCGAATCACCCGGTCCCCCGCTCACAGCGCGGCTACCTGCCGGTAGATTCGGAGCCTCCGGAACGATCAAGTCTGAAACTTGTTCTAGATTAGCGTCCCGGCGTAATCTCGCGGCGGTGCAGTCAGAAGGGGGCCCAGAGTGACCGCTGAGGCCAGTCAGGCAGGCTCCCCGGCGGATCTCGCCGCGGACGGCGGGCGACCGCTCAGGATCGCGCTCCTCACCTACAAGGGGAACCCGTTCTGCGGCGGCCAGGGCGTCTACGTCCGCCATCTCTCGCGCGAACTGGCCCGCCTCGGCCACCGCGTCGAGGTGATCGGCTCCCAGCCCTACCCCGTCCTGGACGAGAACGAGGACTACGCGGGCGCGCTGCGCCTGACCGAGCTGCCCAGCCTCGACCTCTACCGCCAGCCCGACCCCTTCCGCACCCCCGGCCGCGGCGAGTACCGCGACTGGATCGACGCGCTGGAGGTCGCCACCATGTGGACCGGCGGCTTCCCCGAGCCGCTGACGTTCTCGCTGCGCGCCCGCCGCCATCTGCGCGCCCGGCGCGGCGAGTTCGACGTCGTCCACGACAACCAGACCCTCGGCTACGGACTCCTCGGCGACGTCGGCGCCCCGCTGGTCACCACCGTCCACCACCCCATCACCGTGGACCGGCGGCTGGAGCTGGACGCGGCGGCCACCCGGCAGCGGCAGTGGTCGGTGCGCCGCTGGTACGCCTTCACCCGGATGCAGAAGCGGGTGGCGCGCCGTCTGCCGTCCGTGCTCACCGTCTCCGGCACCTCCCGGCAGGAGATCGTCGACCACCTCGGTGTCCGCCCCGACCGCATCCACGTGGTGCACATCGGCGCCGACACCGGCCTGTTCTCGCCCGACCCGTCCGTGGCCCGGGTGAGCGGCCGGATCGTCACCACCTCCAGCGCCGATGTGCCGCTCAAGGGCCTGGTCTTCCTGGTGGAGGCGCTGGCCAAGGTCCGCGCCGAGCACCCCGGCGCCCATCTGGTCGTGGTCGGCAAGCGGCCGTCCGAGGGCCCGGTCGCGCGGGCCGTGGAGCGCTACGGCCTCCAGGACGCCGTCGAGTTCGTCAAGGGCATCTCCGACGCCGAACTGGTCGACCTGGTCCGCTCGGCCGAGGTCGCCTGCGTGCCCTCGCTCTACGAGGGCTTCTCGCTGCCCGCCGCCGAGGCCATGGCCACCGGGACCCCGCTGCTGGCCACGACCGGCGGCGCGATCCCCGAGGTGGCGGGCCGGGACGGCGAGACCTGCCTCGCCGTGCCGCCGGGCGACGCGGAGGCCCTGGCCGCCGGGCTGGTCCGGCTGCTGGGCGACCCGGGCCTGCGGGCGCGGCTCGGCGCCGCCGGACGCGAGCGCGTGCTGCGGCACTTCACCTGGGCCCGCGCCGCCGAGGGCACCGTCGCCCGCTACCGCGAGGCCATCGCGGACGCCGCCCGCCCCGCGGGAGCGGCCGCGCGCCGCCGCCCCGCACCGGCGGCCGCCGTGCCCGCGGCGGACGCACCCGCGCCGGACGCACCCGCCGCGACCGCAGCCGCACCAGCCGCAGAAGCAGCAGACGCATACGAAAGCAGGGCAACGTGCTGACCGTCGACTTCTCCCGGTTCCCGCTCGCGCCGGGCGACCGCGTCCTCGACCTCGGCTGCGGCGCCGGACGGCACGCGTTCGAGTGCTACCGGCGCGGCGCCCGGGTGGTGGCCCTCGACCAGAACGCCGAGGAGATCAGCGAGGTCGCCAAGTGGTTCGCGGCGATGAAGGAGGCCGGCGAGGCACCCGCCGGGGCCACCGCCACCGCCCTGCGGGGCGACGCCCTCGCGCTGCCCTTCCCCGACGAGTCCTTCGACGTCGTCATCATCTCCGAGGTGATGGAGCACATCCACGACGACAAGGGCGTCCTCGCCGAGATGGTGCGCATCCTGCGGCCGGGCGGCCGGATCGCGGTCACCGTGCCGCGCTACGGCCCCGAGAAGGTCTGCTGGACCCTGTCCGACGCCTACCACGAGGTCGAGGGCGGCCACATCCGCATCTACAAGGCGGACGAACTGCTCGGCAAGATCCGCGAGGCCGGGCTCAAGCCGTACGGCACGCACCACGCGCACGCCCTGCACTCGCCGTACTGGTGGCTCAAGTGCGCCTTCGGCGTCGACAACGACCAGGTGCTCCCGGTGAAGGCGTACCACAAGCTGCTGGTCTGGGACATCATGAAGAAGCCGCTGGCCACCCGGGTCGCCGAGCAGGCGCTGAACCCGCTGATCGGCAAGAGCTTCGTGGCGTACGCGACCAAGCCCCATCTGCCCCGGGCGGACGCCAAGTGACCACGCCCCGGACAGAACACCTCGTCCTGCCCGGGGTCCTCACCGCCGGGCAGGCCGCCGCCACCGTGGCCGGGCTCCTCGCCGTCCAGCGGGAGGACGGGGCCATCCCGTGGTTCCGCGGCCACCACCTCGACCCGTGGGACCACACCGAGGCCGCCATGGCGCTGGACGCGGCGGGCGAGCACGAGGCCGCCGCGCGGGCCTACGACTGGCTGGCCCGTCACCAGCTCCCCGACGGCTCCTGGTACGCCGCCTACGCGGACGGCGCCCACGACGACGTCACCGGCCGCCACCGGGAGACCAACTTCGTCGCCTATGTGGCCGTCGGCGTCTGGCACCACTACCTGTCCACCGGCGACGACACCTTCCTGGACCGCATGTGGCCCGTGGTGTACGCGGCCGTCGAGTTCGTGCTGCGCCTCCAGCAGCCGGGCGGCCAGATCGGCTGGAAGCGCGACGACGACGGAACGGCCACCGCGGACGCGCTGCTGACCGGCTCCGCCTCCGTCCACCACGCGCTGTGCTGCGCGCTGGCCATCGCCGAGCAGCGCGAAGAGCCGCAGCCCGACTGGGAGTTGGCGGCCGGTGCGCTGCGGCACGCGATCCGCAGGCACCCGGAGCGGTTCCTGGACAAGGACCGCTACTCGATGGACTGGTACTACCCGGTGCTCGGCGGCGCGGTCACCGGCGCCGAGGCCAAGGCGCGCATCGAGGCCGGCTGGGACCGCTTCGTGGTGCCCGGCCTCGGGGTGCGCTGCGTGGTGCCCAACCCGTGGGTGACCGGCGGCGAGTCGGCCGAACTCGCCCTCACCCTCTGGGCGGTGGGCGAGTCCGACCGCGCGCTCGACGTCCTCCAGTCCATCCAGCACCTGCGCGATGCGGACAGCGGCCTGTACTGGACCGGCTACGTCTTCGAGGACGACGCCATATGGCCGCGCGAACTGACCACGTGGACGGCCGGTTCGCTGCTCCTCGCGGTCGCCGCGCTCGGCGGCCACGAGCCCACCTGCACGGTCTTCGCGCAGGACGGCCCGCCCAGGGGACTGGAACCCGACTGCTGCGGCTGACGCGCTCCGGCGGGCCGCCGAGGCCGCGTCAGCCGCGGTGCAGCCGGTTGGCCACGGCGTGCCCGATGAACAGGTACACGACCGCGGCCAGGCCGTAGCCCGCGACCACCCGGGCCCACGCCTCGTCGAAGGTGAACAGGTCACGCGACCAGCCGGCGAGCCAGTCGGCCGCTCCATGGATGAACCGCACCAGGTCGTTGGCCCGGTTCGCGTCCAGCAGGTACATCAGGATCCACAGTCCGAGGATGACGGCCATGACATCGGCGACCACCGCGATGACCGTCCCGGCGGAGCCGGAACCCGTGCGATATCGAGGGGACATGCCAAGCGTCTGGCCGCGCGTGGCCGCTTGAAACCTCCCGCGCGCACACGTCGTCACGGCGTACGCACCCTCCGTGCCGTGTTTCGACAGGTATGGCGTGTTTCATCGGGTATGCCGTGGTTCACACGGACCTCTGGAGTATCCGAGACCCGGAGCAACACCTTTCGGAGGACACCGTGCCCGTACCGATACGGCGCCTCACCGTGGCGCTCACCCTCTGCTGCGCCCTGCTCGCCGGTTCCACCCCCGTGTGGGCGGCGGGCCAGGGCGACGGGCGGCAGACCGTCCCCAGCGTCGCGGTCGCCGCCCCCACGCCCAGCCCGAGCACCCCCGCCGAGCGGCAGAAGTTCGCCAAGACCCGGTTCGTGGCGAACGCGGGCCTCGCGGCCGGCGCGACCTACCAGTGGATCGTGAAACCGTACAAGGAAGGCAAGTTCAAGAAGGGCGCCAAGCACCGCAGGACGACGCTCGTCAAGGCGGCCCTGGCCGGTGCGTTCACCTACAACCGGCTGAAGGCGGCCGAGCGCAACGCCAAGGGCGACCCGACCCTCTCCAAGGCGCTGGCCCCGCTGGAGTCGGCCATCGCCGGGCTCAAGGACCTCCCGGCCAAGCTCCGCAAGGGCGACGGTTCGGCCGCGAGCAGCTTCAACGACACCATCAACAAGGTGAAGGACGCGGGCAAGGGCGCGGGCGCGCCCGTCAAGGACAAGGTGCCCACGCCGTCCGAGCTGCGGCAGGGCGCCAAGTCCGGCTCCTGAGCCGCCCGTACGCTCGCGCGAACGGCGACGGCCCCCGCCCGGAGTCCGGACGGGGGCCGTACGGCCATGGGGCTGTGGGGCCGTGGAGCCGTGAAGAGTGGTGGCGCGGTGGCGCGGATCAGCCGCGCTGGATGTTCGAGGCGTCCTGGAGGACACCGCGGCGGCCGTCCTGCATCTCGGTCAGCAGGCCCTGGCCGCGCTGCTCGACGGCCAGGTACCAGACGCCCGGCGCCAGCTCGGCGATCGGCGCGGACGAACCGTCCTCGCCGAACAGCGGACGCGGCGCGGGCACCGCGAACCAGAACGGCGAGAAGGCCGGAGTCTGCTGACCGGCGGCCGCCGGGGCGGGAGCGGGCTGGCCCGGCTGCGGCTGCCCGCCGAAGGACGGACCGCCGCCCTGCGGCTGCCCGCCGTACGGCTGGGGCTGGGCGCCCGGGTAGCCGTAACCGGCCTGCGGCTGGCCGCCGTACGGGCCCGGGGCGACCGGCTTGGGCGCCGAGACCAGCGGGGCCTGGAGCGCCGGGACCAGCGGGGTGGCGATCACCGCGCCCGCCATGACCAGGGACGCGATGAAGCCGAGGATCAGGCCCGCGCCCGCGCCGACCGTGCTGGGCGTGTCCACCAGGTCCCAGAACAGGATCCACGCCACGAGCACCGTGAACCCCGCGCCGACCGTGCCCAGTTCCAGACCGGCCACCTTGCGGGGCTGGGGCAGGCAGCGCTGCACGACGACCAGGACCGCACCGATCACCCCGCCCATGTAGATGCCGAGCCCCAGACCGAGCCCGTCCCAGGCGTTGGTGGCGAGGTAGTTGTCGTACGTGTGGAGGAACGACGCGATGAACAGCAACACCGCTGCTCCGATCACCACGCCGTCGCCCCGAGTGAGGGAGCGGATATTCACTTCAGGTCCTTCAGTCGTCTTGTCGCGGGTCAGAGGCGTCGCTTCGGCAGGCCGCCGGTACCGGGTCCTGGGGTGAAGCGCGGGGGTGGCCCCTCATCGTACGGGTGACACTATCGTCCGTCCGGCGCGCCTGTCCGCCGGGAACGGGGTGCGGATCACGACCCGCGCAGGAAACTCACGATTCCCTCAGACAACCCCTCCGCCGCCTTCTGCCGCCAGCTTCCGCTGGTCAGCAGGGCCGCGTCGGTGCGGTCGCGCATGTTGCCGCACTCGATGAACACCTTGGGAACCGTTGACAGATTGAGACCCCCGAGGTCCTTCCGCGTGACGAGTCCGGTGCCGCCGCCGAGGTAGTTGGACGGCGGTTCGCCGGTGCTCCGCCGGAAGCCGTCCGCGACGTGTTCCCCCAGGACCTCGGAGGCGGCCGCGATCGGGCGGGTGTCGGCGGCGCCGCCGTGCACGGCCGCCGGGAGGATCACGTGGAAGCCGCGGTCGCCGGGGGCGGCGCCGTCGGCGTGGATCGAGAGCGCCGCGTCCGCGTGCGCGCTGTTGCCGATCCGGGCGCGCTCGTCCACGCACGGCCCCCAGTCCGGGGAGCCGTCGTCGTGGGTCAGCTTCACCGTGACGCCCTGCCGCTGGAGCAGCGTGCGCAGCCGGTGCGCCACGTCCAGCGTGAACCGAGCCTCGGCGTAGCCGTCGTTGGTGGACGTGCCCGTGGTGTCGCACTCCTTGCGGTCGGTGCCGATGTCCACCGGGCGGTTGATCTGCGACGTGTGGCGGAAGTTGCCGGGATTGTGGCCCGGGTCGATGACGACGACCTTGCCCGCGAGGGTGCCCGCGCCGGATCCCTTGCCGTCCTCGGACGACGGACCGGGGGAGCCGGACGGCGCACCCGGGGCGGCGGGGGAGGCGGGGGAGGCGGAGGCCGGGGGAGAGGCGGCGGAGCCGTCGTCCGGCGCGCCCACCGCCTCGTACCCGAGCCAGCCCAGCAGCCCGCCGCACACCAGCGCGGTGAGCAGCACGACGGGTGTACGGCGCGAACGGCCGGGGCGCCCGGGGGGCTCGGGCCGGTCCGGGTGCGGGCTCCGGGGGCCTGGGTCTGCGTACGACACGGCTGCGACTCTAACCGCGCGCCGGGGCGCTCGCGCCGGTCCGCCGCAGGACGCGCAGCGAGCCCGTCGCCGAGACCTCGGTGAACTCCCCGGACTCCAGCGCCCGCAGATACACGCGGTACGGCGCCTGCCCGGTGAACTCGTCCTCGGGTTCCGGGAACACGTCGTGGAGGACGAGCAGCCCGCTCGCCGCCAGGTGCGGGGCCCAGCCCGCGTAGTCGGCACCGGCGTGCTCGTCGGTGTGCCCGCCGTCGACGAAGACCAGCCCGAGCGGGGTGTTCCACAGCGCGGCGATCTGCGGCGAGCGGCCGACGAGCGCCACCACGTGCTCCTCCAGACCGGCCCGGTGCAGCGTGCGCCGGAACGCGGGCAGCGTGTCCATCAGGCCGATCTCCGGGTCGACCGTCTCCGGGTCGTGGTAGTCCCAGCCGGGCTGCTGCTCCTCGCTGCCCCGGTGGTGGTCGACGGTGAGCGCGGTGACTCCCGCCTGCCGCGCCGCGTCGGCGAGCAGCACCGTGGAGCGCCCGCAGTACGTGCCGACCTCCAGCAGCGGCAGCCCGAGCCGCCCGGCGTCCGCCGCCGCCGCGTACAGCGCCAGCCCCTCGTCCGTGGGCATGAACCCCTTCGCGGCCTCGAACGCGGCCAGGATGTCGGGCTTCGGTACCGCGGTCATGCGGCGGGTCCTTCCGGTCGTACGTACGGCGTGCCGGGCGCCCATGCTGCCGCACCCGCTGCCGGGCGGGCGACAGCGGGTGCGGTGGTGTGCGTGCGGCGGGCGGCTCGGGCGGTCCGGTCCGGGCGGTCCCGGCCGGGGCAGTACCGGCCGGACGGTCCCGGTCGGGACGTCAGGCGCTGACCGTCTCGCCCGGCAGGGCCAGGTCGAGGTCGACCGGGCGGTCGTCGCCGGTGTGGGTGGCCGAGGCGGCGTGCGGGCCGTGGCCGGTGGCGCGGGCGGCCAGGACGTACGGTCCCCGGGCCGGGACCGCGAGGGCGTAGCTGCCGTCGGCCGAGGAGAGGGTGGCACCGGCCTGGCGGCCGTGCCGGTCGATCAGCGTGACCTTGGCGCGGGCGACCGGGGCGCCGGCGGCGTCCAGGACCCGGCCGCGGAAGCCGCCCAGCGCCTCCTGCGCGCGGGCCAGGTTCGCGTCCTCCTCGCTGCTGGCGCGCAGTTGCGGGGCGGTGGAGCGGGCGGGCCGGGGCACGCACAGGGCGAGCACCAGGCCGACGGCGACGGCGGCGGTGGCGATCAGGAAGGAGACGCGGAAGCCGTGCATGGTGGGCACGGCCACGCCGTTCACCTGGTGGGCGGTGTTGGCCAGCACCATGCCGATCACGGCGCTGGAGACCGAGGTGCCGATGGAGCGCATCAGCGTGTTCAGGCCGTTGGCCGCGCCGGTCTCGGCGGCCGGGACCGCGCCGACGATCAGCGCGGGCAGCGAGGAGTAGGCGAGACCGATGCCGGCGCCCAGCATCACCGAGGTGAGCACCGTCTGCCAGGCCGCGTCCATCAGGCCGAGGCCGCCGCCGTAGCCGATCGCGATGACCACCAGGCCGATGACCAGGGTGGTGCGGGGGCCGTAGCGGGCGGACAGCCGGGCGTAGACGGGCGCGGTGAACATCATCGTCAGGCCGAGCGGGGCCACGCACAGGCCCGCGACGACCATCGACCGGCCCAGGCCGTAGCCGGTGGCGGTGGGGAGCTGGAGCAGCTGCGGCAGGACCAGGGAGACGACGTAGAAGGCGACGCCGACCATGATCGAGGCGAGGTTGGTGAGCAGCACCTCGCGGCGGGCGGTGGTGCGCAGGTCGACCAGCGGGGCCTTGCTGCGCAGCTCCATCAGGCCCCACAGCAGCAGGACGACGACGGCGGCGGCGAACAGGCCGAGCGTGGTGGGCGAGGACCAGCCCCAGTCACTGCCCTTGGTGATCGGCAGCAGGAACAGCACCAGTCCCGCGGACAGGCCGAGCGCGCCCGGCAGGTCGAAGGAGCCCGCGGCGCGCATCGGCGACTCGGGGACGGTCAGCAGGGTGAGGACGATGGCGAGGACGCCGAGCCCGGCGGCGCCGTAGAAGAGGGCGTGCCAGTCGGTGTGCTGGGCGACGAGGGCCGCGGCGGGCAGCGCGAGGCCGCCGCCGACGCCGATGGAGGAACTCATCAGCGCCATCGAGGAGCCGAGCTTCTCGCGCGGCAGCATGTCGCGCATCAGGCCGATGCCGAGCGGGATCGCGCCCATGGCGAAGCCCTGGAGCGTACGGCCCACGATCATGGCGAGCAACGCACTTGTGAAGGCGCTGACCAGCGCGCCCGCGACCATGACCGTGAGGCTGGCTATCAGCATCCGGCGCTTGCCGTAGAGGTCGCCGAGGCGGCCCATGATCGGCGTGGCCACGGCGCCGGAGAGGAGGGTGGAGGTCAGGACCCAGGTGGCGTTGCTGGGGGAGGTGTCCAGCAGCAGCGGCAGGTCCTTGATGACCGGGACGAGCAGGGTCTGCATCACCGCGACAACGATGCCCGCGAAGGCGAGCACCGGGACGACGGCCCCGCTCGCGCTCCGGGCGGGCCGGTTGGTCGTCGTGAGCGTCATTGAGGGCGGCCTCCAGGCCTTGAGAACGAAGGTTCGGTGATCATCCGTGCGGGATAAGTGCCGGGTAAACCTCGTTCGCCGGGGCACCTATTCCGATGCTTCGGCGTACTAACGAATTCTTGACCGTTCCGAAAGAATCTGACTAGGAGTCAGGCACGATCCGGTCGCAACGGGGCAGAGCGGGACGGGGGCGCGCGGACCGGAGGGGCTAGGAGGACTAGGCCGAGAGGACCAGGTGAAGGCGGCCCGAAATCCCGATGCAAGGGGCACCGGCCGCTTGAGACCATGACAGCCATGCTCAAAGCCGCCGGTCGCACCCCGACCACCCGCAGCCGTGTCCCGGCCTCACCCACCTGGCTCGTCGTCGCCCTCGCCTGTGCCGGACAGTTCCTGGTCGTCCTGGACGTGTCCGTCGTCAACGTCGCCCTCCCCTCGATGCGTGCCGACCTCGGGCTCAGCGGCCCGGGACTGCAATGGGTGGTGAACGCCTACGCCATCGCCTTCGCCGGGTTCATGCTGCTCGGCGGCCGGGCCGGCGACCTCTACGGCCGCAAGCGCATGTTCCTGGTCGGCCTCGGCCTGTTCACGCTGGCCTCGCTCGGCGGCGGCCTCGCCCAGGAGGGCTGGCAGCTGCTGCTGGCCCGCGCCGTGCAGGGGCTCGGCGCCGCCGTGCTCGCCCCCTCCACCCTGACCCTGCTCACCGCCGCCGTCCCCGAGGGCGCCGCCCGCGCGCGGGCGATAGCCACCTGGACGGCGGTCGGCGCGGGCGGCGGCGCGGCGGGCGGTCTGGTCGGCGGGGCCCTGGTGCAGGGCCTGTCCTGGCGCTGGGTGCTGCTGATCAACGTGCCGGTCGGCGCGGTGGTGCTGGCCGCCTCCGTGCGGCGGCTGACGGAGAGCCGGGCCGGTGAGCGCAGGCGCCTGGACCTGCCGGGCGCGCTGCTGGTCACCGCCGGGCTCGCCGTGCTCGCGTACGGCATCTCCCAGACCGAGGCCGAGGGCTGGACCGCGGCGGCCACCCTGGTCCCGCTGCTCGCCGGGCTCGTCCTCATCGCCGCCTTCCTCGCCGTGGAGGCGCGCACCGCCGCCCCGCTGATGCCGCTCGGCCTGCTGCGGGTGCGCTCGGTGGCGTCCGCGAACGCGGCGATGCTGATCTGCGGCTCGGCGATGTTCTGCATGTGGTTCTTCATGACGCTGTACGCGCAGAACGTGCTCGGCTACTCCCCGCTGGACGCCGGACTCGCCCTGGTCCCCAGCTCCCTCGCCGTCGTCCTCGGCTCCAAGATCGCACCGCGCCTGATGCGGGCGGCGGGCGCGCGCAACGTCGCCGTGCTCGGCACCCTGGTGTCGGCCGCCGGGTTCGGCTGGCAGTCCCTGATGAAGGCGGACAGCGGCTATCTGACGTCGATCATGTTCCCCGGCATCCTGATGATGCTGGGCGCGGGCCTGGCCGGCACCCCGCTCGCCGCCCTGGCCACCTCCGGTGCCGCCCCCGGCGACGCCGGACTCGTCTCCGGCCTCATCAACACCTCCCGCACGATGGGCGGTTCCCTCGGCCTCGCCGTCATGTCCACCCTCGCCGCCGCCCGCACCGCCGGCCGCACCACCCCCGCCGCCCTCACCGACGGCTACGCCCTCGTCTTCCGCACCGGCACCGCCGTCGTCCTCGGCGGCGCCGTCCTGATGGCGGTGTGGCTGCCGCGGGCGGTGGGGGGCGGGGAGCGGCGGGCCTGACTCCCGGCCCGGCCCGCGACTCCGGCCCGAGCAGGCCCTACAGCCACCCCTGCTGGCGGGCCTCGCGCATGGCTTCCATGCGGTTGCGGGTGCCGGTCTTGCCGATGGCGGAGGAGAGGTAGTTGCGGACGGTGGACTCGGAGAGGTGGAGTCTGGCGGCGATGTCGGCGACCGTCGCGCCGTCGGCGGACGCCTTGAGGACGTCGCACTCGCGGGCGGTGAGGGGGCTGGGGCCCGCGCTGAGGGCCGCCGCGGCGAGGGCCGGGTCGACCACCGTCTCGCCCGCCAGCACCCGCCGGATCGCCGCCGCCAGCTCCTCCACCGGGCCGTCCTTGACGAGGAAACCGGCCGCGCCCGCCTCCATGGCCCGGCGCAGATAGCCGGGGCGGCCGAAGGTGGTGAGGATCAGCACCTTGCAGCCGGGGGCCCGCTCGCGCAGCTCGGCGGCGGCGTCGAGACCGCTGCGGCCGGGCAGTTCGATGTCCAGGAGCGCCACGTCGGGACGGTGGGCCAGCGCGGCGTCCACGATGGCGTCCCCGGCCGCCACCTGCGCGACGACCTCCATGTCCTCCTCCAGCCCGAGCAGCAGCGCGAGCGCGCCCCGCATCATCCCCTGGTCCTCGGCGAGAAGGACCCGGGTGCGTTCGGCCGGACGGTGCTCCTGCGGCGTCTCGTTCACGGGGCAAGCGTAGGGACTCGGGGGAGCGGCGGGTGCCGGAACGGTTCTCTCGGGCCGGGGCCGGGGCCGCGGTCGCGGTGCGGGGTCAGCGTCCGGCCGGGCGCGTGCCCAGGTCCGTGCCGCCCGGGAGTGCCGTGGCCAGGGCCGCGGCGGTCAGTTCCTCGGTGCTGGAGGGGAGTTCGGCGGTGACCGTGAAGCCGCCGCGCGGGGACGGGCCGGTGTGCAGGGAGCCGCCGGCCGCGGCGAGGCGTTCGGTGAGGCCCTTGATCCCGGTGCCGCCGGTGCCGGGGGTCCGGGGCGGGGCCGCGGGGTCCGGGGCGCCGGTGCCGTTGTCGGCGACCGTGAGACGGACCCGCTCGGCCCCGCTCGTCACCGCGATCTCGCAGCGTCCGGCGCCGCTGTGACGCACCGCGTTGGTCACCGCCTCGCGTACCACCCAGCCCAGCAGCGCCTCCGTCTGCGGCGTCAGCGGCGGCCCCGAGCGGCGTACGACGGGCTCGATGCCCGCGGCGGTCAGCGCCGAGCGGGCCCGGTCCAGCTCCGTGCTCAGGCTGCCCTCGCGGTAGCCCGTGACCGCCTCGCGGATCTCGGTGAGCGCCTGCCGGCCGACCGACTCGATGTCGCCGATCTGCGCCAGCGCCGCGTCCAGGTCCCGCGCCGCCAGCCGCCGCGCCGCCTCCGACTTCACCACGATCACCGACAGGGTGTGCCCCAGCAGATCGTGCAGATCGCGGGAGAAGCGCATCCGCTCCTCCTCCACCGCGCGCCGGGCCAGCTCCTCCCGGGCGGCCCGCAGCTCCCGCACCGCCTCGCTCAGACTCAGGATCGCCGCCGTCACCATGGTGGACAGGAACGTCGCGTACGCGATGTTGACCCCGTCCCAGCCCTCCCGGAAGCCCGCCACGAGCCCCGAGAACACCGCCAGCGACAGCCCCGCCCTCCCCAGCCAGGGACCGCGCAGGATCGAGCCCGCGGCCAGCCCGAGCAGCGGGAAGAACAGCAGCCAGTTCCCGCCGTAGCCCAGGCCCAGCGCGGTGGTGACCAGCCCCATCAGCCCCAGCGCGGTCCGGGTGGCCCGCGCCGCCCGCCGCTCCTTGTCGAACGCGTTGAAGACGACGTAGACGTACAGCGAGTTGAACGCGAGCAGACCGAGCACGCCGCCCCAGGCGTGGGGCGTGCGGCCCTGGAAGATGTTGGAGAGCGAGCCAAGACCCATCAGCAGCCACGGCAGCAGCGCGAACCCGCTCGGCGGCGGCCCCGAGTTCTCCGGCACCTCTCCGGCCTTGCGCGCCGCCTTCCACTCGGCCTTGAGCTGCGCCTTGTTGTCCTTCCAGTACCGCCGCGCCTCCCGCGCCTCGCGGACCGCCTCCTGCCAGGACCGCTTGTGGTGGGCGATGCCCCGCGACCAGTGGCAGGCGATGCTGCGCGTCCGGCTCATGTTCCGTTCCCCCGATCAGACGGTTGCCGCGTTGCGGCGGTACGCCAGCACAGCGTACGAACCGAACGCCGCGAGCCAGCCCGCCAGCACGAGGATGGCACCCATGGCCGGAGCATGCCCCTCGGTGATCGCCAGCCCGACCTGGGAGAAGCGGTTCGTGGGCGTGTACGCGGACACCGACCGCAGCCAGTGCGGGAACAGGTCGACCGGGAACCACAGCCCGCCGACGACCGCGAGCCCCAGGTTGCACACCAGGTTCGCCACGGCCGAGGTCTGCGGGGTGTTCAGCCGGTAGCCGTTGCCCAGCCCCAGCAGCGTGAACGGCACCGAGCCCAGCCACAGCAGCAGCGCCGTCAGCGCCCACTGCCACACCGCCAGCCGTACGCCGTTGACCAGGCCGCCCGCCAGCAGCACCGAGCAGATCGCGGGCAGCACCGTCACCGCGCCGGTCAGCGCCCGCCCCGTCACCACCTGGCGCGGGGTCATCGGCGTCACCCGCAGCTGCCGCAGCCAGCCCAGCGACCGGTCCTCGGCGACCGCGCCGCCCGTGTTCAGCGCCGCGCCGACCGCGCCGTAGGCGGCCATGCCCACCATCGCGGCCGTCCGCCAGCCGCCGGTGCCGTCCGTGTCGCCCGTGCCGATGTTGGTGAACAGCAGGTACATCATCACCGGCACGGCGACCGAGCCGATCACGAACCCGGTGTCGCGCAGCGTGCGCCGCACTTCGAGGCGTAGGTAGTCCCACATCAGACCGTCTCCTTCTCGAAGGCCCGCCCGGCGGCGCCGGTCAGGGCCAGGAACGCCTCGTCCAGCGAGGCCGGGGCCACCTCAAGGCCGCGTATCGCGCCCAGACCGGCCAGCGCGACCACCGTCGCGTCCGCGTCGTCGGTGCGCAGCCGCGCCCGGTCCCCGCGCACCTCCAGGGACCGCACCCCCGGCAGCAGCTCAAGACCGGCCGTGCCGCGCCCGGCCAGGTCGAACGCGACCAGGCCGCCGCCCGCCGCCTGCCGCAGCTCCTCGCCGGTGCCGTCCGCGACGATCCGTCCCCGGTCCAGGACCAGGATCCGGTCGGCGTACGCGTCGGCCTCCTCCAGGTAGTGCGTGGAGAACAGCACCGTGCGCCCGCCGCGCGCATACGCCCGCATCGCCTCCCAGAACGCGTGCCGCGCCTCCACGTCCAGGGCGGCCGTCGGCTCGTCCAGGACCAGCAGCGCCGGATTCCCGGCGAGTGCCATCGCGAACCGCACCCGCTGTGTCTGGCCGCCGGACAGCCGGTCCACGCGCCGCCCCGCCAGCTCGGCGATCCCGGCCAGCTCCAGCACCCGGGCCAGGGGCAGCGGCTCCGGATAGCGGCGGGCCACGAAGCCCACCAGCTCGCCCACCGTCACCCGGGGCACCGCCCGCGCCTCCTGGAGCATCGCCCCCACGAGACCGGCGCGCACCGCCTGCTCCGGCACCCCGCCGAACAGCTCCACCGTGCCCGCGTCGGGCGCGACAAGACCCAGCAGCAGCGAGATCGCCGTCGACTTGCCGGCACCGTTGCGGCCGAGCAGCGCCACCGTCTCGCCGCGCCCGATCTCCAGATCCAAACCGTCCACGGCGCGCACCGCGCCGTACGTCCTGACCGCCCCCGTGAAGGACACGGCACTTCGTGTCTGTGTCATGACAGTGACGCTACGGATCCGGGCCCGGCCCCCGGCAGAGGCGCTTGTACGCACTCCGCCACGACGTCCGCCCTGCCCCGGGCAGGACAAATGTCCCGCCCCGTCGAACTGACGTACCGTCAGGAAATGTGCCCGCCCGCCGCACCGGGTGTACAGAGGAGCCCATGCCCCTCGACGCAGCCCGCGCCCTCGCGGCCGGACCCCGCACCCGTGAGATCTCCTGGACCGACCGGGACGTACGCCTCTACCACCTCGCCCTCGGCGCGGGCGTCCCCGCGACCGACCCGCGCGAGCTGCGCTACACCCTGGAGACCCGGCTGCACGTCCTGCCCGGCTTCGCCACGGTGGCGGGCGGCCGGCCGCCCGGCGTGATCGACGCGCTGTCCGTGCCCGGCGTCGACGTCGACCTCGCCCGCGTCCTGCACGGCGGACAGGCGCTGACCGTGCACCGCCCGCTCCCCGTCGCGGGCACCGCCACCGCCACCAGCCGGATCACCGCCGTGCACGACAAAGGGACGGCGGCCGTCCTCGTCCTGCGCACCGACACCGCCGACGCGGACGGGCCGCTGTGGACCGAGGAGGCGCGGATCTTCGTGCGCGGCGCGGGCGGCTGGGGCGGCGACCGCGGCCCCTCCGCGCGCGCCGAGGCACCGGTCGGCGAGCCGGAGCGCACCGTGGAGCGGCCGGTGCGCGAGGACCAGGCGCTCCTCTACCGCCTGACCGGCGACGCCAACCCGCTGCACGCCGACCCGGACTTCGCGCGGGCCGCCGGTTTCGACCGGCCGATCCTGCACGGGCTGTGCACCTACGGCATGACCCTCAAGGCGGTCGTCGACACGCTCCTCGACGGCGACGCGGCACGCGTGCGCTCCTGCGCCGCACGGTTCGCCGGGGTGGTGCACCCGGGCGAGACCCTGCGGATCCGCATGTGGCGGCCGGGGCCGGACACGGTCCGGGTGGCGGTGGGCGCCGTCGAGCGCGGTGACGCGCCGGTGCTGGCGGAGACGACCGTGGGCCTGGCCCGCCGCTGAGGCCCCCGGGACGCGGAACGGCCCCGCCCCCCGGTGCTTCCGTTCGGAGGGCGGGGCCGCGTTGTGCTCCCCGTGCTGTTCGGGCCGCTGTCAGGCCGCCACTTCGGTCTGCTCCCCGGCCGGCTTGCGGTGCCGTCCGGCGGGAGCCGTCTCACCGTCGTGGGAGGAGGTCTGGCCGCGGTGCTTGCCGTGGCCCTCGGGCTCCAGGACGTCGGTCGGACGCGGCTGGGTCGTGCTGGCGTCGGTCATCGGAAAAACTCACCCCGTCAACATCATCTTTCGTACAGCCGGGCGAGTTTAACCGGCACACCTCGGGCGAAATCCAGGCGGCCACGCCAACCGGCACGATTCCGTTACCTGCTCGCCATGCGTCCCGTGACCGGCCCTGTCATCCGACCGGTACGCGCGGCTTGTTGGAGGGTGACGGGGCGGGGAACGACGGGTGACGGAGGGTCGGATTCCGCCGGTTCCGCCGCCGGACCGGCCGCCGGTTCCGCCTCCGCGCAAGCGGCCGCTGCCGCCGCTTCTTCCGCCGGTTCTGCCGTCGGTTCGGCTGCTTCGGCTGCTTCGGCCGGTGGGGGCTGCGGTCCCGGGGCCCGCGCGGGGACCGGGGCGAGGTCCGGCGCGGGGTGCGGTGCGGGGTGCGGTGCGGGGTGCGGCGACCGGCCGGGCGCGAGAAGCCGGAAGGCGGCGGGGACGAGGAAACCGGGGGAGGAGTGGGTGGGCTGGGGACCGGCGGGGGCGCCGGGGCTTCCGGTGCCGGGGGCGCGGGGGGAGACGGGCGCGGGCGCGGTGGCGGGACTCCGGTGGGGCCCGACACCGGGTCCTCCGTACCTCCCCTCGCCGGGCAGCCCCTGCGTCCGCGCCGCCTGCTCCCCGTACGGCATCGGGCCCGGCGGGACGTACGGCCCCGGCAGCGGACCGGGCAGCGGATCGGGCAGCGGACCGGCCTGGGCGTACGGTGGCGCGGCCGGCCTCTCCTGGGGCCCCGCGGGGGCCCCCGCGCCGGGCGTCCCCCCGTACGGCCCGTACGGCCTGACGCGCGGTCTCCCCGCACCGGGCCCGCCGCCCGGTGCCGCGCCCGGCCCGCCCTCCGGTACCGCGACGCGCTCTGCGCCCGGCCCCGCGACCGGGCCGCTGTCCGGCGCCCCGGCCGGGGACGGCAGCGCGAGAGCCCGGCGGACCGGTACCCAGCGGGGCGCGCGGACCGCCGGGAGCGCCGCCCGGGAGCTGCCCGCCGCGCGCCCCGGGTCTCGGCCCGACGCCGTCCACCGGGCCACCCCGCACGGCACCGCGCCCGTGCTGAACGGCAGCCGCAGGGCGCCGTCGCCGGTCCAGACCCCGGCGCCGGGCAGCCACCCCTCGGGCGCGGGCAGATGGCGTACGCGCCGCTCGGCGGGCCGCCACACACCGATCCAGCTGCCGTACGCGCCCTCGTAGCGCAGCGCCACCGCGCACTGCTCCGGGGTCAGCACCTGGCCCGGCTGGACCGCGAACGGCGTCACCGCGCAGTCCGGCACCTCCAGGCCGCTCGGGAAGCGCACCGGCAGGGTGCTGCCGAGCACGCCCCAGCCCAGCCGGTCCCGCCCGGGGGAGGGGGCGTCCGAGCGGATCAGCAGCAGCCCGCTGCCGGGATCGGCGAGCAGCAGCCGGTCGTCGCTGTGCGGGGCGATCTGGAGCAGCGGGGTCACCTCGCCGCCGACGAGGTCCACCACGACCGTCTTGGTGCGTCCGCCGTCCCACCGGTCCAGGGCCAGCAGCCGCCCGGAGCGGTCCAGCCAGACCCCGCCCGAGCAGCGGCCGGGCACCTCGGCCAGCAGCTCGGGGCCGATACCGGCGCCCGCCACCAGCCACACCGCCGAGGTGAGCGGGCCCACGGCGAGGGCGTACGCCCGCTCGCCGCCGGGCGCGCAGGGCAGCAGCCGCAGCCGGGTGCGGTCGGGGCACTCGACCGCGCCCAGGGACAGCTCGCCGGTGCCGGAGCCCGCCGGGTAGAGCAGCGAGAAGGTGTGCCGGCCGGCCACCAGCCGCCGTACCAGGACCCGGCCGTCGCCCATCGGCTGCACCTCGGTGCCGGGCTCCTCGGGCCGTTCGGCGGGCAGCGGCACGGCGTACGGCTCGGGGCCGTCCAGCGTCCAGCGCTCCGGGTACCAGGAGCCCCCGCCGCGGGCGAGCCGGGCCGCGTAGGCGCCGTCCACCGTGATCGCGCAGGGCGCCGCGGGCGCCGCGCCGTCCTCGGCGGCCGCCCGCGGCGGGGCTGGGGCGCCCTCCTGTTCCCGTGCGGCCGAGGGCCCCGGAGAGGCACAGACTGTCATTATTCGGTCACCTCCTGCGAGGACGCTAGTTTTCGTACGCACAGGCGGTGGCCCGGCGGGCGGACGCTTCACACATACGGGTGGCCCAGGAACGATTCGCCGGAGAAAAGCGGAACGTTTGTGCTGGCGGAAAACGAAACCTCTGTGCGAAGGCGCCACCGGACGAGTCCGGCGCCGGGACGGCCGTCCCCGGGGCGACGGCACCGGTTCAGCCGCGCCGAACACCCAGGTAGCCTTGCACCCGTGCCCCGTCTGTCTGAAGTCATCGCCGCGCTGGAAGCCCTGTGGCCGCCCGAGCGGGCCGAGTCCTGGGACGCGGTCGGCACCGTCGCCGGTGACCCGGACCAGCAGGTCGGCCGGGTCCTGTTCGCCGTCGACCCGGTCCGCGAGACCGTCGACGAGGCCGTGCGGCTCGGCGCCGACCTGCTCGTCACCCACCACCCGCTCTATCTGCGCGGTACGACGACGGTGGCGGCCTCCACCTCCAAGGGCCGCGTCGTGCACACCCTCATCAAGAACGACATCGCCCTGCACGTCGCCCACACCAACGCCGACACCGCCGACCCGGGCGTCAGCGACGCGCTCGCCGGAGCGCTGGACCTCCGGGTCGTACGGCCCCTCGTCCCGGACCCGGACGACCCGGCGGGCCGCCGCGGTCTGGGCCGCGTCTGCGCGCTCGACCACCCGCTGACCCTGCGCGAACTGGCCGCGCGCGCCGCCGCGCGGCTGCCCGCGACCGCGCAGGGCATCCGGGTCGCCGGCGACCCGGAGCAGCAGGTGCGCACGGTCGCCGTGAGCGGCGGCAGCGGCGACAGTCTCTTCGACGCCGTGCGCGCCGCGGGCGTGGACGCGTTCCTCACCGCGGACCTGCGTCACCACCCGGCCTCCGAGGCCCGCGCGCACAGCTCCCTCGCGCTGCTCGACGCGGCGCACTGGGCCACCGAGTGGCCCTGGTGCGAGCTGGCCGCCGCCCAGCTCGACGAGATCTCCGACCGGCACGGATGGGACCTGCGGGTCCATGTCTCCACGACGGTCACCGACCCCTGGACCGCCCACGCGGCGTCCACCACCACCGACAACTAGAACTCATGGGAGCCCCCAACTGAACGCCGCGCCCGCCGACCAGATCCGACTCCTCGACGTCCAGGCCCTCGACGTCCGCCTCCAGCAGCTCGCGCACCGGCGCCGGTCGCTGCCCGAGCACGCCGAGATCGACGCGCTCGGCAAGGACCTCACCCAGCTGCGCGACCTGCTCGTGGCCGCGCAGACCGAGGAGAGCGACTGCGCCCGCGAGCAGACCAAGGCCGAGCAGGACGTCGACCAGGTGCGCACCCGCGCCACCCGCGACCAGCAGCGCCTGGACTCCGGCGCGGTCACCTCCCCGAAGGACCTGGAGAGCCTCCAGCGCGAGATCGCCTCGCTCGCCAAGCGCCAGGGCGACCTGGAGGACGTCGTCCTGGAGGTCATGGAGCGCCGCGAGTCCGCGCAGGAGCGGGTCGCCGAGCTGACCGAGCGGGTCTCCTCCGTCCAGGCCAAGGCCGACGACGCCACCGCCCGCCGCGACGCCGCCTACGAGGAACTGGACGGCGAGGCCGCCTCGGTGACCAAGGAGCGCGAGGTCGTCGCCGCCTCCGTACCTGCCGACCTGCTCAAGCTGTACGACAAGCTGCGCGAGCAGCAGGGCGGCATCGGCGCGGCCAAGCTGTACCAGCGCACCTGCCAGGGCTGCCGCCAGGAGCTCGCCATCACCGAGCTGAGCGAGATCCGCGGCGCCGCCGCCGACACGGTCGTACGCTGCGAGAACTGCCGCCGCATCCTGGTGCGCACCGCCGAGTCCGGTCTGTAGCGGAGCGGCGGGATCCCGGAGCGGCTGAGGAAGGGGCTTCGCGCGTGCGGGAGTTCATCGTCGAGGCGGACGGCGGGTCACGGGGCAACCCGGGGCCCGCGGGCTACGGCGCGGTCGTGTTCGACGCGTCCGACGGGCAGTCCCTCGCGGAGGCCGCCGAGTACCTGGGCACCGTCACCAACAACGTCGCCGAGTACCGGGGCCTGCTGGCCGGGCTGCGCGCCGCGCACGCCCTGGACCCGGGGGCGGCGGTGCATGTCCGGATGGACTCCAAGCTCGTCGTCGAGCAGATGTCGGGGCGCTGGCGGATCAAGCACCCCGACCTCCAGCCCCTGGCGGCCGAGGCCGCCCGCGTCTTCCCGCCCGGCCGGGTCACCTACGAGTGGATCCCGCGCGCACGCAACAAGCACGCCGACCGCCTGGCCAACGAGGCGATGGACGCGGGCGCGCGCGGCGAGAAGTGGTCCGCGTCGGCGTCGACGGCCGCCGCTGCCGCAGCCGCCGCCCCGGCGAAGGGCACCGTCGTGAGCGCCGTCGCGGCGGAAGAGGCTCCCGCGGCGGAAGAAGCCCTGGTGACGGAAGAAGCCCCCGTGGCGGGAGGCACCCCCGATCCGAAGCGCGCCGCCGATCAGCGCGCCGCCGATCAGCGCGCCGCCGATCAGCGCACCGCCGATCAGCGCGCCGCCGATCAGCGTGCCGCCCGGACCGTCGCCGCGCCCGGCTGGGCGCCCGCGGATCTCGGGGCGCCGGCCACGCTGGTGCTGCTGCGGCACGGTGAGACACCCCTGACCCCGCAGAAGCGGTTCTCCGGCAGCGGCGGCAGCGATCCCTCGCTCTCCGCCGTCGGCCGGGAGCAGGCGGAGAGGGCCGCGGCGGCGCTCGCCCGGCGCGGCACGATCCAGGCCGTGGTGTCCTCCCCGCTGGCCCGCACCCGGGAGACCGCCGCGATCGTCGCCGACCGCCTCGGCCTCGCCGTGACGGTCGACGATGGCCTGCGCGAGACCGACTTCGGCGCCTGGGAGGGGCTCACCTTCGGCGAGGTGCGCGAACGCCACCAGGACGATCTGAACGCCTGGCTGGCCTCGCCGGAGGCCGAACCCACCGGCGGGGGCGAGAGCTTCGCGGCCACCGCCGTACGGATCGCCGCGGCCCGGGACCGGCTGGTCGCGGCCCACGCGGGCCGCACCGTCCTGGTGGTCACCCATGTGACGCCGATCAAGACGTTCGTCAGGCTGGCCCTGGGCGCCCCGGCGGAGTCACTGTTCCGCATGGAGCTGTCGGCGGCCTCCCTGTCGGCGGTGGCGTACTACGCGGACGGCAACGCGAGCGTCCGGCTCCTCAACGACACGTCCCACCTGCGCTGAGCCCCGCCGCCTCGCGCGCCAGCCGCTCGATACGGGTCCAGTCCCCGGCCGCGACCGCGTCCGCCGGGACCATCCAGCTGCCGCCCACACAGCCGACGTTGGGCAGCGCCAGATAGTCGGGCGCGGTGCCGGGCCCGATGCCGCCGGTCGGGCAGAAACGCGCCTGGGGGAGCGGACCGGCCAGCGACCTGAGGTAGGCCGTGCCGCCCGCCGCCTCGGCCGGGAAGAACTTCATCTCGCGCACCCCGCGCTCCAGCAGCGCCACGACCTCGGAGGTCGTCGACACCCCGGGCAGATACGGCAGTCCGGACGCGGCCATGGCGGACAGCAGGGTGTCGGTCCAGCCGGGGCTGACCAGGAACCGGGCGCCCGCTGCCACGCACTGCTCGACCTGCGCGGGCGTGACGACCGTACCCGCGCCCACCACCGCGCCCGGCACCTCGGCGGCGACGGTGGCGATCGCCTCCGGCGCGGCCGGGGTCCGCAGCGTCACCTCGATCGCGGGCAGCCCCCCGGCGACCAGCGCGCGGGCGAGGGGCACCGCGGCGGCCGGGTCCTCCAGGACGACGACCGGAAGGACGGGGGCGAGATCCAGTACGGAGGCGGCCCCGGACGGCGCGGCGGGCGGGAAGGGCGGCGACGACGGCGAGGGCTGCGACGGCAGCGACGGCAGCGATGCGGACATGGCGCCATCCTGCCGGTCAGCACCAGCATGCGCAAAGCACGTTGCGCATGCTGCAATAGCGTGCTGGTCCGGACTCAGTGCACCTCGGTCACCAGCACATCCAGCGACCAGGCCCGGCCCGCCCCGGCCGGCTCCCGCGCCTCCACCTCATGACCGAGGTCCCGCAGCGCCTCCACCAGCTCGGCGGGACCGGCCGGAGCGGCGCCCGCGCTCAGCAGGCTCCGTACGATCCGCCCCTTGGTGGCCTTGTTGAAGTGGCTGACCACCTTCCGGGTGGGCGCGTGCAGCACCCGTACGGTCGCCGTCCGCTCCGCGACCTCGCCCTTCGGCTTCCAGGCGGTGGCGTACGCGGCGGACCGCAGGTCCAGCACCAGACCGCTCCCGGCCGCCTCGGGCAGCACCTCGGCCATCGGGGCGCGCCAGTGCGCGCCCAGCGCGCCGAGTCCGGGCAGTTTCACCCCCATCGAGCAGCGGTAGGAGGGGATCCTGTCGGTCACCCGGACCGCACCCCACAGCCCCGAGAAGACCAGCAGCGAACGGGCCGCGCGCCGCTTGGCCGCGGCGTCGAGCGTGGCCAGGCCGAGGGCGTCGTAGAGCACCCCGGTGTAGATCTCCCCGGCGGGCCGCGCCCCCGCCGTGCGCAGCTCCGCGTTCTTGGCGACCTCGCCCCGCAGCCCCTCGCTCAGCCCGAGCACGTCCCGCGCCTTGTCCTGCGCGTCACCGTCCCCCGAGCACAGCGCCACCAGCTCGTCGAGCACGGCCCGCCGCGCCCCGGCGAGCCCCGGCAGCGACAGCAACTCCAGCTCCAGCGGGGCACCACGACCGGAACCGGCCTTGCCTTCGGAGGGCGGCAGCAGGACGAGCACGGAATTCTCCTTCGGGTAGGGCTCCCGGCCAGCGTACGGGGACACCGACACGCTGCGGGGCGGGCCCTCGCTCCCGGCCGGAGGTCAGGAGCGGGCGGCTGCCGCCGGCTTCCCGAACCAGCGTTCCAGGGCCGGGAGGAGCGGTTCGCCGCCGTCCGGTGCCTCCGGACCCGAGGCGATGGCCGTGCCCGTGTCCGCGGCCCAGGCCACGAAGCCGTCGGGGCGGACCAGCAGGGCGGCGAGTTCGGGGCGGGCGGCGCAGGGGGAGGTGATGACGGTGACCCGGTCGGCGTAGGCGTCGGCGAGGGCGCGCAGGGACGGGTCGCCGGTGAGGTCGAGGAGGAGGCCGCGGCCCTTGTGCAGCTGGTCGCCGAGGCGGCTGCCGTCGGCGAGTTCGAGGTCGGGGGCGCTGGCGCCGACGAGCGGGTGGCCGCCGGGCAGGTCGTAGCGCTGCCAGATGCCGGATATCTGCTTGACCAGGTACGTCGTCCCGGTCGTCGTCAGCGCCAGGTCGGTCACCACGCGGCGCAGCGCGCGGGCGTGCCGGTCCGGTCGCATGAGGGCGATCTGCGCGCGCGTCCAGTCCAGCACCCAGGCGCCGATCGGATGCCGCTCGGCGGTGTAGGTGTCCAGCAGCGACTCGGGCGCCAGGCCGCGCGCCACGGCCGCCAGCTTCCAGCCGAGGTTCATCGCGTCGCCGAGACCGAGGTTCAGTCCCTGCCCGCCGAACGGCGAGTGCACATGGGCGGCGTCCCCGGCGAGCAGCACGCGGCCCCTGCGGTACGTGCTCGCCTGGCGGGCGTTGTCGGTGAAGCGGGTCACCGAGCGGATCCCCGTCACCGACACGTCGGGGACACCGGAGACCCGGCGCAGGCTGGCCTGCAACTCCTCGGGGGTGACGGGCGCGGAGCGGTCGGCGGGCGGCCCGTCGAACTCGACGGTGAGGACCCGGCCGGGGAAGGGGCCGTGGACGTAGGTGCCGACCTCGGTGGTGTTCCAGCCCTTGCCCAGCTTCTCGGCGCCGGTCAGGTCGGCGATCGCCTGGTAGCCGGTGATCTCCGGGTCGGTGCCGGGGAAGTCGAACCCGGCGAGCTTGCGGACGCTGCTGCGCCCGCCGTCGCAGCCCACCAGCCACCCGGCGGAGACGCGCCGGGGCGCGGAGCCGTCGGCCGGGGCGAGCTCCACGGTGACGCCGTCGTCGCCGTGGTCCCGGAACCCGGTCAGGGCGACACCGCGGCGCACCTCGACGCCGGTCTCCGCCGCCCGCACGGCGAGGATCCGCTCCAGCTCCGCCTGCGGGACACCGAGCCCGGCGTCCGCGGCGGGCCCCAGGTCGGCGTAGGCCGGGTCGGACTCGTCGAACAGGGCCGCGTCCAGCATGATTCCGGCGAAGTGCCCGGCGAACTTGGGCGGCATACGGTCCTGGAGTCCCGCCTCCCCGCCCTGGCCTTCCTGGCCTTCCTGTTCCTGGCCCTGGGGCGCGTTCGCGCGCATGAAGGCGAGGATGCGGGCCGCCGACTGCTCCCACACCCGCGTCACCTCGGGCAGCAGCCCCCGCCGGTACAGCGCCACCGCGCTGGGCGTGTTGATCGCCCCCGCCTTGATCGTCTCGTCCACCTCGGCCAGCCGCTCCGCCACCAGCACCCGCGCCCCGCCGAGCCGCAGCTCACAGGCGAGGAACAGCCCCACCGGACCGGCGCCGGCCACCACCACGTCGTAGTCAGTCATGGGTTCACTGTAGCGACTAAAAGTTTCTATCGGCTATATTTTTCTTCATGAACACACAGCGGTCCACCGGCGAACCGGGTCTGAGGGAACGGAAGAAGCGCGAGACCCGGCAGCGGATCTCGGACGTGGCGACCGGGCTCTTCGTGGAGCGCGGCTTCGACGAGGTGACCGTCGCGGAGATCGCCCGCGCGGCGGAGGTGTCCCCGATGACGGTCTTCAACTACTTCCCGCGCAAGGAGGACCTGTTCCTCGACCGCATCCCCGAGGCGGTGGACCTCGTCGCGGAGGCCGTACGCGGACGCGCCCCGGGCGAGCACCCGCTCACCGCGCTGCGCCGCCTCGCCCTCGGCCTCCTCGACACCGGGCACCCGCTGTCCGGCGCCCGCGCCCGCTTCCGCCCCTTCCTGTACGTCGTCGCCGCGTCCCCGGCGCTGCGCGCCCGCGCCCGCGAGGCGGTGGACGAGGTGGAGCACGCCCTGGCCGAAGCCGTGGCCGAGACCGCGCCGGACGTCCCCGACCCCCGGCTCCTGGCCGCCCTCGCGATCGCCGCGTACCGCGCGGTCGGCACCGGTACGGTCGCCCGCCTGCTGGCGGACACGGACGCCACCCCCGAGGACGCCCTCGCCGAGGACCACCGGCTGCGCCTGACCGCCGCCTTCGACGCCCTGGACCGCGCCTTCGCCCCGCCCGCCCCCTGACCCGGGCGCGCGCACCGGGCCCCCGGCCGCCCGGTATCATGGTCCGTACGGCAGACGAGCCGGGCGGACGGCCGCGTGAAGTTCCCGCGAGGGACTTCCCGAGGAACGTCCGGACTCCACAGGGCAGGGTGGTGGCTAACGGCCACCCGGGGTGACCCGCGGGACAGTGCCACAGAAAACAGACCGCCGGGGACCTCGGTCCTCGGTAAGGGTGAAACGGCGGTGTAAGAGACCACCAGTGCCCAGGGTGACCTGGGCAGCTAGGTAAACCCCACCCGGAGCAAGGTCAAAAGGAGACACCCCGGTGTCTCTGCGCGGACGTTCGAGGGCTGCCCGCCCGAGTCCGCGGGTGGACCGCACGAGGCCGGCGGCAACGCCGGCCCTAGATGGATGGCCGTCTCCCCGGCCGCCGCGAGGCGACCGGGCGACAAAATCCGGCGTACAGCCCGACTCGTCTGCCGCCCAGGCCGCTGCACCGCGTCTCGCGGGTCAGCGGCCTTTTCTCACGGAACCGCGGGCGTCGGCCGGCTGCCGGAGCGCGGCGGGTGCCGCGGGCCGGCCCGTCAGGGTGCCGGAGGCTTCCGGTGTCTGCCGGTCCCGGGGCCGAGCCTCGGTGTGGCCGTGGGGGCGGGTGAGGGTGCGGAGTCGGCCTCGGTGCGGGGGAACAGGACGCGCCGTGCTTCCGCGAGGTTCGCCGCGAAGCCGTGCGGTTCCCACAGGTGGCCGTTCCACCGCTGGATCGCCCGGGGCGCCTCGGGGTTCAGATGCGATGCCCTCGGGCCGTCGCCGGTCACGAGGGGTACGGCGCGGAGCTGCCCGATCCTCGCGTCACGGCGCTCGGCCCATCGGGAGAGCGGTTCGTCGTCCATGTCCGGAGCGTAGTGGGCCGGGCGATCCGGTGCTCCCGGCGCAGGGAGGCCGTCCGTACCCCCGATGGTGCGCCGGGTGCGTCCGGTGGCGTGATGACGGACACCGTCCGGGGGTGCGCCCGGGGGAGGTGCCCGGGGCGGCGTCTTGAGTGAACCGGTAAGTCGTACCGGTGCCCTTCCCGCCGATGTGTCGTCGGTCGCCGCCCCCGGGAGCACGCCGTATGGACCCTCTTCAGAAGCTCCACCGCATCCTGCTGATCCTGATCGTCGCGGGGCTCGTCACCTATGTGGCGTTCCTCGATCCGCTGCTCGGCACCGCGCTGCTCGTGGGTGTCGGGGTCGCCCTGTTCGTGCATCAGCTCCTGAGCTGAGGGGCGGGGCCGGGGACTCCGTCCCCGGCCGTCGCTCGAAGTCACGGAAAGTCGCGGAGACCGAAACGCACCCCACCGGCCTCCCCCGCACGGCACAAGTGAGTGAGAAGCCCCCAACCGCCGGTCGCCGGCCGCTCGGTCGGCCGCGCTACGGGAAGGACTGGTCCAGATGCACAATGCCCCCGATGTTCGAGGGCCGACGGACCCGCACGACCTGCCGCGTACTCCGCAGGGACTCGTCCCGGAAGCACGCACCGCTCCGGAAGCCAAGCCGCGCCGCCGGCTGACGCCGGACCAGGTGGACGAACTCCAGCGGCTCAAGCCCTTCCTGGAAGGCATGGTGCGCCAGGCCCGCATGCAGTACGCGATGGAGGACCTGGTGCAGACCGCGGTGCTCCAGCTCGTACGCGCCTGGTCCCGCCCGGACTTCGTGCTGGACCGGCGCGACGGTGGCCGGGCCTTCGCGCGCAAGGTCATGCGGAACGTCATCGCGGACGCGGCGCGCGGCAACGACCGCGACCGCTCGACGCCGGTGGCGGAGGTCCCCGAGACGGTGGCGGTCGAGCCGGACGAGGGCGACCACATCCGCGACGACCGGCTCAGGGCCATCGACCGGTTCCTCGCGGCCACGCTGCCCGACCGGCTGTACCCGGTCGCCCGGCTCGCGATCGTCGAGGGCCTGACCCAGGCGGAGATCGCCCAGGTCCTCCGCGTCGACCGGCACACGGTGGCCCGCCGCTACACGAAGGTGCGCCAGGCACTGGAGCCGCACCGCGCCACCGTCCACGACGAGGTGCTCGGTGACGTGACGAGCTAGTGCCGTTACTCGGACTCACGGGAGGGGGCACGCACGTCGCCTCCCGTGAGTCCAGGTTGGGTCCTAGCGACCCGTAGGACAACAACGAAGAACAGTGGCGAACCATGAAGAACAGCCAAGCCATGAAGAACAGTCAAGCCATCAAGAAAAGTCAAGCGTCCGCTCGAAGCCCATACGCACCACTCGGGAGGGACACACGGAATGTCTGAAACATTCGATCACCTCCGCCGCCTCGCGGAGGAACACCGGGAGGGAACCCGGCAGCAGAAGGACGGGGACGGGATCGACCCCGTCAGCTGGGAAGCGCTCCTGGACCGGGTCGAGGACCAGCTCGACGAGGACGAGCGGGACGGTGGCGGCGTCCCGGCGACCGCCGGACCCCTACCGCCCCAGCCCCGCAGGCCGGTCGCGATCCCGCTGTCGCTCTTCACCGGCGGCGCGCTCGGCGCCGCACTCGTCCATCCGGCGGTGGGCGCACCCGGCGGCGCACCACAGGTCGTCCAGTGCCTGGCCGCGGGAGCCGCGCTGGCGGGACTCGGGCTGGCCGCGTCCCTCGACCGCGGCCCCCGCCGGGGACCGATGCGGGAAGGCGGTGTCGCGATCCGCTAGCGACCGACCGGAAGCGGCCGGATCGGTCCGGTCGCGCGGCAGTGGCCGTGACAGTGGGGCGCCGCCATGGCGCCGGGTGCCGGATCCCCACGGGGGGTGGATGCGGCGCCGGACAAGAACCGCCGGTCGGGGCTGACCGGCCGCGGCAGCGTGCGACGGCGTGCCGCTCCGGCTCAGGGAGTACGGGGCGGCACGCCGTCGCCGTTCGTCGTGCCCGTGCCTGTTCCCGTGCCCGTGCCCAGCGAGCGGTCTCTGACCCGTGCCAGATGGCGCCCGAAGACCTCCTCGGCGTCCGGGGTCAGCGTGCGCAGGGCGACCAGGGCCGTGATCACCACGTCGCACAGCTCGGCCTCGACGTCCTGCCAGGTGTGGGTCGTGCCCTTGCGCGGGTTCTGGCCGGTCGCGCCGATGACCGCCTGGGCGGCCTCGCCGACCTCCTCGGAGAGCTTGAGCAGACGCAGCAGCAGCGTCTCGCGCTCGCCGTGCGCGCGGTGGCCGTTGAGCCAGGTCCACAGGGCGTCGACGGTCGGCCAGAGAAGAGGGGTCGCGGGGGTCGCGGAGGGCGAGGAAGGGACGGAGGGGGCTGCGGGGTCCGGGGCGGTCATGGGCGGCAGCCTGCCACGAACCCGGGGCGGCTGCCCTCTGCTCCTGCCCTCTGCTCCGCTGCTCCTGTACTGCTCTACTCCTCGAACAGCGCCTCCTGCTGCCCCTCCTTCTGCCGCCGCAGGTACCGGACCCGGGCGCCCAGGACCGCCGCCGTGCCCGCCGCCGTCGCCGCGAGGGCCGCGGGGACCATCCAGCCGCGGTTGACGCTGTGGCCGAGGGCGTGGTCGAGGGAGAGGCGGCCGGGGCCGGTGATCGCGAGGCCGGTGGCGGTGAGGCCGAGGGAAGCGGCGTACTCGTAGCCGCCGCCCTGCGCGAAGAAGCCGTTGGGGGTGTGCACCGCCGCCGCCCCCGCCATCGCGCCGGCCGCCGCCGCGCCCGCCGCCGGAGTGGCCAGGCCCAGCGCCAGCAGCAGACCGCCGCCCGCCTCGGCGAGACCCGCCGCCGTCGCGCTCGCCCGGCCCGGCCGGTAGCCGACCGACTCCATGAACCGGCCCGTCCCCTCCAGACCGGCCCCGCCGAACCAGCCCAGCAGCTTCTGCGCGCCGTGCGCGGCCAGCACGCCGCCGGTGCCCAACCGGAGCAGCAGCAGGCCGAGATCACGTCGGTCGCAACAGGTCACGGTGACTCCTCGGGAGAAGCGGAGAAGCGGGCAAGCAGAGGGGCGGAGAAGCGGCAACGCCGTGACCACCCTCGCACCGGTCGCGCTCCGGCGGCCCGTTCTGCATGCCGTTCGGGTGGCGGGCGCTGTGAGCGGACCGGCCGGACACCGGGGCCGGACCGATCGGTGAGCGGGGCCGGACCGACCGGGGCCCGGGTGCGCGACACGAGTGATCCGGCGTCCCTCCTTCGGTGATCTTTTGATCAGCCTTTGAAGACCTGTCGTGCGCGGGCCCGCCCCGGCTTTGTACGGTCCCGGAGTGCGCGATTCCTCTCTGTCCCCCCGCTCCCCCCGCCCACCCCGGTCCGCCGCCCCGTCCCCCCTCCCGTCGCGGCGCTCCCTGCTCGCCCTGTGCGCGGCCGCTCCGGTCGCCGCCGTCACCGCCGGTCACCCCGCCTCGGCCGCGTCCCCCACCGCGGCCACCACCGGGACCGCCACGACCGCCACTACCGGCATGACCGCCACTACCGGCATGACCACCACGACCGCCACGACCGGCATGACCACCACGACCGGCACCACCGCCTCCACCAGGTCCACCGCCGTCATCGGCGGTGAGCGGCTGGCCCGTACCGGAGTCCAGGTGCGCGCCGCCGCCCGGCTGCCCGCGAAGCTCTCCGCCCGTGCCTGGCTCCTCGCCGACTGGGCGAGCGGCGAGGTACTGGCCTCCTACCGCGCGCACCAGCGGCTCGCGCCCGCCTCCACGCTGAAGATGCTCTTCGCGGACACGGTCCTGAAGAAGTTCGACCGCACCGCCCGGCACACCGTCACCGCCGCCGAACTCGCCGACATCCCCTCCGGCTCCAGCCTCGTCGGGATCCAGGCCGGGATCACGTACACCGTCGAGCAGTTGTGGCAGGGCGTGTTCCTGCGCTCGGGCAACGACGCGGTGCATGTCCTCGCCCATATGAACGGCGGGGTCGAACAGACGGTCGCCGAGATGCAGGCCAGGGCGGAGGACCTCCAGGCCCTGGACACGCACGTGGTCAGCCCGGACGGCTTCGACCACCCGGGCCAGATCTCCTCGGCGTACGACCTGACCCTGTTCGCCCGGCACGGGCTGCGCAACGCCGACTTCCGCGGCTACTGCGCCACCCGCACCGCCGACTTCCCGGCCGGCGGCCGCAAGACGTTCCAGATCCAGAACACCGACCGCCTGCTGACCGGTTCCTGGGGGCTGAAGCCGTACGACGGCATGATCGGCGTGAAGAACGGCTACACCACCGACGCCGGGAACACCTTCACCGGCGCCGCGGTCCGCGGCGGCCGTACCCTCGTCGCCACCGTGATGCACCCCGAGAACGGCGCGAACGCCGTCTACGAGGAGACCGCCGCCCTGCTCGACTGGGGCTTCGCGCAGGGGAGTTCGGCGCAGGCCGTGGGCACTCTGGTGGAACCGCTGAGCGAGGGCGGCGCACCGGCGGGCGGTGCGCCCGGCTCGCGGGCGGCCGGGGCCGGTTCCGGGACCGGGGCGGCGGCGTCCGCCGGGGATGCCGGACCCTCCACCTGGCGGCTGCTGGAGGGCGCGGGCGGCACCGCGGCGCTGCTCGCGGGCGGCGTCTGGGCGCTGCGCCGGCGCCGGGCCGCCGCGCGGGCGGAGGCGCGGGCGGCGGCCCGGGCGGGCACGGGCGGACGGCATCGCCGCTGAGTCACGTCATCGCGGCGTCTGACAGGCCGTCGCGATCTGCACATACGGAAGAGAAGACTCCGCACCCTGCGGGCTGCTCGGCGACATATGCTCGACTCCTCCTTCACCGGAGCTTCACAGTTGGAGCTCTGGGCTTCCATCAGGCCATGTCCAGGGGGGTAGGCGGCGGCCGTTCCACGGCACCGGCTGGGGGTGGACCTCGCGGGACGCGAGGTGCGCACCGGTCCGTGGGCGGCCGCCGCGCCATATCGGCGGGCGGGCCCGGCGTACGGCTTCTCAGCCGCGCCCGATGTACGGCATCGCCGTCGCCAGCACCGTCGCGAACTGCACATTGGCCTCCAGCGGCAGTTCGGCCATGTGCCGTACCGTGCGCGCCACATCGGCGACGTCCATCACCGGCTCCGGCACCGTGCGCCCGTCCGCCTGGAGGGCGCCCGCCTCCATCCGGGCCGTCATCTCGGTGGCCGCGTTGCCGATGTCGATCTGCCCGACCGCGATCCGGTACGGCCGCCCGTCCAGCGACAGCGCCTTGGTCAGGCCGGTCAGCGCGTGCTTGGTGGCGGTGTAGGGCGCCGAGTGCGGCCGGGGCGTGTGCGCCGAGATCGAGCCGTTGTTGATGATCCGGCCGCCCTGCGGGTCCTGCTCCTTCATCTGCCGGTACGCCGCCTGCGCGCACAGGAACGCCCCGTTGAGGTTGGTGTCCACCACGTGCCGCCACGCTTCGTAGGACAGGTCCTCCACGGGGACGCCGCCGGGGCCGAAGGTGCCCGCGTTGTTGAACAGCAGGTCCACCCGGCCGAACCGGGCCGCCGTCGCCGCGAACAGCGCGGCCACGTCCTCGGGGCGTGCCACGTCGGTGCGTACGGTGAGCGAGGCGGCGCCGGGCACCAGCGCCGCCGTCTCCTCCAGGGGCTCGGCGCGTCGCCCGGCCAGCGCCACGGACCATCCGGCGCGCAGCAGTTCCACGGCGACGGCCCGGCCGATGCCGGAACCCGCGCCCGTCACCACGGCGGTCTTCGACGTCTCGGTGTCAGTCATGCCACCGCAGCGTACGAGCGCGGTCCGCCATGCGGAATCCCATGTCCGCCATACGGATGCCCTGTGCGCCCACGCACCTGCGCGGGCCGGACAGCCGTCACGCGCCCGCGAGCACCGGATCCGCCGCCTCGCCCGGCTCGCCCGTGTCTCCCGCCCCGTCCGCCTCTCCCGTGTCGCCCGGCTCTCCCGGGTAGCGGACCCCGATCCGCTCCCGGACCGCGTCCAGCGTCCGCATCACCGCGAGCGTGCCGTCCAGCGGCACCAGCGGCGACTCGGTCTCGCCCGCCCGCAGCGCCCGCATCACCTCCAGCGCCTCGTGCCGCAGGGTGCTGCGCGGGCCGTCCGCCGGGTCGGCCGCGAACTCCTCCGGGTCGCGGCCGTCGCGGTGCAGCACGAACCGGTCCGGGTGGAAGAAGCCGTACGGCACGTCGATCCGGCCGCGTGAACCGGTGACCGAGGCCGTCGTCCCCGTGTCGCCGGTGATCGAGCAGTGCAGCTGGGCCAGCGCCCCGCCGTCCCAGGAGAGCAGCGCGCCGGTCTGGAGGTCGACGCCCTCGGGGGAGAGCACCGCCTGGGCCAGCACCTCCGTCGGCTCACCGAGCAGCAGATGGGCGAACGACACCGGGTAGACGCCGAGATCGAGCAGCGCGCCGCCGCCGAGCCGCGGGTCGCGCAGCCGGTGGGCGGGCGGGAACGGGCCGGCCAGCCCGAAGTCCGCCCGCACGCTGCGCACCTCGCCGATCGCGCCGTCGTCGACCAGCGCCTTCAGCCGCCGGACCAGCGGATTGCAGTACATCCACATGGCCTCCATCAGGAAGCGGCCCTGCCGCCGGGCCAGCGCGACCAGTTCACCGGCCTCGCGCACGTTCAGCGTGAACGGCTTCTCGCACAGCACGTTCCGCCCGGCCCGGAGGCACAGGCCCGCGGCGGTCCGGTGGGCGACGTGCGGGGTGGCGACGTAGACCACGTCGAGGTCGGCGTCGTGGGCCAGCTCCTCCCAGGTGCCGTACGCCCGCGGGATGCCGAACCGGTCCGCGAACGCCCGCGCCGACTCCGCGCGGCGCGAACCCACCGCCACCACCTCGGCGTCCGGCAGGTCCACCAGATCCGCCGTGAACGCCGCGGCGATCCCGCCCGTCGCGAGGATCCCCCAGCGGACCTTCTCCTGCGCCCCACCGGATATTCCAGGCATCACGGACCCCACCCTCGCTCATGCGTTCCTCGGCACGGTGTACGAGCTGAGAGCATAGGTGGCGGACCGGTCGGAGAGGGAGGGACACATGTCCGAGGGTGGGGCGTCGGCACCGCACAGGCAGGCCGCGGGGGAGACGGCCGCCGCGCGGACGGCACCGGGACCCCTGCCACCGCCGGGACCCCAGGCACCACCTGGGCCCCGGCCGTCACCGGGATCCCAGCCGTCACCGGGATCCCAGCCGCCGCCGGACCGCTCGGCCCGCCGTACCGGTGTGCTGGTCACCCTGATCCTGGGCGGCCTGACCGCCACGCCCCCGCTCGCGATGGACATGTACCTGCCCTCGCTGCCGGAGGTCACCCGCACCCTCCACGCGCCCGCCGCGACCGTCCAGCTCACCCTGACCGCCTGCCTGGCCGGGATGGCGCTCGGACAGCTCGTCGTCGGCCCGATGAGCGACCGCTGGGGCCGCAGGCGCCCGCTCCTCGCCGGGCTCGCCCTCTACGTCCTGGCCACCGCCCTGTGCGCGGTCGCACCGAACGTCGAGGCGCTGGTCGCGCTGCGGCTGGCGCAGGGCCTCGCGGGCGCGGCCGGCATCGTCATCGCCCGCGCGGTCGTCCGCGACCTGTACGACGGCGTGGCCATGGCCCGGTTCTTCTCCACCCTGATGCTGATCTCCGGGGTGGCCCCGGTCGTCGCGCCGCTGATCGGCGGGCAGATCCTGCGGGTGACGGACTGGCGGGGCGTGTTCGCCGTGCTCACGGTGGTGGGCGCGCTGCTCGGCGCGGTGGTGTGGGCGCGGCTCCCCGAGACGCTGCCGCCGGCCGCCCGGCACGAGGGCGGCGTCGGCGAGGCGCTGGGCTCGATGCGGCGGCTGCTCGCCGACCGCGTCTTCACCGGCTACCTGATCGCGGGCGGCTTCGCCTTCGCCTCGCTGTTCGCCTACATATCGGCCTCGCCGTTCGTGATCCAGGAGATCTACGGCGCCTCGCCGCAGACGTTCAGCCTGCTGTTCGGGCTGAACTCGATCGGCCTGGTCGCCGTCGGCCAGCTCAACGGCGCGGTGCTGGTCGGCCGCCTCCGCATGGACCGGGTGCTGGGCGCGGGCCTCCTCGTCGTCATCGCCGCGGCCACCGCGCTGCTGCTGATGGCCGCGGGCGCCTTCGGTGACGTGGGTCTGGTCCCGGTGGCCGCCGCGCTGTTCGTGCTGATGTCCGCCATGGGCATCACCCTGCCCAACACCCAGACGCTCGCCCTGATGCGCACCAAGCGCAACGCCGGATCCGCCTCCGCCCTGCTCGGTGCCTCCTCCTTCCTGATCGGCGCGGTCGCCTCCCCGCTGGTCGGGATCGCCGGGGAGCACACCGCCGTGCCCATGGCCGTGGTCCAACTGGCCGCGGCTCTGGTGGCGCTCGGCTGCTTCGTGGGAATGTGCCGTCCCTGGAGCACACCGGCGGCGGCAGGAACATCAGGAGCCGCGGAGGCAGCGGGAACGCCGGGGGCGCCAGGGGCAGCAGGAGCACCAGGGGCAGCAGGAGCAGCAGAGGGAGCCGAAGGAGCGGACAGCTGAGCGCGTCGAGACTGCGGCGGGACAGCCCGGAGCGGGCCGGGCTCGACCCCGCCGAACTGCGCCACCTCGTCCGCGAGGTGCGCGCCGCCACCGAGGGCGAGCACCCCTGGGCCGCGGGCGCCGTCGTGGTCGCCGGACGCGGCCCGGTGATCGCCGTCGCGGAGGCCGCCGGCTGGGCCGTACGGTACGCGTCCTACGACCCCGCCACCGACCGCGGCGTCGAACTCCCGCCCGACGAACGCGTCCCCATGACCGTCGCCACTCCCTTCGACCTGGCCTCCGTCACCAAGCTGTTCACGGCGGTCGCCGCGGTGCAGCAGATCGAACGGGGCACACTCGGCGTGGACGCGAAGGTGGGCGCCTACCTCCCCGAGTTCCACGCCGCCGCCGCACACGGCGTCACCGTGCGCCAACTGCTCACCCACACCTCCGGGCTGCGGCCCGAGATCCCGCTGTACGACTGCCCCGACCAGGCCGCCCGGCTCGCCCGGCTGCGCGCCGAACCCCCCGTCGGGGTGCCCGGCACCTACACGTACTCCGACCTGAACCTGCTGCTGCTCCAGCATGTGCTGGAACGCGTCACGGGCCGCCCCCTGGACGTCCTGGTCCAGGAGGGGATCACCCGCCCGCTCGGCATGACGGCCACCCGCTTCGGGCCCTGCCCCGGCGCGGCGGCGACCGAGGACCAGCGGCGGCCCTGGGCCAAGGCGGACCGGGGCATGCTGCGCGGCGCGGTCCACGACGAGAACGCCTGGGCGCTGGGCGGGGTCGCCGGGCACGCGGGCCTGTTCTCCACCGCCACCGACCTCGCCGTCTTCTGCCGCGCCCTGCTGGCGGGCGGCTCCTACGGGTCGGCCCGCATCCTCGGCCCCGACCTCGTCGAACTGCTGCTGGCCCGGCCGGGGCTCGGCTTCGCCGTGGACGAGCCGCGCTTCATGGGGGAGCTGGCCGGGCGCGGCGCGGCCGGGCACGCCGGGTTCACCGGGACGTCCCTCGTCCTCGACCCGGCCACCGACACCTTCCTGGTGCTGCTGGCCACCACCGTGCACCCGCGCCGACGGCGCCCCGACAACCGGCCGCGGGCGGCGGCGGCCACCCGGCTCGCGCGGGCGGTCCGGGGCGTACGGGCCGCACGCGGGACCTGAGCGGGCTCGGGGCCGCCCGCGCGTCAGGCGGCCCCGAGCACCCCGTACCGGCTGAGAGAATCGTGCGGTGAACGACGTCGTACTTGCCTCGGAGACCCTCCGGGGCGCGCTCTCCGGTCTGCTCGACGGACTGCCGCCGCGGCAGGCCGCGGGCGCCGTGGAGCGGCTGATCGCGAACTACCGGGGTACCACCCCGACCGACGCGCCGATCCTGCGCGACCGCGCCGACGTGGCCGCGTACGCCGCCTACCGGATGCCGGCCACCTTCGAGGCGGTCCGCTCGGCGCTCGCCGAGTTCGCGGCGGCCGTCCCCGGCTGGACGCCCGGCGGCCACGTCGACGTCGGCGGCGGCACCGGCGCCGCCACCTGGGCCGTCGCCGACACCTGGCCCGGGGCGCGGCCGGTGACCGTGCTCGACTGGGCCGAACCCGCGCTCGCCCTGGGCCGGGAGATCGCCGCCGCCCACCCGGACCTGCGCGACGCGACCTGGCGGCGGGCCCGGATCGGCGCCGCGCTCGCCCTGGACGAGAGCGACCTCGTCACCGTCTCCTACGTCCTGGGCGAACTGACCGCGGCGGACCGGGCGGCCGTCGTCGACGCCGCTGCCGCCGCCGCGTCCGCCACCGGGGCCGTCGTGGTCGTCGAGCCCGGCACCCCCGACGGCTACGCCCGGATCATCGAGGCCCGCGACCGGCTCGTCGCGGCCGGCTTCCGCGTCGCCGCGCCCTGCCCGCACAGCGCGGCCTGCCCGATCGTGCCCGGCACCGACTGGTGCCACTTCTCGGCCCGGGTCAGCCGCTCCTCGCTGCACCGCCAGGTCAAGGGCGGCTCGCTCGCCTACGAGGACGAGAAGTTCAGCTACGTCGCCGCCACCCGCGCCGCCGCCGTCCCCGCGCCCGCCCGTGTCGTACGGCGCCCCCAGATCCGCAAGGGGCAGGTCCTGCTGGACCTGTGCGAGACGGACGAGCAACTGCGCCGCCGCACGGTCACCAAGCGCCACGGCGAGCTGTACAAGGCGGCCCGAGACACCGACTGGGGCGACGCCTGGCCACCTCGGGACGCCACGCGGGACGGGGACTGACCGGCACGGCACGGACCCCCCGTCCGCCGCACCCGCCCGCCGTCCGCCCGCCCCCGGGCCTCGCCCGCCGCGCGGTTCCCCGGACGGCCGCGCTTCGGCTTTCCCCGCTGCTCTTGCGGGTCCGTCCGGCGGCTCGCAGGCCCGGCGGCCCGCCCCCGGGCCGGTGCTGCTGACCTCCCCCCTCCGCCCGGCGTTCAGCCGCGCAGTTCCAGGGAGCAGCGCCGCACCCCGCCGCCGCTCTTGCGCAGTTCGCCGACCTCCACGCCGACCGGTGCGAAGCCGCGCTCGCGCAGCGCGCCGTCCAGCACGGCGGCGGCCGGGCGTGGCAGCACCACGTGCAGTCCGTCGCCGACGGCGTCCAGCGCGAAGGCGGCGGCGGCCTCCTCGTCCACGAGCAGGGCGTCGGGGAAGAGGCGGCGCAGCACCTCGCGGCTGCCGGGGGAGAAGGCGGGCGGGTGGTACGCCACCTCGTCGGTCGCGTCGTCGAGGACGGCCAGGGCGAGACCGAGGCGGGGGCGGCGCGGGTCGGTCAGTTCCAGGCCGATCACGGGACGGCCCAGGAACTCCTGCGCCTCGCCGTGTGCGAGCGGACCGGTGCGGAAGCCGCGCCCGGCCAGCAGGCACGAGGCGGTCACCGCGAAGTCGCCCTCGCCCGCGTTGTCGTGCTCGGGCAGGCGCAGCCGGGCGAAACCGTGCCCGGCGAACCAGCGCAACTCGGCCTCCTCCTCCGGCTCGCGGCGCGGCCGGGCGGACCGGGCGCCGAGGACCCGCCCGTCCACGACGAGCGCGCCGTCCGCCGTGCGCGCCATGCCCGGCAGCCCCGGTTCGGGGACCAGCACCTCCACCGTGTGCCCGAGCGAGCGGTACACCTCGCGCAGCCGCTCCCACTGGGCGAGCGCCGCCGAGGTGTCGGCCGCGCCCGCCGGGTCCGTGCCCGCGCCGGGCGTGCGGGCGGCGGCGGAGTGGGCGAAGTGCACGGGCGGGCACATCAGATAGCGCCGGGCAGTGGCGCGGCGGGGACGGGCCAAGGCGGGCTCCTCGGGAACGGCGGCGCTGGGACGGCGCGCGGACGGCGTGCCCGTGTGCTCGGCCGCCCGGACGCTCGCTGCCATGGTGCGCCGGGCGCCGCCGCCGCGCGCGGGCCGGACCGCCGCCTTCGCCCGCGCGGGTGGCGCCCGGGACGCCCGGTGGCGAGACGGCCCGTCTCAGCCCCCTGCTACCGTCGCCGCATGGTCAAGAAGCCCACCCCCGACGCCTCCCGCCGCAGCGAGAAGTCGCGCCGGGCGATCTACGAGGCCGCGCTCGCGCTGGTCGCCGAGAACGGCTACCCGAGGACCACGATCGAGGGCATCGCCGCACGGGCCGGCGTCGGCAAGCAGACCATCTACCGCTGGTGGACGTCGAAGGCCGACGTGCTCCTGGACGCCTTCCTCGACCTCGCCGAGCAGGGCGCACGCCAGAGCGGGGAGGAACTGGGCGAGGCAGCGGAGGCACACGGAGGCATCCCGGACACCGGCGACCTCGCCGCCGACCTGAAGGCCGTGCTGCGCGCCACCGTCGACGGGCTGCTCGACCCGAAGTTCGAGGCGCCCTCGCGCGCACTCGCCGCCGAGGGACTGGTGAACGAACAGCTCAGCCGGGAACTCGTGGCCCGGCTGCTGGAACCCCAGCTCCAGCTGTACGTGCACAGACTCCGCTCCGCGCAGGAGAGCGGAGCCGTACGCCCCGACATCGACCCGCGCATCGCCCTGGAACTCTTCGTCTCCCCGGTCGCCCAGCGCTGGCTCCAGCACACCGGCCCGCTCACCTACGCGTACACCGACACCCTCGTCGACTACGCGCTGTACGGACTCGCCCCGCGCTGAACCGCCGCCCGCGCCGCGGACGGGACGTCCCCGTACCGGACACCCGCCGTGCGCCGGGGTGAGCCCCGGCCCGTGCGCCGTGTGAGCCCCGCGAAGACGCCCTGCTCCGACCCCGGATACCGGCTCCGGTCACCGAAGGCGCAGGATGGTGGGACGATGGAGAGCCACGGAGCAAGCTGTCCACACAGCGAGGCGAGGGGATAGATGAGCGCGGAGTTCGGCGGTCACAGCGGCCGGCAGGGCAGAATCTCCCAGTGGCTGCGCGGCCGCCGCCCGAAGCAGCCCGCCGGGGACGGCGGCCGGGAGGCCCTGCTGCTCGCCGCCGCCGGTGCGGGACTGCCCCTCGCACCCGCCGCGCACCCGGGCATCGGCTACGGCTGTTCCTGTGACCGCGTCGGCTGTCCCACGCCCGCCCGGCACCCGGTGTCGTTCGCCTGGCAGACGCAGTCCACCACCGACCGCGCCCAGGTCGAGCGCTGGGCCAGGCACCAGCCCGAGGCGAACTTCATCACCGCCACCGGCATGACCCACGACGTCCTGGACGTGCCGCTGGAGGCCGGGCGGGAGGCGCTGGAGCGGCTGCGGCTGGGCGGGGTGGAGGTGGGCCCGGTCGCGGAGAGCGACGACGGGCGCATGCTGTTCTTCACCCTCACCCGCGGCACCCCCGAGGACGAGGACGAGTGGTGGCCGTGCGAGCTGGACTGCCACCCGGAGACCATGGACGAGCACCCCGGACTGCGCTGGCACTGCCGCGGCTCCTACGTCCTGGTCCCGCCGGCCCGGCTGCCCGGTGACACGGACCGCGCGGTGCGCTGGCTCGCGGGCCACGGCCCCGAGCACCCCCTCCCGGACCCGCTCACCCTCCTGGAGACCCTCACCGACGCCTGCGCCCGCCACACCGCGGACGAGCCCGGCCACCCGGCCCCGGCCTGGCCGCTGCGCCACTGAGGCCACCGGCTTCCGGCCCCCGGCGTCGGCTGCCCCTCCTCAGCCGCCCTGCGCCGACGTCATCCCCTGCACGCGCCCCACGACCGAGACCTTCTCGCCGCCGGAGCCGGACCCGGAGCCGGAGCCCGATCCGGCCCCGGACCCGGAACCCGTATCCGCCGCCGGGTCGAGAGCGGCCTCGGTGGAGACGAACTCCATGGTCAGGGACTGCTTGATCTCGCCCTTGGTGAGGGCGCGGACGTCCTTGTTCGGGGTGGGCACCGAGGCACCCGCGGCGGCCGTCTGCTTCTGGAAGTGGCGGGTGGCGAAGAACACCAGCGCGCCGCCGTCCGTGGTGCGCAGCGCCAGCGGGGCGTGGTCGCCGCCGCTCAGCGGCTCGTCGAGGTACTGGGTGGCGAGGCCCGGACGGACCGCGTTCTTGGCGCGCAGCGCGCGCCAGGCCGTGGTGTGCGGGCCCGGGGCGAAGGTGTCGCCGCCGTCCTTCAGATACGTGGCGTAGGCGCGGCTCAGCCCGCTCGGCGCGGCGGCGAGGCCGGGGGAGTCGGCGGGCACGGCCTCGGCCCAGCCGTCCTCGTCCACCCGGAACTTCGGCACCGCGTCCGGGGCCACCAGCGTCAGATACGCCACCTGCCAGGTGCCGGTGAGGGAGTGCCGGGTGAACACCAGCAGCCAGCGCGAGCCGCCGCCCTTGCTGCCCTTGGCGTCGGCGAGGAACCAGCGTGGCCAGCCGGCCTTCTTGGGGATGGTGAACTTCGCGTCCGTCAGCGTCAGCGGGCTGTGCGCGGCGTTGCCCGACGGGCTGTTGGTGCGGCCCGCCCTCAGCCGCGCCGCGTCGATCGCGCCGAACGCGCCGGTGACCCGGTCCGCGTCCAGTGAACTGTCGTACGCCCGGTCGGCCTTGTTGTACGCGGCGGTGAACTGCGCCAGTGCCGTCGCGGCCTCGGCCCGGGTGGCGCCCGGGAGCAGTTCGCGCTCGCCGTGCACCACCACGCAGCCGCTCGCCGTCAGCGCCAGCGCGGTCACCGAGGCCGCCAGGACGGCCGCCCGCTCAAGCCTGCGAAGCCTCCGAGGGCCGCGAACCCTGCTCATCAGCTACCTTCACCTTCCCCTTCCCGGAGGCGAACCCTACCGGGGCGAAGAACAGCGTGAGCGCCGGGACGAGGTACAGCAGCCACACCGTGACCTGGAGGACGGTCGGGTCGGGCTGGAAGTTGAACACGCCCTTGAGCAGCGTGCCGTACCAGCTGTCCGGCTCGATGGTGCCGCTGATGTCGAAGGCGAGGTTCGTCAGGCCCGGCAGCCAGTCGGCCTCCTGGAGGTCGTGGAAGCCGTAGGCGAGCACCCCGGCCGCGACGACGACCAGCATGGCGCCGGTCCAGGTGAAGAACTTGGCCAGGTTGATGCGTACGGCGCCGCGGTAGAACAGCCAGCCGAGCAGCACCGCGGTGGCGATGCCGAGGGCCACGCCGATCAGCGGGCGCGGGGTGCCGTCGGAGGCGGCGTGCACGGACGCCCACACGAACAGCGCGGTCTCCAGGCCCTCGCGGCCCACCGCGAGGAACGCGGTGGCCACCAGCGCCCCGGTGCCCATCGCCAGCGCCGCGTCCAGCTTGCCGTGCAGTTCCGCCTTCAGGTGCCGGGCGGTGCGCCGCATCCAGAACACCATCCAGGTGACCAGGCCGACCGCGATCACCGAGAGGGAGCCGCCGAGGGCCTCCTGCGCCTGGAACGTCATCTCCTGCGAGCCGAACTCCAGCACGCAGCCGAAGCCCAGGGCCAGCGCGATGGCGATGGCGATGCCGGTCCAGATCGGCCGCAGGGCGTCCCGGCGGCCGGTCTTGACCAGGTAGGCGATCAGGATGCACACGACGAGGCTGGCCTCCAGCCCCTCGCGCAGACCGATCAGATAGTTGGAGAACACGGACCTACGCCTCCTCGGACAGCAGGGTGCGCCCCCACCAGTCGTTCGCGTCGCGGACGCCGGGCGGGATCGCGAAGACCGCCGAACCCACGTGCTGGATGTACTCGTTGAGCGCGTCGTGCGCGGACAGCCGGCGCTGGAGCGGGACGAAGCCCTTGCGCACGTCACGCTGGTAGGCCAGGAAGAACAGTCCCGCGTCCAGGCGGCCCAGGCCGTCGGTGCCGTCGGTGAAGGAGTAGCCGCGGCGCAGGATGGTGATCCCGCCGTTGGAGTCGGGGTGCGCCAGGCGCACATGCGCGTCCGGCTTCATCGCGGGCAGGAACGGCTCGTCCCGCTCCTTGGCCTTGCCGACCGGCGCGCCCTCGCCCTTGTCCCGCCCGAAGACGTCCTCCTGCTCCTGGAGCGAGGTGCGGTCCCAGGTCTCGATGTTCATCCGGATGCGCCGGGCGACGAGGTACGAACCCCCGCTCATCCAGGCGTCCTTGCCCCCGCCGTCCTGGGCACCGGCCCACACGTGCTCGTCCAGCCGCGCCGTCTCGGTGCCCGCGATGTTGCGGGTGCCGTCCTTGAACCCGAGCAGATTGCGCGGGGTCTGGGCGTCGGGCGTGGTGGAGGAGGTCTTGCCGAAGCCGAGCTGGGACCAGCGCACGGCGACCTTGCCGAAGCCGATCCGGGCCAGGTTGCGGATCGCGTGCACCGCCACCTGCGGGTCGTCCGCGCACGCCTGGACGCACAGGTCGCCGCCGGTGCGGGAGCGGTCCAGGTTGTCGCCGGGGAAGCGGGGCAGGTCGACCAGGGCGGCCGGGCGCCGGTCCTTGAGCCCGAACCGGTCGAACAGTGTGGGCCCGAAGCCGAGGGTGAGCGTCAGCCGGGACGGCCTGAGGCCCAGCGCCTCGCCGGTGTCGTCCGGCGGCGCCTCGGCCAGCCCGCCGTAGGCGCCGTCGCCGACCGGGGCACCGGCGGTCATCTTGCGCGCGGCGGCCGTCCAGTCCTTCAGCAGCCGGACGAACTCGGCGCGGTCGTCGGTCTTCACGTCGAACGCGGCGAAGTGCAGCCGGTCCTGCACGGGCGTGGCGATGCCCGCCTGGTGGACCCCGTGGAACTCCACGGCGCCCCCGGTGTCGGCCGCGCCGCCGCCGCCGCCGTCGCCGCCGGTGGCCGCGGCCACCGCGCCGCCCGCCGTGACGGCGCCGAGCGCGAGCCCGGCACCGCCCCAGCCGATCAGCGCGCGGCGGGAGGGCGCGGGACGCCGTTCCTGCTCCTCGGCCATGGTCCCGTCCCTACTTCACCACTGCGGCGGCGAGCTTGGACAGCGGCTCGGCGAGCGCGTTCACCGCGTCCGACAGTTCCTTGCGCTGCTCCTTGCCGACCGTGTCGTAGGAGACGAAGTCGTAGGACGTCTTGTCCTTGCGGTACTTGTCCAGGACGGTGTCCAGGGCCGCGAACTGCTTGTCGAGTTCGCCGGTGAGGGCGGCGTCGTTCTTCTGCGCGACCGGCTTGAGGAGTTCGTACGCCTTCTGCGCGCCCTCGACATTGGCCTTGAAGTCGACCAGGTCGGTGTGCGAGTAGCGGTCCTCCTCGCCGGTGACCTTGCCGGTGGCGACCTCGTCGAGGAGTTCCTTGGCGCCGTTGGCCATGGAGGTGGGGGTGATCTCGGCCTTGCCGACCCGCTGCTGCCAGTCCTTCAGGTCGGTGACGAGCTGGTCGGCGAGGGTCTTCTCCTCGGCGCCGATCTTCTTGTCCTGCCACAGCGCCTTCTCCAGGCGGTGCCAGCCGGTCCACTTCTGGCCCTGCTCCAGGCCGTCGGCGCGGGTGTCGGTCTTCGGGTCGATGTCCCCGAAGGACTCGGCGACCGGCTCGGTGCGCTCCCAGCCGATGCGGGAGGGCGCGTACGCCTTCTTGGCGGCCTCCAGGTCGCCGGCCTTGATCGCCTTGGCGAAGACCTCGGCGAGCGGCACGGTGGCGTCGGCCTGGTCCTGCGCGTACTGGCGGTACTCGGCGACCGGCTTGTCCAGCTCCGGGTTGCGCTGCGCGGCGGCACCCTTGCCGGTGACGGTGAGCTTCTGGCGGACGCCGTGGCCCTTCATGCCCGGCCGGCAGGCGATCTCGTAGGAGCCCGCCTTGACCTCGGCGGTCAGCGTGTACTTGGTGCCGGGGCCGATGTTCTCCTTCTCGGAGACGATCCGGTCGTCGGGGAAGAGGATCTCGACCTCGGTGGCCCGCGAGCCCTTGTTCTCTATCTTCAGGGTGACCTGTCCGGCCGGTACGGTCTTGGCCGAGGTGTCGCACGTGGAGTCGGCGGCCGTCACCTGGATCGCGTCGCCGTCCGCGGCGTCGCTCTTGGAGGTGCAGGCCGTCACGGCGGTCAGGGCGACCGCAGCGGCGGCGGCGGTGACGACGGAGCGTCGGACGGCTCTCATGCAGGGACTCCCGGATGACTGGAACTGGGCGTGACGGCCCTCACAGTGGTTGGTGAGGCTTGCCTAACTTAACCGACACCTCCCGGCTTGTTACCCGCGCGTGCCGTGATTCAGCTCTCACGCGCGGGGCAAGGACACGGGCCGGTCGCGGCCTGCCAAAGGCGGGGCAAAGAACCGGCCACAGGCGCGTCAAAGGTGCCGTCTCGGGGTCACCAGGAGCGTGCCCGTGCGCGGATGCGGCAGCACCTCGACGGGCTGGTCGTAGACGCGGGAGAGCAGTTCCTCGGTGAAGATCTCGCCGGGCGGCCCGTCGGCGGCGACCCGCCCGGCGGCCAGCACCGCGACCCGGTGCGCGTAGGCGGCGGCGAGCCCCAGGTCGTGCAGGACCACGACCACCGCGTCCCCGGCGGCGGCCCGTTCCCGGCACAGCCGCAGCACCAGTTCCTGGTGGCGCAGGTCCAGGGCGGCGGTCGGCTCGTCGAGCAGCAGCAGCGGGGCGTGCTGGGCCAGCACCCGGGCGAACGCGACCCGGGCCCGCTCGCCCCCGCTGAGCGCCGGGAAGGGCCGCCCGGCGAACGCGCTCACCTCGGTGGCGGCCATCGCGGCGGCCACGGCCGCCTCGTCCTCGGCCGGGGAGGCGGGGTGCGGCGCGCGGCCCATGCGCACCACCTCCGCCACCGGGAACGGGAAGGACAGCTCCGCCGACTGGGGCAGCACGGCCCGGCGCAGCGCGAGTTCGGGCGCCGACCACTCCCGTACCGGACGGCCGTGCACCCGTACGACACCGGCGGCGGCCGGGAGATCGGCGGCGAGCGCGCCCAACAGGGTCGACTTGCCGGCCCCGTTGGGCCCGACCAGGGCCAGCACCTCACCGGCCCGTACGCGTACGTCCACCCCGCGCAGCACCTCCCGGGCGCCCAGGCGCACCCGCAGCCCCTCCGCCTCGGCGAGCACCTGCCCGGCGCGCGGCGGACCGGGGGGCTCCGGCCGGCCGCGCAGCCGCTTCACGTCAAGTCCCCGCAGAGCCTTCACGCCCAGCCTCCTTGCCTGCGTCGGGTGCGGCGCAGCAGCCAGAAGAAGAACGGGCTGCCGAGCAGTGCGGTGAGCACGCCGAGCGGGAGTTCGGCGGGTGCGGCCACGGTGCGCGCCGCGAGGTCGGCGGCGAGCAGGACCAGCGCGCCCAGCAGCGCGCTGCCCGGCACCAGGAACCGGTGCCCCGGCCCCGCGGCCATCCGCAGCAGATGCGGCACGACCAGGCCGACGAAGCCGATGATCCCGGAGACGCTGACCGCGGCGGCGGTCAGCAGGGCGATCACCAGCACCAGCACGATCCGCAGCCGCTCCACGTCCACGCCCAGGTGCCGGGCCGGGCGTTCGCCGAGCGCCAGCAGGTCCAGGCGGCGCGAGTACAGCGGCGCGAGGCCGAGCCCGAGCGCGGCGCACGGCAGCACGGCCAGCACCTTGGGCCAGGTGGCCTGGGCGAGCGAGCCGAGCTGCCAGAAGGTGATCTGGCTGACCGCGGCGCTGTCCGCGAAGAACAGGAAGAGGCCGATCAGCGCGCCCGCGAAGGCGTTCACCGCGATCCCGGTGAGGATCAGCGTCACCACTTCCGTACGGCCGCCCGAGCGCGCCATCACATACACCAGCAGGACGGTGCCGAGGCCCCCGGCGAACGCGAACACCGGCACCGTCCAGGTGCCCAGGAAGCCGATCCCCAGGGCGATCGAGGCCACCGCGCCGACCGCGGCGCCCGAGGAGACGCCGATGACGCCCGGTTCGGCCAGCGGATTGCCGAACACGCCCTGCATCAGGGCGCCCGCGCAGCCCAGCGAGGCGCCGACCAGCAGGGCCAGCACGATGCGCGGGAACCGCACGTTCCACAGCACCGACTCGGCCACCCGGTCGAGCCCGGAGCCGCCGAGCCCGGCCCGGTGCAGCACGGAGGACAGCACGTCGCCGAGCGGGATGGGATAGGCGCCGAGACCGGCGGCGACCGGCACCAGTACGAGCAGCGCGGCCAGCAGAGCGGCCGTCAGGAGCCAGGGCCTGCCCCGCCGCCGACCGGCGCCGGGCTCCGTCAAGTCCGCTGCGGGGGAGGGGTGTTGCGGTTCCTCGTGGTCCTCGGCCGTGCCGTCGAGGGCGGGCGCGCTCATCGCTTCTCCCCGTCGCCGTAGAGCTGGCCGACGATCGAGCGCAGCACCTGGTCGGTGCGCGGACCGTAGTTGAGCAGCACGCCGTCCTCCACGGACACGACGCGCCGCTTCATCCCGGCCGGGGTCTGGGCCACGCCCGGGATCTTCACCAGGCCGTCGACGCCGCCCACCGACTCGAGTCCCTTGCTCATGACGAGGATCGCGTCCGGCGCGGCCTTGGCCAGCGCCTCGGTGGTGATGGCGGTGAAGTCCTTGTCCAGGCCCGAGGCGGCGCCCGCGTCGATCCCCCCGGCCGCCTCGATCAGCGAGGTCGCGCCCGACTTCGCGCCGCCGATGAGGTAGACGGCGGCCGAGCCGCGCAGATAGAGGAACGCGACGCGCGGCCGGTCGGCGTGCGCCGGGATCGACCTGCGCACCGCCTCGATCCGGTCCTGCGCCCGCCGGGTCAGGCGCTCGCCCGCGTCCGGGACGCCGAGCGCGGCGGCGACCGCGTGGATGCGCGGCCCCACGTCCGTGAGCCCGGCGGCGGGCTTCACCACGAGCACCGGGACGCCCGCGGCACGGATCTGGTCCATGGCCTCGGCCGGGCCCGACGTCTCCTCGGCCACCACCAGGTCGGGGTGGAGCGAGAGGACGCTCTCGGCGGACACGTCGTGATTGCGGGTCACCACCGGCAGCTTCCGGGCCTGCGCGAAGGTGGCGGTGATGTCGCGGGCCACGACCCGCCCGCCGAGCCCCAGCGTGAACACGATCTCGCTGAGGCTGCCGGACAGCGGCACGATCCGCCGGGCCCCGGTCACCGTCACCTTCCGGCCGTCGGCGGAGTCGACGGTGACGGGCAGCCGGGGCGCGGCGACGCCGGTCAGCGGTTCGACCCGGTCGTCGACGGCGCCCGCCGAGGCGGCCGGGCCGGTGGTGGTGCCGGTGCCGGAGGCGCCCGCCGTGCCGGTGCAGCCGGTGGCGGTCAGGGCGAGCGCGAGCACCGACAGCAGTGCTCCCGCCAGATGTGTGCGCAAGCGTCGCACGGTGCGGTCCGTCCGTTCCTCTCGGGGAGTGCCGATCTCCGGCACGTTGACCTTAGGTTAGCCTTACCTTCGTTCGCTACCGGCTGTGGATCCGGAGGACATTTCCATGCCCCTGCCCCCGCGCTCCCCGCGCACCGTTCTCAGCGCGGCGAGCACCGCCCTCGCCGTGCTCGCCGCGGCCCTGCTGACCGCCCTGCTCCAGGCCCCCGCCGCCCAGGCGGCGGACCGCGCCGTGCAGGGCGGCCGACTGGACTGGGGCATCAAGTCCTCCTTCCAGAGCTATGTCACCGGGCCCATAGCGAAGGGGAGTTACTCCCTGACCCAGGGCGCGGCCACGGTCGGCGCCAGCACCTTCCGCTTCCACTCGGCGACCGGCTCCTACGACGGCTCGACCGGCGCCTTCCGGGCCGCCTTCTCGGGCGGAGTGCACTTCACCGGCCACCGGCAGGCGGGCGGCGGCTACCAGCTGGACCTCACGCTCAGCCGTCCCACCGTGCGCGTCGCGGGCTCCTCCGGGACCCTCTACGTGGACGTCGTCAGCAAGGCGAAGGGCACCGGGGCGGTCACGACGTCCTCGCAGGTGCCCTTCGCCTCCCTCTCCCTGGCCGGGATCGACATGCGCGGCGCCGGCACCTCGGTCGCCCTGAACAACCTGCCCGCCACCCTCACCGCACAGGGCGCCAGGTCCTTCGCCGGGTACTACACGGCCGGGACCCCGCTGGACCCGGTCAGCCTCTCGGCGGACGTACGCCCCGAGGACCGCGCACCCGCCACGTCCCCGTCCGCCCCGGCCGCCCCCTCCAGCAAGGCCCCCGCGCACAAGGCCGCCTCCGGCGACGCGATCGTGACCGGCGCCGTCGACTGGGGCGTACGCCGCACCTTCCGCGAGTACGTCACCGGGGACATCGCGCGCGGCAGGTGGACGCTGTCCGACGGCGCCCAGGACGGCGGCGCCCTCTTCCGCTTCCCCTCGGGCACCGGCACCTTCGAGGACGGCACGCTGCGCGCCGCCTTCCGGGGCACCGTCCGCTTCACCGGCGCACACGGCCTGGACCTGCGCCTCACCGGCCTGCGCGTCACCGTCGAGGACGGCCGCGGCACCCTCTCGGCCGATGTGACCGGCACCGCCCTGACGGGCAGCAACGTCCCCCTGGTCACCTTCACCGCCAAGGGCCTCACCGCCCGGGACGGACTGGCGCGGGTCACCGAGGCGCCCGCCGTCCTCACCGAGCGCGGCGCCCGTGCCTTCGGCGGGATGTACCCGGCGGGCACCGCGATGGACCCGGTCTCCGTGGCCGTCGCCCTCACCGCGGGCGCCGCCCTGCCCGCGCTGCCCGACCTCGGCACCGCGCCGGCCGCCTCCGCCCCGGCGTCCGCCGCTCCCAAGGCGGCCGAGGGCTCCGGTCTCGCGGCCGAGCCCGTGGCGGCCTCCGGCCACGGCGACGGCGACGGCTTCCCGGTCCTGCCGCTCGTCCTGGTCGCCGCCGGTGTCCTCGTGGCCTCCGCGCTCGGCACGCTGATCGTCCGCGGCAGGCGCCGCGCCCGCCCGGCCGCCGAGGACACCGCCGCGGCCGAGGACCCGGCCCCCGCGTCCAAGACCTCCTGACACCCGCCGCGGCACAGCGCCGCGGCAGCACGGCAGCACAGCGCCGCGACACCGCGCGCACGCATCCGCCCACCCGTCCCGCAGGCCCGCACCGGGCCGCTCCCCGCACGAGGAGAACCACCATGTCCCGCACCACCGGAGGCCGTTCCCGCAGACGGCCCCTCGCCCTCGCCGCCGCCGTGGCCACCGTCACCGCCACCGTCGCCTCGGTGGGCGCCGCCGCGCTCGCCGGCGCCCCCGGCGCTGCGGCGGCCGACCGCCCCCTCAGCGGCTACGAACTCACCTGGGGCATCAAGGACTCGTACCGCTCCTACGTCACCGGCCCCTACGCCAAGGGCACCTTCACCACCGCCGACGGCGCCGTGCAGGCGTCCGGCAACGGTGCCTTCACCTTCACCGAGGGCCAGGGCACCTACAACGGCACCACGCACGCCGTGCACCTCACCTTCAAGGGCACCCTGACCGCCGAGTCCAGCGCCCACCGCTTCAAGCGGGTGCTCAGCGACTTCCAGTACGACAGCGGCACCGGCGTGCTCACCGCCGATCTGACCGCCGACGACGGCACCACCCAGCAGGACGTGCCGTTCGCCGAGGTCGCCGCGCCCACCAGCGCGGACATGACCGGCCTGGCCACCAAGCTCACCACCCAGGCCGGCACCTTCCTGGGCAGCGACACCTACGCGGGCGCGGCGGGCGACCCGCTCTCGGTGGTGAAGAAGGAGGTCCCGGCGTCGCCGAGCCCGTCCACCGGCCCCTCCACGGAGCCGTCCGCCCCGTCCTCGCCCTCGGCGTCCGCCTCCTCGTCCCCGACGCAGAGCACCGGGACCTCGCCGTCCCCCTCGGCATCGGCCACCGGCGGCACGAGCACCTCCCCGTCCCCGTCCGCCACCGCGACGGGCTCCTCCGCCCCGGTCCCGGCCAAGGGCGTCCTCGCGGACGGACGGCTCACCTGGGGTGTGAAGGCGTCCTTCCGGTCCTATGTGACGGGCTCGCTGGCCAAGGGCACCATCACGGTGTCCGGCGGGGCGTCCCAGGCGTCCGGCAACGGCGCGTTCACCTTCACCGACGCCACCGGCAGCTACGACACCCGGGCCGGCACCCTGTCCGCCGCGTTCAAGGGCGCGGTGAACTTCAAGGGCCACAAGGGCGAGGGCGAGGGCGGCGGTTACGGTCTCGACCTCACCCTCAGCGGTGTGAAGGCGTCCTTCTCCGGCACGTCCGGCAGGCTCACCGCCGATGTCACCAGTCTCGGCAAGCTCTCCAAGGGCGTCGTCCTGGCCGATCTGAAGGCCCCCGCGGGCGGGCTCACCCCGAAGGGCGACGTCATCTCCCTGAGCGGGGTGAGCGTGACGCTGACCGACGCGGGCGCCACGGCGTTCAGCGGCTTCTACCCCAAGGGCACCGTGCTCGACCCGCTGAACCTGTCGGTGGCCCTCACCGACGGCGCCGAACTCCCCTCGGGCGACGGCACGTCGGGCTCCTCCGGCGGCGCGGGCTCCGCGGGCACCGGCGGTGAGGCGGGCACGGGCGGCGGATCGGCGTCCGGCACCGGCGGCACGGCGGGCGGCATCGGTTCCACGACCGGGGGCACCGGCTCCACGATCGGCGGCGGCAGCCTCGCCTCCACCGGTTCCGGAGTGCCGGTGGCCGCCCTCGGCTCGGCCGCGGCGGCGGCCGTGGCGGCGGGCGCGGGCGTGGTGTTCGCGCTGCGCAGGCGGCGCAACGCCACCCAGGTCTGACGGCAGATCCGGCGGAGGGGGCGGGACCGGTCCCGCCCCCTCCACGGCGCCCGGGTGCTTGAATGCCCCGGTGACCGACTACGACGTGCTGCGCGTGTTCTGCGCGGCGAACGGCGGCTACGGCAACGAACTCGGTGTCGTCCGCGACGGATCCCTGCTGCCCGACTCCGACGAGCGCCAGGCGCTGGCCGCGAAACTCGGCTTCAGCGAGACCGTGTTCGTGGACGACCCCGAGCGGGGCGTCATCGACATCCGCACGCCGACCCTGCGGCTGCCCTTCGCGGGTCACCCCTGCGTGGGCGCGGCCTGGCTCCTGGACGTCCCCGAGCTGCGCACCCCGGCGGGACCGGTCGGCACGCGCCTGGACGGCGAGTTCACCTGGATCGAGGCCCGCCCGGAGTGGGCCCCGCCGCGCACCCTGCGCCGGTACGCGAGCGCCGCCGAGGTCGATGACCTGGCGGTGCCGCCGCCCGGCGAATGGATCTACGCCTGGGCGTGGGAGGACGAGGCGGCCGGGCGGATCCGCGCCCGCGCCTTCCCCGGGCGCGGGGACGGCATCGAGGAGGACGAGGCCACCGGCGCCGCCGCGCTGCTGCTGACCGCGCGGCTGGGCCGCGCCCTGAACATCGTCCAGGGCGCGGGCTCCCAGATCCTGACGGCCCCGCAGCCGGAGGGCTGGGTGGAGATCGGCGGCCGGGTCGTCCTGGAGCGCTGAGACCCGGCGGCGGGGCCGGGCCCGCTCACGCGGTGAGCGGGAACTCCTCGCCCAGCGCCCGGAAGACGGCGGTGTTCAGGGCGAACGCCCGCTTGCACTCCGCCACGATCCGCTGCTTCTCCAGGTCGTCCGCCCGTACGCCGTCCAGCAGTTCGCGGTACTCCCGCTTGAAGGCGGCCGGGTTGACGACCTCCTCGAAGGTGTAGAAGCGCACGCCGTCGCCCCTGCGCTCGAAGCCCCAGGTGCGTTCCGCGCGGTCGCGGATGATCTGGCCGCCGGACAGGTCGCCGAGGTAGCGGGTGTAGTGGTGGGCGATGTACCCGGCCGGCCACTGCTCGCGGCACTCCCGCACCCGGGCCGCGTACGCCTCGGTCGCGGGCAGCGCGCGCAGGCCCGCGCGCCAGCCGGCCCCGCGCAGATGCGCGAGGTCGCGCTCCAGCGCGGACAGCCGGAACAGCTCGGGCCGCACGAAGGGCCCGGCCACCGGATCGGCGGCGAGCCGGTCGGCGCCCGTCTCCAGGGCCTCGTAGACGAACCAGAGCTGCTCGGTGTAGCGCGCGTACGCCTCCAGGTCGAGGCGGCCGCCGAGCAGATCGCTCATGAAGGTCGAGTTCTCCGCCTCCACGTGCTGTTCGTGGGAGGCGGTGCGCAGGAGAGTCGAGAAGGAGTCCATGAGGGGATCCTCTAAGGTAAGGCTTACCTAAGTCAATGCCTTGCCGACGTCTGGTCGGTAAACTTTCCGACGCGCTGTCGGTAAAACCGTACCGCGACACGCGAGGGCCCGCCTCCCCTGGGGAAGGCGGGCCCTCGTGAGACGTGAGATGTGAGACGTGAGGCTGCTGCGCGGCGGCGGCGCCGCACGGGTCACGGCAGCGTGAGGATGTCCGCTCCGCTCTCGGTCACCACGAGCGTGTGCTCGAACTGCGCGGTGCGCCTGCGGTCCTTGGTGACGACGGTCCAGCCGTCCTCCCACACGTCGTACTCGATGGTGCCCAGCGTCAGCATCGGCTCGATGGTGAAGGTCATGCCGGGCCGCATCACGGTGGTGGCGTGCGGGCTGTCGTAGTGCGGCACGATCAGCCCGGAGTGGAAGGACGTGTTGATGCCGTGCCCGGTGAAGTCGCGGACCACGCCGTAGCCGAAGCGCTTGGCGTACGACTCGATGACCCGGCCGATGACGTTGATCTGCCGGCCCGGCCGGACCGCCTTGATCGCGCGGTTCAGCGTCTCGCGGGTGCGCTCCACGAGCAGCCGGCTCTCCTCGTCGACGTCGCCGACGAGATAGGTGGCGTTGTTGTCGCCGTGCACCCCGCCGATGTACGCCGTCACGTCCAGGTTGACGATGTCGCCGTCCCGCAGCACCGTCGAGTCCGGGATGCCGTGGCAGATGACCTCGTTGACCGAGGTGCACAGCGACTTGGGGAAACCGCGGTAGCCGAGCGTGGACGGATAGGCGCCGTGATCGCACATGTACGCGTGCGCCACCCGGTCGAGTTCGTCCGTGGTGACGCCGGGCGCGATGTGCTTGGCGGCCTCCTCCATCGCCCGCGCGGCGATCCGCCCGGCGACCCGCATCGCCTCGACGGTCTCCGGGGTCTGCACCTCGGGCCCCGTGTACGGCTTCGGCGCGGGCCTGCCGACGTACTCGGGGCGGCGGATGTTTCCGGGCACGGAACGGGCAGGGGACAGCTCCCCGGGGACGAGCAGTGACTGGCCAGACATGCCGGTGAGTCTATCCAGCGCCGATGGGGGAACATGTCGGTGGCGAGAGGAGCTGGTCATGGCCCTGTTCAAGAAGCGCACCGCGGGCAAGCCGGGTGAGTGGTTCTACTGCCTGGAGCACCAGAAGGTCGAGGAGGGGCCGGAGTGCCCCGCCAAGGACCGGTTCGGCCCGTACGCCTCCCGCGAGGAGGCCCAGCACGCGATGGACACCGCGCACGAGCGCAACCTCCAGTGGGAGACCGACCCACGCTGGCACGACACCCCACCCGGCGACCGGCCCCCCGGCCCCGGCCAGAGCTGACCGCACGGGCCCCGCAGCGCGGTCGGCCGTGGGACCGTCGTCCGGTGCACGGGACCGCTGGGGTTCGGCGGGCCCTCGGTCAGGCGGCCGTCCGCAGCCCCGTCGCCCGCAGTTCGCGCTGGCGTACCGCGTGTTCGTTCGTGCGGACGTCGTAGGCCATCAGGCCGGGCAGGCAGAGGGCGAGCAGGCCGACCGCGCCCGCGCACAGGACGCCGCCGGACCACACGGACGCCCGTACGCCCCACCAGGCGGCGAGCCCGCCGGAGCGGACCTGGCCGAGCTGCGGGCCCACCGAGTACGAGAGCAGCTCGATCCCGGCCAGCCGGCCGCGCAGCTCGTCCGGGATGGTCTGGTTCCACATGGCGCCCCGGAAGATCCCGCTGACCATGTCGCAGCCGCCCGCCACGGCGAGGAACAGCAGCACCAGCCAGACGTTCCCGGCCACCCCGGCGGCGGCGATGGCCAGACCCCACAGCAGGGCCGCGAGGACCACCATCCGGCCGTGCCGGTGCACCCGCGAGGTCCAGCCGCTGGTCACGCTCACCAGCAGCGACCCGAGCGGCACGGCGGCGTACATCAGCCCCAGCGACCAGCGGGCGTCCAGCTCGTCCGCGAGGAACGGCAGCACCGCCAGCGGCATCGCCAGGAACATCGCGGCCAGGTCCACCGCGTAGGTGCCCAGCAGCTCCTTGCGGTTCCAGGCGTACCGGGCGCCCTCCGCGACGGCCCGCAGCGACGGCTTCGCGGCCTCGTGGGAGGCGGGCTGCGCGGCGATGCGGACCACCAGCACCACCGAGAGGGCGAAGGTCGCGAGGTCGGCCGCGTAGGCCGGGGCCAGGCCCGCGTACGCCACGATCACACCCGCCACCGCCGGACCGGCCACCCCGCCCACGGTCCAGCGCAGCGAGTTCAGCGCGGTCGCCGAGGGCAGGTGCTCATGGGCCACGATGCGCGGCCACAGCGCGTCCAGCGCGGGCCGCTGCACGGCGGTCAGCGCGGAGGACAGCGCCGCCACCACGTACAGCGGCCACACCGCCGGGTGCGGCAGCAGGGCGTCCACCAGCAGGACGGCGCTGAGCACCCCGAGGCCGGCCTCGGTCCACAGGATCAGCCGCCGCTTGTCCATCGCGTCCGCGAGCGCCCCGCCGTACAGCCCGAACACGATCAGCGGCACCAGCTCCACCGCGCCGATCGCGCCGACCGCCGCCGCCGAGCCGGTCAGCTCCTTCATCTGCACCGGCAGCGCGACGAAGGTCAGGAACGTACCGAAGTTGGAGATCAGCCCGGACACCCACAGCCTGCGGAAGTCGCGGGAGGAGCGCCACGGGGCGAGATCGGGCAGCAGCGCCCGCAGCCCGGACGGAGAAGCGGGTGAAGGCGGAGAAGACGGTGAAGGCGGAGAAGACGGAGAAGACGGGGCGTGATCGGTCACGTCGGGTCATGTTCAGGCACAGGCCCGGCTGGAGCAAACGGGTTTTCCCGGGGCGGACTCCCCGGGGCCTACCAGCGGGCGGGCGGCGGAGCCGTCAGCGCCTCCGCCAGCCGGGACAGCCGGTCCCGCCACCGCCCGCGCCCGCGCGGCCCCGGCAGCGGGTTCTCCCCGGCCGCCGCGCTGACCAGGTGCTGCACGGTGTCCAGGTCCAGTTCGCCGCCGTCCGGCACCGCCAGCGTCTCGTGCGCCATCGCCGCCAGCTCGCCGCCGCCCGCGCCCAGCGCCAGCACCGTCGCCCCGGCCCGCCGCACGTCGTGCACCCGCGTCAGCAGCTCCGCGGGCTCGCCCCCGCCGCCGGGCACCTCGGGCGCCACCACGAGCAGCGTCTCGCCGCGCCGGGCCGCCGTCAGCCGGCCGAGCCCGACCGCGAGGTGCGCCGGATCCGCAGGACCCGCGCCGTGCCGCACCAGGGTCGGCGCCAGCTCCGGCGTGCCCGACCAGGCGGCCTCGTCCACCAGATGCGCGGCCAGATGCCACGGCTCGTGCTCCGGCGTGCCGACCAGCAGCAGCCCGCCCCCGTGCGCCACCACCGACCCGCGCAGCGCCCCGGCGAACCGCCGGGTGGTGGCCAACCACTCGGTCCCGGCGAGCACTTCGCGCAGCAGCGCGACCCGTACGGCGTCCATGGGAGCGCATGCTGCCCCAAACGGCTGCTCCCGGCGCGCAGTTCGCACCCGGTTCGCCCGCACCGGGGACACCGGGCGGCACCGCTGACCCGGCTCACCCGGACGGGTGGGGGAGGGGCCGCGGACGTAGAGTCGGCCCATGACCTCTACCGACAGTGCACAGAAGGCCCCCGCCAAGGACCCCTGGGACCTGCCCGACGTCTCCGGACTGGTCGTCGGCGTGCTCGGCGGGACCGGCCCGCAGGGCAAGGGGCTCGCCCACCGGTTCGCCCGGTCCGGCCAGAAGGTGATCATCGGCTCGCGGGCCGCCGACCGGGCGCGCGCGGCGGCCGAGGAGATCGGGCACGGCGTCGAGGGCGCCGACAACGCCGAGACCGCCCGCCGCAGCGACGTCGTGATCGTCGCGGTGCCCTGGGAGGGCCACGGCAAGACCCTGGAGTCGCTGCGCGAGGAACTGGCCGGCAAGCTCGTCGTGGACTGCGTCAACCCGCTCGGCTTCGACAAGAAGGGCGCCTACGCGCTCACCCCGGAGGAGGGCAGCGCCGCCGAGCAGGCCGCCGCCCTGCTGCCCGGCTCGCGGGTGACCGCCGCCTTCCACCACCTGTCGGCCGTCCTGCTCCAGGACCCCGCGATCGAGCGGATCGACACCGATGTGATGGTCCTCGGCGAGGAGCGCGCCGACGTGGAGATCGTGCAGGCGCTGGCCGGCCGGATCCCCGGGATGCGCGGGGTCTTCGCCGGGCGGCTGCGCAACGCTCACCAGGTGGAGTCGCTGGTCGCCAACCTGATCTCCGTCAACCGCCGCTACAAGGCGCACGCGGGGCTGCGGCTCACCGACGTCTGAGCACCGCCCGCGCGCCGGTCCGGGACGCGCATGGGGGACACTGGTCGGCGAAGCAGTCCCGAGCAGTGTCCCCGTGTCCCCGACAGGAGCCCGCCCCCATGCCCCGCCTCGCCCTCTACGCCCTGATCGTCTGCGTGCTCACCGTGGCCGCGGCCGTCGTCTCCTTCGTCCAGGGCAGCTGGCTGGGGATCGTGTGGGTCCTGCTGGCCGGACTGTCGTCCAACATGACCTGGTACTACCTGCGCCGGGGCCGCGCGGCCCGCGGCGGCTCGGTCACCGGCTGACCGCGCAGTACTCGTTCGTCCCCTGCCAGAAGCGGTACAGCTCCTGACCGCAGTAGCGGTCGTGGCCGTCCACGCCCAGATGGCCGAGGACGGCGTAGACCGCGTCGAAGAAGGCGCTGTTGACCGAGGGCAGCCACAGCAGCGCGAAGACGAACAGCAGTCCGAACGGCGCGAACGGCTCCACCTGCCGCTTCAGCCCCTGCGACAGCCACGGCTCCAGCACGCCGTAGCCGTCCAGGCCCGGGACCGGCAGGAAGTTCAGCAGCGCGGCCGAGACCTGGAGCAGCGCGAGGAAGGCGAGCGCGTACCGGAAGTCGCCCGGCACCCCGTCCAGCGCGCCCAGCCAGAACGGCGCGGTGCACACCGCCGCGAACAGCACGTTGGTCAGCGGCCCGGCCGCCGAGACCAGGCTGTGCCGCCAGCGGCCCCGGATCCGGCCCCGCTCGATGAAGACCGCGCCGCCGGGCAGCCCGATCCCGCCCATGATCACGAAGATCACCGGCAGCACGATGCTCAGCAGCGCGTGTGTGTACTTCAGCGGGTTCAGCGTCAGATAGCCCTTCGCGCCGACCGTGATGTCACCGCTGTGCAGCGCGGTGCGGGCGTGCGCGTACTCGTGCAGGCACAGCGAGACGATCCAGGCGGCCGTCACGAACAGGAACACCGCGACACCGGGCCGCTCGGCGAACCCGGTCCAGGTGGCCCACCCGGTGACGGCGGTGACGGCCAGGATCCCCAGGAACACGGGGCTGATCCGGCGGTCGCCGTGGCGGGCGGTGGCGGTGGTCATGGGCGGGGCGCTCCAAAGGACGGGTCCGGTGCCGGGCGCGACCGGCGGGTGGGGTCGACCGTACCGGTGACACGGGGGGAACGTGCTGCGGCGGGTCCTCGGTTCCTGATAGTCGGTAGGCTGGAATCGACTCGACCAGGGAGGTGTCGTGACCACTACCGAGGAGTGGGTGGCAGATGCGCTTGAGGCAGTTCGCCTGCCCAGGCGGCTGCGGCTCCGCCTGACACGGAACGGACTCACGGTGGTACCTGTCACGCAGGCGCATCTCATGACCCAGCGCCGCATCGCGAACCAGATCGAGACACGGGCGCCGGGCTGGGTGCCGATCGGTGAGTTCAAGATCGTTCCCCGGCGTGAGGGCTACTCGCCCGAGCCGGATGTCTCCGCCCTGCCGGAGAGCGAGTGGAACTCCGGCAAGAGCGAGTTCGACGAGGGGCAGCTGCCCTTCGTCGTCGAAGTCGTCTCCCCCGAGAGCAGGAACCGCGACTACAGCACCAAGCCCGACCACTACGCGCTGCGCGGCATCCCCGCCTACCTCGTCGTCGACGTGCTCAGCGCCCGCTGGACCCTGCTGACCCGGCCCGAGGACGGCGTCTACCGGCACGAGGAGTCGGGCGCCTTCGGGGACGAGATCCGCATCCCCGTCGCCGACCAGACCCTGACCCTCGACTCCTCCCAGTTCGTCCGCATCTGAGACGCCTGTCCTCGCTGCTTTCCCGCCGCTTTCCGCTGCGAGGAAACCCCCGAGCGGCTCCGGGGCGTCCCCGGGGACAATGGACCCCGTGCGCTACCGCATCCTCGGCACCACCCAGGCATTCCGCCCCGACGGCACCGCCGTCCCGGTCGGCGGTGCGCGGCTGCGCGCCCTGCTGACCGTGCTCGCCCTGCGGCCCGGACGCACGGTCCCGGTGTCCGTCCTGGTCGACGAGGTCTGGGAGGACGATCCGCCCGCCGACGCCACGGGCGCGCTCCAGGCCCTGGTCGGACGGCTGCGCCGGGCACTCGGCGCCGACGCGGTGGCCTCCGCCGAGGGCGGCTACCGGCTCACCGCCACGGCCGACGACATCGATCTGCACCGGTTCGAGCGCCTGGCGGGCGAGGGCCTGGCCGCGCTCGCCGACGGCGACCCGGCGAAGGCCGCCGCCACCCTCGACGACGCCCTCGCCCTGTGGCACGGCCCCGCCCTCGCCGACCTGCCCGACCGCACCGCGGAGGCGGCCCGCTGGGAGACCCGGCACCTGGATGTGCGCCGGGCCCGCCTGGCCGCCGCGCTCGCCCTCGGCGACACCGACCGGGCCCTGCCCGAGCTGACCGCCCTGTGCGACACCCACCCCCTGGACGAGCCCCTCCAGGCGCTCAGGCTGCGCGCCCTGCACGAGGCCGGCCGCACCGCCCAGGCGCTCGCCGCCTACGAGGACGTACGGCGGCTGCTGGCCGACCGGCTCGGCTCCGACCCGGGGCCCGAACTGCGCGCGCTGCACGGGCGGCTGCTCGGCGGCGACGGACCGCGGCAGGACCGGCGGCGGGGCACCGGCGGCCCGGACCCGTACGCCACCGCCGTCGCCCCCGGCCGCCCGGCCACCGTCCCCGCCGATCCCGCGCCCCCCGCCGCCCCGGCGCCCCCGCCCAGCAACCTGCGCGCCCGGCTGACCTCCTTCGTGGGCCGCGAGAGCGACATCGACGCGCTCCGCGCCGACCTGGGGAGCGCGCGGCTCATCACGCTCCTCGGGCCCGGCGGGGCCGGCAAGACCCGGCTGTCGCAGGAGGCCGCCGAGGCCCTGCGGCCCGCCCCGCCGGACGGCGTGTGGCTGGCGGAACTGGCTCCGGTCGACGACCCGGACGCGGTGCCCGAGGCGGTGCTGACCGCGGTGGGCGCCCGCGAGACCGTGCTCTACGGCGCCGGTGCCGAGGAGATAAGGGCCGCCGTCGCCGACCGCCACGACGACCCGGTCGAACGGCTCGTCGAGCACTGCGCCCGCCGCCGCATGCTCCTGCTCCTGGACAACTGCGAGCATGTCGTCGACGCCGCCGCCCACCTCGTCGAGGAACTCCTCGCCCGCTGCCCCCGCCTCACCGTCCTCGCCACCAGCCGCGAGCCCCTCGGCGTACCGGGCGAACTGCTGCGCCCGGTGGAGCCGTTGCCCGATCCGGTCGCGCTGCGCCTGTTCGCCGAGCGCGGCGCCGCCGTACGGCCCGGGTTCCGCACCGACGCCGACGCGGACACCGCCGCCGCCTGCGCCGAGATCTGCCGCCGCCTGGACGGGCTGCCGCTCGCCATCGAACTGGCCGCCGCCCGGCTGCGGATGCTCTCCCCGCGGCAGATCGCCGACCGGCTCGACGACCGTTTCCGGCTGCTCACCTCCGGCAGCCGCACCGTGCTGCCCCGCCAGCAGACCCTGCGCGCCGTCGTCGACTGGTCCTGGGACCTGCTGGACGCGGGGGAGCGGGAGGTGCTGAGCCGGCTGTCCGTCTTCGCCGGCGGCTGCGACCTGGCCGCCGCCGAGGCCGTGTGCGGGCCCGCCGCCTTCGACGCCCTCGGCTCCCTGGTCGACAAGTCGCTGGTGGTGGCCGCGCCCGCCGCCGACGGCGCGATGCGCTACCGGCTCCTGGAGACCGTCGCCGAGTACGCCGCCGAGCGGCTGGCACAGACCGGCGGCCGGGCCGCCGCCGAGCGCGCCCACCTCGTCCACTACCGCGAACTGGCCCGCACCACCGACCCGTTGCTGCGCGGCTCCGGCCAGCTCGCCGCCATCGCCCGCTTCGAGCTGGAGTACGAGAACCTGCGCACCGCCCTGCGGCACGCCGTCGCCGAACGCGACGAGCAGGAGGCGCTGTGCCTGATCCACTCCCTGGGCACGTACTGGCAGATGCGGGACGTGCGTATCGAGGCCCGCAACTGGTGCGCGGACGTCATGGCGTTCACCCCCGACCCGTTCGCCGAGCCGGTGCGCCGCGCGGTGCCGGTGTGGCAGCGGTGCACGGACGCCCCGCCGCCGATGAGCGAGGACGTCCTGGCGGAGGCCCGCCGCGGCCTGCACCTGCTCCACCTCGCCTGCATGGACACCGAACTGGAGGCGTGGGAGACCCCCGAGGCCGAGCGGAAGCTCCGGGCCGTCACCGAGGTCTACGAACCCGGCCTGCCCCAGACCTGCCGCTACCCCGGCATGCTGTGGTTCTTCGCGGTGATACTGAGCGGCGACATGGTGCGGCTGCGTACCGTCATCGACGCGACCGTGGCCACCTGCCGCAGCACCCCCGGCTACGAACACGAACTGGCCGGCGCCCTCCAGATGCGGGCCAACCTGCTGGCCAACCGCGTCGAGTGGACCGGCGACGCCACCCGTGACGCCGACGAGTCGCTGGAGATCTACCGGAGCTTCGGGGACGCCTGGGGCGCCGCCGAGGCGCTGTCCGCGCGCGGCGAGTCCCATGAGCGCGCCGGACGGTATCTGCGGGCCGCCGCCGACTACGAGGAGGCCGTGGAACACGCCGAACGGCTCGGCGCGCGTGCCCAGACGGCGGTGCTCAAGTCGCGGCTGGGCAGCGTCCTGATCGAGGCGGGCGAGGCGGAGCAGGGCGAGCTGCTGCTGCGCGAGGTGATCGACGGCAGGCCGGACACCGGGCACGAGGCGAAGCCCGCCGCCCGGATCTTCCTGGCCGGCTACCTCGGCATGACCGGCCGCGTCCCCGAGGCGCGTGAGCAACTGCTGCGGCTGCGCGAGGAGTTCGGCATCTCCCGCTTCGTCGTCTTCGACTCCTTCATCCTGGGCGCCGAGGCGTGGCTCGACGCGGTCGACGACCGCCACGAGGAGGCGCTGGCCAAGGCGGGGCAGGCGATGCGGCGGGCCGGTGATCCGCTGTCCCTGGCCATCGCCCCGCACATGCGCGCGACGTATCTGACGGTCGGCGCGATGGCCCTGGCCGCGCTGGACGGCGGCGGCCGGGCCCGGGACGCGGCCCGCTGCCTGGCCGCCGCCGACGCCCTGCTGCCCGCCTGCCATGTCTCCTCCGCCATGGAACGCCATGTCCGGGACCGGGTCGTGGAGCGGATCCGGGGCGCGCTGGGCGCGGACGGCTTCGAGGCCGCGTACGCCGAGGGCGGCGGCCTCTCCCCGGAGGAGGCCGCCGCCCTGTTCTGAGGCGCGCGGCCTCAGGTCTTGGTGCGGAACTTGTGGATGGCGAGCGGCGCCGCGACGGCGGTGATCGCGACCGACCAGGCCACGGTGATCCACAGGTCGTGCGCGACCGGGCCGCCCAGCATCAGACCGCGGGCCGCGTCGGCGAGCGTGGAGAGCGGGTTGTAGTCGGTGAAGTGCTGGAGCCAGCCCGGCATCGACTGGGTCGGCGCGAAGATCGACGAGCCGAACTGGAGCGGGAAGAGCACCAGGAAGCCCATCGCCTGCACGGACTGCGCGTTCTTCAGCACGACGCCGAGGGTGAGGAACACCCACATGATCGACGAGGCGAACAGCGCGGACAGGGCCACGGTCGCGAACAGACCGGCCCAGTGGGTGATGTGGAAGCCGACCAGCATGGCGACGACCATCAGCACGACCGTGGCGAACAGCATCCGGAACAGCTCGACCGCGATCTTCGCGAACAGCACCGAGCCGCGGCCGATCGGCAGCGACCGGAAGCGGTCCATGACACCGCTGTTGAAGTCCTGGCTGAAGCCCGTGCCGACGCCCTGGGACAGCGTCATGCTGTTCATCGCCAGCATGCCCGGGATGACGTACTGCACGTACTGCGACTGGCCGCCGCCCAGCGCCTGCCCGATCGAGCCGCCGAAGACGTACACGAACAGCAGGGTGAAGACGATCGGCATCAGCAGCGCGTCGAACATGGACTCCGGGTCCTGGCGGATCCAGAGCAGGTTGCGCCGGATCAGCGCGCCGGTGTGCCGCAGATGCCCGCGCAGCGGGATCCGGACGTCGGCGGTCGGGATCTGAGTGGTGACGGCGCTCATACGGCGACCTCCTCGCGGGCGTCGGCGGGGCTGGCGTCCTGCGGGGCACTGGCGCGGTGGCCGGTGAGGGACAGGAAGACCTCGTCCAGGCTGGGCAGTTCGGTGGTGATGGAGCTGATGGTGATGCCGCGCGCGGTCACCGCGCCGACCACGGCGGTCAGCTGCTCGTCGCTGAGGACGGGCACCAGCAGGGAGCCGGTCTCGGTGTCCACGGTGGTCGTCGCCAGTCCGGTGATGCCCAGCTCGTCCAGCATCCCGGCGAGCGGGCGCAGTTCGCCCGGGTCGGCCGGCCTGACGCGCAGGGTGCGCCCGCCGACCTTGGCCTTCAGCTCCTCGATGCGGCCGCCCGCGATCACCTTGCCGCGGTCGACCACGGTCAGCTCGGAGGCGAGCTGCTCGGCCTCCTCCATGTACTGGGTGGTCAGCAGCACGGTCACACCGTCGCCGACCATCGTCTTGACCTCGTCCCAGACCTCGTTGCGGGTGCGCGGGTCCAGGCCGGTGGTCGGCTCGTCCAGGTAGAGCACCGCGGGGCGTCCGATCATGGACGCGGCCAGGTCGAGGCGGCGCCGCATGCCGCCGGAGTAGGTGCTGGCCGGGCGCTTGGCCGCCTCGGTGAGCGAGAACCGCTCCAGCAGCTCGTCGGCGCGGGTGCGGGCGTCCTTGCGGGACAGGTCCAGCAGCCGCCCGATCAGATAGAGGTTCTCCCAGCCCGGCAGCTTCTCGTCCACGGACGCGTACTGCCCGGTGAGCCCGATGACCCGGCGCAGCTGCCGGGGCTGGCGCACCACGTCGTACCCGGCGACGGTGGCCTCGCCGGAGGTGGGGGCCAGCAGGGTGGAGAGGATGCGGACGAGGGTGGTCTTGCCTGCGCCGTTCGGCCCGAGCACGCCCATCACGGTGCCCTCGCGCACCTCGAGGTCGACGCCGTCCAGCGCCTTGGTCTCGCCGTAGTGCTTGACCAGTCCCCGTACCGTCACGGCGATCCCCGCGCCGCCGGGGTGCTTGTCGATTCGTGTCATGGCGAAGACGATGCCATCCCCCACCGACAAACCACCGACAGTCCGCCGACGCCCGCCCGGCCGCCGCCGACAGGCATCCGGGCGCGGGGGCCGCGCCGGTCGGGGCGTCCGCTCAGCGGTGCAGCGGTGCGGTCGCCTCCGGTATGTGGCCGGTGACGACGCGGGCCGTGGGGACCTGGGCCGGACGGCGGCGGTCTACGGCCTGCGCGGCGGCGGCCACGGCCAGGCCGAGGACGGCCAGGGCGCCGCCGGCCAGCGCCGGTGAGGTCGCGCCGAAGCCCGCGGCCAGCGCGAGCCCGCCGATCCAGGCACCCCCGGCGTTGGCCAGGTTGAAGGCGGCCTGGTTGGCGGAGGAGGCCAGCGAGGGGGCCGCCGCCGCCTTCTCCATCACCATGAGCTGGAGCGGGGAGCCGGTGACGAAGGCGGCCGTGCCGAGCAGGGTCACCGCGAGCGCCGCGCTCCACCCGGCCCGCATCAGCACCGGGAAGAGGAGCAGCACGACGGCCAGCGAGGCCAGTCCGCCGAAGAGGGTGCCGCGCATCGCGTGGTCGGCGAGCCGCCCGCCCAGCAGGTTGCCCGCGGTCGCGCCGACGCCGAACAGGGCCAGCAGCAGGGTCACGCTGGACTCGGCGTACCCGGCGGTGCCGGTGAGCATCGGCGTGATGTAGCTGTAGGCGGCGAACAGCGCGCCGAAACCGGCCACGGTGGTCAGCAGCGCCAGCCACACGGGCAGCGAGCGCAGGGCGGCCAGTTCACCGCGCAGTCCGGCCGCCGGGGCGGCGTGCGCATGGTCGCGGGGGATGAGCAGGGCGAGCGCGGCGATGGCCGCCACGCCGATCGCGCCGACCCCGAGGAAGGTCGCCCGCCAGCCCAGGTGCTGGCCCATGAGCGTGGCGACCGGGACCCCGGCGACATTGGCCATGGTGAGGCCGAGGAACATCAGCGACACCGAGCGTGCCTTGCGCTCGGGCGGCACCATCCCGGTGGCGACCACCGCGCCGACGCCGAAGAAGGCGCCGTGCGGCAGTCCGCTCAGGAAGCGGGCGGCCAGCAGCCAGTTGTGGCCGGGGGCGAGCGCGGACAGCGCGTTGCCCACGACGAACAGCGCCATCAGGCCGATCAGCACCCGGCGGCGGGACATCCGGGAGGTGAGCGCGGCCAGCAGCGGGGCGCCGATGACCACGCCCAGCGCGTACGCGGAGACCAGGTGCCCGGCGGCGGGGATCGAGATGCCCAGGTCGTCGGCGACATCGGGCAGCAGCCCCATCATGACGAACTCGGTCGTGCCGATGCCGAAGGCGCCCACGGCGAGGGCGAGCAGGGCCAGGGGCATGAAAGACCTTTCGGGGTGGGTTCCGTACAGCGTGTTGACCTGTATGTTCAGCTGCGGAACAAAGTCTTTCAGGCCCGGTATTCCAGCAGGTTACGAGCTGGTTGCCGATGTGGTGACCTTCACACGCGCCGCGATCGGCAGATGGTCGCTGTCCGTGCGCGGCAGCGTCCAGGAGCTTACCGGCTCCACGCCCCTGACCATGATCTGGTCGATCCGGGCCAGCGGGAACGAGGCCGGCCAGCTGAAGCCGAAGCCGCTGCCCGCCGCGCCCTGCGTCGAGCGCATCTGGGAGGTGACCGCGCCCAGCGAGCGGTCGTTCATCGTGCCGTTCAGATCGCCGAGCAGCACCACCCGCTCCAGCTTCTCGTGCGCGATGGCCGTGCCCAGCGCGGTCGCGCTGTGGTCCCGCTGCTGCGCGGTGAACCCGGCGTTCAGCTTCACCCGCACCGAGGGCATGTGGGCGACGTACACCGCGAGCGGACCCTCGGGCGTGGCCACCGTGGCACGCAGGGCACGGGTCCAGCCGAGCCGGAGGTCGACCGGGCGGACCGCGCTGAGCGGGTACTTGCTCCACACCCCCACCGTGCCCTCCACGGCGTGGTACTTGTACGCCGACGCCAGCGCCCGCTCGTACACCGGCACCGCGGCGGCCGTCAGCTCCTCCAGCGCCAGCACGTCCGCGCCGGACGCGGCGACCTCGCGCGCGGTGCCGGTCGGGTCGGGGTTGTCCGCGTTGACGTTGTGCGTGGCCACCGTCAGATCACCGCCGCCGCCGGTCTTGTCGGTGACCAGACCGCCGAAGAGGTTCAGCCAGACGGCGACGGGCAGCACCAGCGCGATCAGCGCGGTGGCCGACTTGCGCACCAGCGCCACCACCAGCAGCACCGGCACGAGCAGCCCCAGCCAGGGCAGGAAGGTCTCCGTCAGACTGCCCAGGTTGCCGACCCGGTTGGGGATGTGCGAGTGCAGCAGCATCACCAGCGCGGCCAGCACCGCGAGGACCGCCGAGACGATGCCCCGGCGCCAGATCCGGCGGTCGCCGCGCCAGCCGCGCAGCAGCCGGTCCAGCAGGCGCCGAATCCGGTTCTCCGAGCGCTCGGGCCCCGAGCCGCCGTCGTCCGTCTCCGTCAAGTACGCCTGCTGCGCCATACCGTCGCCTCACTGCCTGCCGTGCCTGCCGTGCACCGTCACCCCGTGGGCTACGACCCTAGGGGATGATCGGCTCCGTTCCTGCCGTCCATGACGGCCGTACGAGCACGAGGACGAGCGAGCCGGGGCGCGGAGTTCCGGTCACGCCGTGCGGGGCCTGCTCTGTGACGAAACGGGCACATTCACTCCGGCGCCGGACCGGCCGGGCGCGGCACGGGCCGCAGGCCCTCCAGGACCGTGTCCACGATCTGCTCCGACAGCCCCTCGGGCAGGTCCAGGTCGGGCCGCATGATGCTGCGCACCAGCATGGGTCCGACGAGGATGTCGTTGAGCAGTTCCACGTCGACGTCCGCGCGCAGTTCACCGGTGAGCTGGCCGCGGCGCAGCAGCTCCACCTGGATCCGGCGCCGGGGCTCGACGACGGTGGCGTGGTAGGCGCACCAGATCTTCGGGCTGCTCTTCATCTGGGCGTAGACGTTGTGCAGGATCGCCGAGGAGCGGCTGATCAGCCCGCGTCGGCGCAACTGCTCCAGCACCGCCACCAGATCGTCGCGCATGGAGGTGCCGGGCAGATCGGGGTCGGGCGGTTCGGCGGCGCGCACGACGTCGACGAACAACTCCTCCTTGCCGCTCCAGCGGCGGTAGATGGTGGCCTTGCCGACGCCCGCCGTCCGGGCGATGCGCTCGATGGAGAGTTCGGCCAGCGGCACGCCCTCCTCCAGGAGCTTCATCACCCCCTCGACGATGGCGCGTTCCACCGTCTCGCTCCGGGGGCGGCCCCTCACGGGGTACTCCGGGGCGGCTTGGCTGTCGGCGAGGCTCACCTGAGACGTCCTTTCGTCGTACCGGGTCATTGTCCACCCGGTGGCCGGCGGTGCTGCTGCCCACCGCCGGCCGGCCGCCCCCGTATGACTGCTCCGCCCCCGTTCCCGTCTCTTCCCCCGTGCGGTGCCGCGGTCAGTCGGCCGCCGCCACCAGTTCCGGTTCCTCCTGGTTCTCGGGCCGGCGCGGGGTGCGGCCGGGCAGGAAGACGGCCACCACGACCGCGCCGGCCAGCGCCACCACGGTGCCGCACAGCGAGGTCACGTGCATGGCGTGCAGGAAGGCGTCGTTGGCCGGGCCGACCAGCGCCTGCCCGCGCGGGCCGAGCTTCTCGGCGACGCCGAGCGTGGCCTCGATGGACTCGCCCGCCGTGCCGCGCAGGTTCGCCGGGAGCATCCCGAGCTTGCCCTCGATGCTGTCGCGGTACGCGGTGGAGAGCACCGAGCCGAGCACGGCGATGCCGAGCGCGCCGCCGACCTGGCGGAAGGTGTTGCTCAGCGCGGAGGCCGAGCCCGCCTTCTCGCGGGGCAGGGCCTGCATGATGACCACGCTGGTCGGCGTCATGATGTGCGCCATGCCGGTGCCCATGAGGAAGAAGGCGACCTCCAGCACCCAGATCGGGGTGTCGGCATCGAACCCGGCGAACGCGGCGAGCATCCCGGCCAGCAGCACCAGGCCCGCCGTGGTGGTCGCCTTGTAGCCGAAGCGGTCGACGACCAGCCGGGCCCGCGGCGCGAAGACCATCTGCGCGGCGGCCAGCGGGATCATGAGCAGGCCGGACTCCAGCGGGGAGTAGCCGCGCACGCTCTGGGTGTAGAAGACGGAGAAGAACGTGATGCCCATCAGGGCGAAGAAGACCAGCGCGATGGCGGCCATGGCCGCCGAGAAGACCTTGTTCTTGAAGTAGGTGACGTCCAGCGACGGGTGGTCGCTGCGCTTCTCGAAGACGATGAACGCCGCGAGGACGACGACACCGGCGATGATGGTCGCCAGCACGGTCGGGTCGGTGAAGTCGGCCAGTTCGCCGCCCTTGATGATGCCGTAGACGAGCAGCACCAGACCGACCACGGACAGCACGACGCCGATGGGGTCGAGGCGGCCGGGGCGCGGGTCGCGCGAGTCGGGCACCAGCCAGATCATCAGCGCCACCGCGGCGACCACGATCGGCACGTTGATCAGGAAGACCGAGCCCCACCAGAAGTGGTCGAGCAGCAGACCGCCGGTGATCGGGCCGATGGCGATGGCGAGGCCGACACCGCCCGCCCAGATGCCGATGGCCTTGGGCTGCTCGTCGCGCTCGAAGACGTTCATCAGCACGGCGAGGGTGGCCGGCATGACGAACGCGGCGCCCACCGCCATCAGGGCGCGGTAGGCGATCAGCTGGCCCGGCGAGCCGGACTCGGCGGCCAGCGCGGAGCCGATGCCGAAGACGACGAGGCCGCCCAGCAGCACCTTCTTGCGGCCCACCCGGTCCCCGATCAGGCCCGAGGTGAACAGCAGTCCGGCGAAGACGAGCGTGTAGGCGTTGATCGCCCACTCCAGCTCGCTCTGGGTGGCACCCAGCCCGGTCGGAGCCGGGGTCGAGATGGTCTTGATGGCGACGTTCAGGATCGAGTTGTCGAGCACCACTATCAGCAGGCTCAGCATCAGGACGCCGAGGATCGCCCAGCGGCGGCGGTGCACCGCCTCCGGGATCCCGGGCCCCGTGGTGGCGCGGTCGGCAGGAGTAGTCATGGGCCCGAGCGTAGGGCCATTGCGATACGGAACCGTCTCGTATCGGAAATCCTTTGCTCAGATCTTACGACCGGCCGCCTTGCCCGTCCCGCGCCCGCTCGAAGCGCACACCGGCCCACGGCGGACCGAGACTTGAGGCACACGGGGGTCCTCTGGCCCGCCGCGGGCGGAGATGTCACCATGGAGGGGAGTCCGGGGACGCCGTCAGGGCGCCTCGAGATGATTGAAGGAGCCGTTGCAATGACGCAGCTTCCGGCTGCCCAGCCTGCACAGAAGAGCACCTCCGACGGCAGTGCCAACACGCTGTACGGAGGAAAGGGCACCCGCCGCATCACCGTCCGCGACCTCGCCCTCGCCAAGGAGCGCGGCGAGAAGTGGCCCATGCTCACCGCCTACGACGCGATGACCGCCTCCGTCTTCGACGAGGCCGGCATCCCCGTGATGCTGGTCGGCGATTCGGCGGGCAACTGCCACCTCGGGTACGAGACGACCGTCCCCGTCACCCTCGACGAGATGGCCATGATGTCGGCCGCCGTGGTGCGCGGCACCCGGCGCGCCCTCATCGTCGGCGACCTCCCCTTCGGTTCCTACCAGGAGGGCCCGGTGCAGGCGCTGCGCTCGGCCACCCGCCTGGTCAAGGAGGCGGGGGTCGGCGCCGTGAAGCTGGAGGGCGGCGAGCGCTCGCACGAGCAGATCCGCCTGCTGGTGGAGGCCGGCATCCCCGTCATGGCCCACATCGGCCTGACCCCGCAGTCCGTCAACGCCATGGGCTACCGCGTCCAGGGCCGCGGCGAGGAGGCGGCCCAGCAGATGCTGCGCGACGCCAAGGCCGTCCAGGACGCGGGCGCCTTCGCCGTCGTCCTGGAGCTGGTCCCGGCGGAGCTGGCGGCCGAGGTGACGCGGGTGCTGCACATCCCGACCGTCGGCATCGGCGCCGGACCGGACACGGACGCCCAGGTCCTGGTCTGGACGGACATGCTCGGCCTGACCGGCGGCCGGGTGCCCAAGTTCGTCAAGAAGTACGCCGACCTGCGCGGTGTCCTGGGCGACGCGGCGCGGTCCTTCGCCGAGGACGTGATCGGCGGAGCGTTCCCGCTGGAGGAGCACTCCGTCCACTGATCCGCCGGCCCACCCGGACCACTGCGGAAACACCCGGAACAGCCCCGCCGATCTTCCCCCGTCGGCGGGGCTGTTCTCCGTCGCGCGCCCGCCCGCGCCGGGTGCTACGCCTGCTCGCGCCAGCCGTCGGTGATCGGCAGCCTGCGGTCCTTGCCGAAGCCCTTGGCGGAGATCTTGGTGCCCGGCGGGTACTGGCGCCGCTTGTACTCGGCCCGGTCGACCATCGTCAGCGTCTTCACGACCAGCTCGCGGTCGTAGCCCGCCGCGACGATCTCGTCGCCGCCCCGGTCCCGGTCCACGTACAGCTCCAGGATCGCGTCCAGCACCGGGTAGTCCGGCAGCGAGTCCGTGTCGACCTGCCCGGGGCGCAGCTCCGCGCTCGGCGGCTTGCTGATCGAGTTCTCCGGGATCGGCGGGGTCTCGCCGTGCTCGGCGGCGGCCCGGTTGCGCCACTCGGCCAGCCGGAACACCGACGTCTTGTACACGTCCTTGATCGGGCCGTACGCGCCCACCGAGTCGCCGTACAGCGTCGAGTAGCCCACCGCCAGCTCCGACTTGTTGCCGGGGGCGAGGACGATGTGGCCCTCCTGGTTGGAGACCGCCATCAGCAGGGTGCCGCGCAGCCGGGACTGGAGGTTCTCCTCGGCCAGCCCGGTCAGCCCCAGCGCGCCCATGTACGCGTCGAACATGGGGGCGATCGACACCGTGCGGAAGTGCAGCCCGGTGCGCCGGGCCAGCTCGGCCGCGTCGCCCTTGGAGTGCTCGGAGGAGTACTTGGACGGCATCGAGATCCCGTACACGTTCTCCGCGCCCACCGCGTCGCAGGCGATCGCCGCGACCAGCGCCGAGTCGATGCCGCCGGACAGGCCGATGAGGACGGACCGGAAGCCGTTCTTGCGGACGTACGCCCGCAGGCCCGTGACGAGCGCCGTGTAGACCTCCTCGTCGTCGTCCAGCCGCTCGGTGTACCCGCCGGTGAACCGCGGCTCGTACGCGGGCAGCGGCTCCTCGGACAGCACCACCCGCTCCACGCGCAGCCCGTCGTCCACCCGCTGCCCGTCGGCCGCCGCGTCGGCCGCCACCCCCGGCAGGTCCAGGTCCAGCACCACACAGCCCTCGGTGAACTGCGGCGCCCGCGCGATCACCTCGCCGTCGGCGCCGACCACGATGGAGTCGCCGTCGAAGACCAGCTCGTCCTGGCCGCCGGTCATGGCCAGGTACGCGGTGGTGCAGCCGGCCTCCTGGGCCCGCTTGCGCACCAGTTCGAGGCGGGTGTCGTCCTTCTCCCGCTCGTAGGGGGAGGCGTTCACGGACAGCAGCAGGCCCGCGCGCGCGGTGCGGGCGGCCGGGACGCGCCCGCCGTCCTGCCACAGGTCCTCGCAGATGGCGAGCGCCACGTCGACGCCGTGCACCCGCAGGACGGGCATGGTGTCGCCGGGCACGAAGTAGCGGAACTCGTCGAACACGCCGTAGTTCGGCAGGTGGTGCTTGGCGAAGGCCAGCACCACCTCGCCGCGGTGCAGCACCGCCGCCGCGTTCTGCGGCGCGCCGGCCGGCATGCCGTACTTCGGCTGGGCGGTCTCGCAGCGGTCGAGATAGCCGACGACGACCGGCAGCTCCCCGAGGCCCTCCTCGGCGAGCCGGGCGGCGAGGGCGCGCAGCGCGGCCCGGGACGCCTCCACGAAGGACGACCTGAGCGCCAGGTCCTCGACGGGATACCCGGTCAGCACCATCTCGGGGAACGCCACGAGATGGGCTCCCTGCTCGGCGGAGTGCCGGGTCCAGCGGACGACCGCCTCGGAGTTCGCGGCGAGGTCGCCGACGCGCGAGTCGGTCTGGTTCAGGGCGAGACGTAGTTGAGGCACGTCCACCAGTGTAATCGTCAGAGCGACGCGATGGGGGGACGGGCGGTGTGGGCCGCCCCACGCCGAAGGCGGCGCGGGCCGGGCGCACGCACGGGCGCCCGTCCCCCGGAAGCCGGGGGACGGGCGCGCCGCGGTGCGGATGCGGGTCAGTGACGGCGACGGTAGGAGTCGACGTAGCCCTTCGCGGGCGAGCCGACGCCGGTGACGTCGTCGTAGCCCTTGACCGCCTTGAGCGAGCTGTCCTTGCCGAGGCTGCGCAGCGAGACGCTCAGGCCGCCGGTGGCGTCGATGCCGTTGACGAAGTCGACGCGGGCGACCGCGAGGTCCTTGCCGGTCGGCTTGTCCACGACGTCGTGGTACACCTTCGTGCCGTACTGCGAGTAGATCGCCGGGTTGGCGAACCCGATCGCCTTGCCGCCGTTCGCCTGCTGGGCGAGGGCCTGCACGCCCGCGATCACCGGCGCGGCCAGCGAGGTGCCGCCGATCCGGTACTCGGCGTACTGCTGCGACCCGTCGGGGAAGGACTGGGTCTGGCCGACCAGGAAGCCGGTGTTCGGGTCGGCGATGGCCGCGATGTCCGGGACGACGCGGTTGCCGGCGGCGTTGTTCGCCGTGGCCAGCGCGTTCGGGACGACGCCCTTCTGGTAGTACGGCTGCGCCACGGTCTTGCTGGTGCCGCCGCCCGCGCCCGAGGTGTAGGCGCCGGGGAAGCCGTCCCAGCTCTTGCCGTCGGCCGACAGGTTGGCCTTCTCGGTACCCCAGCCGGTCTCCCAGAGGTACTTGTTGCCCTTGCCGACGGCCAGCGAGGTACCGCCGACCGCGGTCACCCACGCCGAGTTGGCCGGGGTGTCGACCTGCTTCGTACCGGTGTTGGCGACCTCGTCGCCGTTGTCACCGGAGGAGAAGTAGAAGCCGATGCCCTCCACCGCGCCGAACTGGAACACCTGGTCGTAGGCGGCGGCCAGGTCGGGCGTCTGGTTGGCCTCGATGTCGCCCCAGGAGTTGGAGACGATGTCGGCCAGGTGGTTGTCGACGACCTTGCTCAGCGAGTCCAGCAGGTCGTCGTCGTAGCAGGAGGCGGCACCGACGTAGGTGACGTCCGCGTCCGGCGCGACCGCGTGCACGGCCTCGACGTCCAGGGTCTCCTCGCCGTACCAGCCGGCCGCCTTGCACTCCTCGGTGCGCGTGTACTGGGCCGGCAGCGACTGGTGCAGCTGGCCGGTCTTCCACGGCTTGTCGCCGTTCTTCTTCGCGTACATGGCCGCGTCGAAGGCGATGGTCGGCGAGGCGTAGGCGTCGGTGATGGCGACCCGGACGCCCTTGCCGGTGTACTTGCCCGCGCCGTAGGCCGCGCGCAACTGCTTGCCCGTGTAGCCCTTGACGGCGTACGGGACCTTCTGGCCGTACGCGGACGGCAGCGTCTTCGCGGTCTTCGAGCCGTAGTACGTGGAGAACGGCCCGGCGTTCTTGAAGACCGCGTCCGGCGGCGGCAGCTGGTCCTTGTGGTCGGACTTGTGCGGGGCGTTGTCCAGACCCGTGACGGTCAGGACGGCGTCCCGCAGCTCCTGCGGCACCGACGCCTGCTGGGCGGGGGCGCGGTAGGTCTTCGCGCCCTTGGCGAAGTTGTGCAGCTGGGTGCCGAACGCCTTCTCCGCGGCGGCGACGTCACCGGAGACGGCGACGTAGTGCGGCGTGACGGACGTGACCTTCAGACCCGTCGACTTCAGCCACGACGTGACGGCGGCCACCTGGGCCTTCGTCGCACCGAAGCGTGTCTGCGCCTGTTCGGCGCTCAGGTACTTGCCGTAGGACGGCGAGGACGGGTCGGCGACCGCCTTGGCGTAGGCGGCCAGGCCCGCCGCGTCGCGGCCGGCCAGGTACACCCGGGCGGTGACCTGGGCGCTGTCGGCGGTGGCACCCTTGTCCGCCTTGGCCGTGGCCCACGCGGGCTTGGTGCCCGTGACGGCCTGACGGCCCGAGTGGCCCGCGGCGTGCGCCGCGGGTATGCCGAGCACCAGCGCGCCGGCGACCATCGGCAGTGTCGCTGCCAGGCTCACTCCGGCCCGCACGGTGGCGCGGTTCGATCTCATATAACCCCCTGCGATGCGGATCGCATGTAACGCAATGAGTGGTCGGACCTCGCGTGACCCGGCATGACGACCGCGGCGGTGTGGCCCCTGAATGGATCACACGATCGAGTGCCACTCTTCCCGATGAACCGTGCATGCCAGGGGAATACGCAGGCCAAGAGAAACCCAAGGAACCGTCAGGAGCGGTGTATAGCGCACGAATTGCGGTCTTCGTTCCCCGGATTCCGGTCGTGCGGTGTCACGAACCGGTCGCCGCGCCACGCTTCCTGAGCATGTCCGCCATCAAGTCGATCTCCGACTGCTGCGCGTCCGCCATGCCCTGCGCCAGCCGCTTCTCCGCCCCCACCGCGCAGGCGGCGGCACACGCCTGTGCCATGTGGATGCCGCCGCGGTGATGCGCCGTCATCAGCCGCAGATACAGCACCTCGGCCGCACGTCCGCGCAGCCGGCCCAGCTCCTTCAACTGCGCGTCGGTGGCCATCCCCGGCATCAGCGCGCCGTCCGCGCCTGTCGCTCGGGAGGCCGCGCCGCCCATCCCCATCCACGCCATCGGCGGACCCGCCGACACCTTCGGCAGCCCCCACAGATCGAGCCAGCCCAGCAGCATGCCGCGCTGGTTGGCCTGGGTCTGCGCGATGTCGTAGGCGAGCCGCCGCACCTCCGGGTCGCTCGTGCGGTCGCGCACGATGTACGACATCTCGACGGCCTGCTGGTGGTGGACCGCCATGTCCCGGGCGAAACCGGCGTCCGCCGAGCCGGCGGCCGGCACCGTCAGGGCCGGAGCCGTGGCGCCCGCCGCCGCAGAGCCGTCCGCCGGACCGGCCGGGCCGCCGCCCTCCGCGACCGCGTAGCCGATCGCGCCGACGGCGATCACGGCCGTGGCCACGGCACCCGCGACCAGCCCGGCGACCCTCACCGGTCCACCCCGCCCGTGCAGGCGGCCCCCGGCTCCGGCGTCTGGGGGCCCTGGACGAACTGGGCGAAGAACGCGTCCACGTTCGGGTCGGCCGCGCCCGTCACCGTGCGCTGGTGCGCCCACGCCGACAGCATGATCGGGTCCTTCTGGTCGGCCACCGGGCTCATCAGCGAGTACGGCGTCCTGCGCACCTTCGCCGCGAGCGCGTCCACGTCCGCCTTGGGCGCCTTGGCGTCGTACGTCACCCAGACCGCGCCGTGCTCCAGCGCGTGCACGGCGTGCTCGTTCTTCAGCGGGGCGGTGTAGACGTCGCCGTTGCAGTTCTGCCAGACCGGGTTGTGGTCACCGCCGACCGGGGGCTCCATCGGATACGTCACGGGGTCCGTGGTGTGCGTACGGCCCAGCGTGCCCTTCCAGGTCCGCACCCCGTCCTTGCCCGTCTCGAAGTGGCCGGAAGTGCCCTTCCCGTTCTTGTCGTTGTTGTTCTTGCTGTTCTTGCCGTCCATGCCGCTCGACGCCGACCCGGACGCGCTCTCCTTCGCGACCGGGGTGCCGTCGTCGGACCGCGACTGGACCAGCACCACGCCGCCCACGGCCAGACCCACGACGACGACCACGCTCGCCGCGATCACCAGAAGCCGGTTGCGGCGCTCCCGGGACCGGTCGGCACGGCGCATCTCCTCGATGCGCGCCTTGCGCTGCCCGGTGGCGGTGCTGTCCGGCTTCTTCGCGGAGCCCATGGGGAAGTCCTTCGTGTCACGGTCGGATGGGGATGGGGGTTCGGACGGGACGGACGGGACGGATGGGACGGGTGGGGCGGCATGGCGGGGGTGCCGTGGGGCCGGGCGGCGGGGCCCGGACGCCGGGGGCGCGGTGCGAGTGCGCGCTGATCGTAGTGGGGGAGGGCGCGCGGAGGGGAGAGCGGGAAGCGCCAGACGCGGGTACGGGGATACGGCTGTGCGGCTGTGCGGATAAGTTGAATGGCAGATGCGCATTATTTAGGCTGGCGGCATGCGGCTGCTGCGCTCCACCGACATGGCGCTGCGCGTCCTGATGAGGCTCGCCGTCGCGGGCGGATCGAGCCCCACGACCAGGGAGGTCGCGGCGGACATGGGCGTGCCGTACACGCACGCCGCGAAGGTCGTCGCCGAACTCCAGCACCGGGGCCTGCTCGCCGCCCGTCGCGGCCGGGGCGGCGGCCTGACCCTCACCGAGGCGGGCCGCGGCGCGTCGGTCGGCGCGATCGTGCGCGCCCTGGAGGGCGAGGGCGACGTCGCCGACTGCGAGGGCGCGAACCCCTGCCCGCTGAACTCCGACTGCCGCCTGCGCGGCGCCCTGCGCCGGGCCCAGGAGGCGTTCTACGCCTCCCTCGACCCGCTCACCGTCGCCGACATGGTCGCCTCCCCGACGGGCCCGCTGCTGCTGGGCCTGCCGACCGCGCGGCGGCCGGACGGCACCTGACCGTTCAGGGACCGCGGTCGGGGGAACCGCCTCCGGCCGACGGCTTGCACACCGGGCCGGACCCAGGGGCCACGCGGATCAGGCCGCACCCTCCGCCAGCCACAGGTCGGGCCCGAAGACCTCGTAGTGGATGTCGGCCGGGGCCACGCCCCGGGCGAGGAGCTGCTCGCGCACCGCCCGCATGAACGGCAGCGGCCCGCACAGGTAGGCCCGCGTACCGGCCGGGACGTCGATGCCGGTGAGGTCGGCCAGGCCGGACCGCGCGGCGCCCTCGGCGCCCTCCTCGTAGAAGAAGGCCGTCCGCCCGTCCGCCAGCTTGGCCGCGTACGCCTCGTGCTCGGCGCGCAGCGCGTGCGCGGCGGGGGAGCGGTCGGCGTGCACCACGGTCACGGGGGCGGTGCGGCCGTCGAGCACGAGCTGCTCCAGCATGGCGATCACGGGGGTGACGCCGATGCCCGCGGAGGCGAGCAGCAGCGGCGCGGTGGTGTCCTCGACGACGAGGTCGCCGTAGGGGGCGGACAGCTGGAGGACGTCACCCTCGCGGACGTGCGCGTGCAGGTGGTTGGAGACCTCGCCGTCGGGGGTCGCGGCGTCGCCGCTCACCCGCTTGACGGCGAACTGCCGCTCCGGTGAGCCGGGGGCGGCGGTCAGGCTGTACTGGCGGATCTGCCGGGCGCCGTCCGCGAGACGGACGCCGACCGAGACGTACTGCCCGGCGCGGTGGCCGGGCACCGGGCCGCCGTCGGCGGGGCGCAGCCGGAAGGTGGCGACGTCGGCGGTCTCCTCGACGCGTCCGACGACCGTCCACGCGCGCCAGCCGGTCTGCTCGCTCTGCTCGTACAGGCGCTTCTCGACGGCTATGAGGGCGTTCGCCATCAGCCAGTAGACCTCGGTCCAGGCGGCGGCGACCTCGGGGGTGACGGCGTCGCCGAGGATCTCGGCGATGGCGGCGAACAGGTGTTCGTGGACGATCGGGTACTGCTCGGGGGCGATGCCCAGCGAGGCGTGCTTGTGGGCGATGCGGTGCAGCATCAGGTCGGGGCGCTGGTCCGGGTGGTCCACCAGGTGGGTGGCGAAGGCGGCGATGGAGCCGGCGAGCGCCTGCTTCTGGGCGCCGGACGCCTGGTTGCCGCGGTTGAACAGATCGCGCAGCAGCTCCGGGTGGGCCTCGAACAGCCGGGCGTAGAAGCGCTCGGTGATCTCGCCGATGGCCGCGCCCACGGCGGGGAGGGTGGCGCGGACGGTGGCTGCTGACTGCTCGGACAGCATCGTGTCTCCTCGAAGGCTCGACGAAAGATCGACCGGACCGCTCGGACCGCTCGGACCGCTCACAAGTTCGACCGCTCGACCGCTTCGACGGTATGAAAACTTGCATCTGAGATGCAAATTAAAAGGGAGTGGCGTCGCTCACGCCGGAGGAGGTTCCGGCCATTACGGGGGAGCCGTACAGGGGGCAAGATGGGCAGCGGAGCAGCACACCCGCCGACCCGGCGCCCGGACCCGGCGCACCTGGTCCCGGCCGGACCCGGGACGGCCCCCGGCCCGAGGCCCGTGACGCGTGGGAACGACGGTCCGCAACGCGTGTGAAACGGTGGTGTGGTGTGATGCTCGCGTGCCCGACCGCCTCTCGTGCCTACGTACGGACACAGGCGGCCTGACCAGCAAGGATGGGGAAGCGGAAGATGGACAAGCAGCAGGAGTTCGTGCTCCGGACGTTGGAGGAGCGCGACATCCGGTTCGTGCGCCTGTGGTTCACCGACGTGCTGGGCTTCCTCAAGTCCGTGGCCGTGGCCCCCGCCGAGCTTGAGCAGGCGTTCGACGAGGGCATCGGCTTCGACGGCTCCGCCATCGAGGGCTTCGCCCGGGTCTACGAGTCGGACATGATCGCCAAGCCCGACCCGTCCACGTTCCAGATCCTGCCCTGGCGCGCGGAGGGCCCCGGCACGGCCCGGATGTTCTGCGACATCCTGATGCCGGACGGCTCCCCGTCCTTCGCCGACCCCCGCTACGTCCTCAAGCGGGCCCTCGCCCGCACCTCCGACCTGGGCTTCACCTTCTACACCCACCCGGAGATCGAGTTCTTCCTGCTGAAGAACCGTCCGCTGGACGGCTCCCGCCCCACCCCCGCCGACAATTCCGGGTACTTCGACCACACCCCGCAGGCCATCGGCATGGACTTCCGCCGCCAGGCGATCACCATGCTGGAGTCGATGGGCATCTCGGTGGAGTTCTCCCACCACGAGGGCGCGCCCGGCCAGCAGGAGATCGACCTGCGCTACGCCGACGCGCTCTCCACCGCCGACAACATCATGACGTTCCGCCTGGTCATGAAGCAGGTCGCGCTGGAGCAGGGCCTCCAGGCCACCTTCATGCCCAAGCCGTTCTCGGAGTACCCCGGCTCCGGCATGCACTCGCACCTCTCCCTCTTCGAGGGCGACCGGAACGCGTTCTACGAGTCCGGCGCCGAGTACCAGCTCTCCAAGGTGGGCCGTTCCTTCATCGCGGGCCTGCTGCGGCACGCGGCGGAGATCAGCGCGGTCACCAACCAGTGGGTCAACTCCTACAAGCGCATCTGGGGCGGCTCCGAGCGCACCGCGGGCGCCGGCGGCGAGGCCCCCTCCTACATCTGCTGGGGCCACAACAACCGCAGCGCCCTGGTCCGCGTCCCCATGTACAAGCCCGGCAAGACCGGCTCCGCCCGTGTGGAGGTCCGCTCCATCGACTCCGGCGCGAACCCGTACCTCACCTACGCCGTCCTCCTGGCCGCCGGCCTCAAGGGCATCGAGGAGGGCTACGAACTCCCCCCCGGCGCCGAGGACGACGTCTGGGCCCTCTCCAACGCCGAACGCCGCGCCATGGGCATCGAACCCCTCCCCCAGAACCTCGGCGAGGCCCTCACCCTCATGGAGAACAGCGACCTCGTCGCCGAAACCCTCGGCGAGCACGTCTTCGACTTCTTCCTCCGCAACAAGAAGCAGGAGTGGGAGGAGTACAGAAGCGAGGTCACGGCGTACGAACTGCGGAAGCATCTGCCGGTGCTGTAAGCGCAGGTCAGAGCTGGTCTATCGCTGACTTGGCAGGTGGGGCGGGCGGTCACGGACCGTCCGCCCCACCGCGTCTCACTGGCCCTGGGCCGTCTCTGGGCCGTCCGGCACCGGATCGGTGGCCTCGTACAGGCTGTCCACGGCCTTTCTGGCCCGTGCGTCGCTGCTCGGCATCAGATGCGTGTAGACCCGGAGCGTGAAGCCCGGATCGTTGTGCCCGAGGTAGTCAGCGTTTTCAGCGTTTCCTCTCCAGAGTGAGACCGCGGTGACGTAGGCGTGTGCGGTGCCGACGGATATCCCGAACGCTGCGGCGATACGGGCGAGGGTGTCGTGGCGGCGCAGGTACACGAGTGCGACCAGCGCACGCCAGTGCGGCGGCAGTTTGCACCGCCGGTCACCTTCACGGGTGACGATGAGCATCGTGACCCATTCGATCAGCGCGTGAGGCAGGTCGAGTGCGGCAGGATACGGAACCAACAGGACCCCCGTGCTGCTGAGTCGGGACGTCCAATACCTCCCTCAACGGCCCGGCAGCCCTGCCCGTTGCGCACCTTGACCACACACCGCCCCGCCCCCGGATCAGCGG